>DATLQC010000130.1:0-17486 GCA_035535395.1 Propionibacteriaceae bacterium | reverse complement strand
TACGCGGAGACCCTTCGTCGTTTGGGTCGCCGCGCACGGATTCTGCTGCCGTCTGGTTGGTCAACCACCTACAACCAACTGGAGGACATATCAGCACCGAACCGCGAATCAACGATCGAATTCGCGTCCCCGAGGTCCGGCTTGTCGGACCGGCCGGGGAGCAGGTCGGCATCGTACGCATCGAGGACGCTTTGCGTCTTGCGCGGGAGGCCGAGCTAGACCTAGTAGAGGTCGCGCCAATGGCACGGCCGCCGGTCGCCAAGCTCATGGACTACGGCAAGTTCAAGTACGAGAACGCCCAGAAGGCGCGCGAGAGCCGACGTCATCAGACCAACACAGTGATCAAGGAAATGAAGCTTCGGCCCAAGATCGACACCCACGACTACGAGACCAAGAAGGGTCACGTCGTACGCTTCCTGAAGGCGGGGGACAAGGTCAAGATCACGATCATGTTCCGGGGGCGTGAGCAGTCGCGGCCCGAGCTTGGCTACAACCTATTGAAGAAGCTGGCTGCCGACGTTGACGAGTACGGCTTCGTCGAGTCCGCCCCCAAACAGGACGGTCGGAACATGCTGATGGTTCTCGGTCCGCTCAAGAAAAAGACCGAGGCCCGGGCCGAGGTCAAGGCCGAGCGGGATCGCCGGGCTGCCGAGCGGCTCGCCGACGCCGAGGCGGAGCGAACCGAGCAGGCGGGTCGTCGGGCGCAGGCTGCCGCTGAGCCTGCAACGAAGAGGCGTCGGGGACCCGCGGACAACCTCGATCCCGACATGGATCTGAGCTAGACACTGTCCTACGGCAGCGCCGTAGCACAGCACTACATACAGAAGAAATGGATCAAACATGCCGAAGATGAAGACGCACTCCGGGGCCAAGAAGCGGTTCAGGGTCACCGGCACGGGCAAGCTCATGCATCGTCAGGCGGGCAAGATGCACTTAAACGAGCACAAGCCCAGCACCCGCACCCGACGCCTCGATGGCGACAAGGTCCTGGCGCCTGGTGATGCCGCCAAGGCCAAGAAGCTGCTCGGCAAGAGTGCCTGAGAACCGATTCGATGAGCAGAGCAGGGGGGCGAACCCCTTGAACCCCCGAGGCGTGCAGCGGCACGCCAGGAAACATAAGGAGTAACTGCGATGGCACGCGTCAAGCGCTCCGTCAATGCACAGAAGAAGCGTCGTGAACTTCTCGAGCAGGCGTCCGGCTACCGTGGGCAGCGTTCTCGGCTTTACCGAAAAGCGAAGGAACAAGTCACTCACTCGCTGGTGTATGCCTACCGTGACCGCCGCGCTCGCAAGGGTGACTTCCGCAAGTTGTGGATTCAGCGGATCAATGCCGCTGCCCGCGCTGAAGGAATGACCTACAACCGCTTCATCTCCGGCCTCAAGGCCGCCGGAGTCGAGGTGGATCGCAAGATCCTCGCTGATCTTGCTGTCAGCGATCCGGCGGCGTTCGCCGCGCTGGTTGAGGTGGCCAAGGCGAATGCGCCCGCCGCCGACGCTACCGCCGCCTGAAGTTTGCAGCTGCTCGCGCAATGCCGACGCTCGCAGCTCGCGGATCGGAGCTTCCTGCAGCTTCACAGGGGATGCTGCGGGCAGCTCGCCGGCTGGTGCGTCGCAAGGAACGCCAAGTCGCTCGGCGCTTCCTCGCCGAGGGTACGCAGGCGGTCTCTGAAGCAATCCGCCGACCCGGCACGGTCATCGAGCTAATCGTCGCCGACGACAGCGTCGGCCGTCATGGGGATTTGCTCAACGCCGCCTCCAGCGCAGGAGCTCCGATTGCGATCGCGTCAGCTCCGGCCGTTGCTGAGTTGTCTGCCACCGTGACTCCGCAAGGCCTGGTCGCGGTCTGTCAGATGATCGATGTCTCAGTGGTTGAGGCACTCGCAGGTGCGCCTCGGCTTGCGCTTTTCTGCGATCAGATCCGCGATCCCGGCAACCTCGGGACGGTGATCAGATGTGCCGACGCGTTCGGGGCCGATGCCGTGCTGGTGAGCCGTGACTCGGTCGATCTCTATAACGCCAAGACCGTACGCGCCACCACAGGAAGCCTGTTTCATCTGCCGCTCGTCGTCGGGGCCGATCTGGCTGAAGCAGTCAAGCTCGGCCGCGAGTCAGGCCTCCAGGTCTTTGGCGCTGACGCCGCGGCGGCGTACCAGATCAACGATCTCGCAGGATCCGGCGAGCTGGCTCAACCCACCATGTGGGTGATGGGCAATGAGGCGTGGGGATTGCCGCCGGAGCACCAGGCACTGCTGGACCGGCTGGTCGCTCTGCCCCGCTACGGCCGTGCCGAGAGCCTCAACCTCTCCACGGCCGCGGCCGTCTTCCTTTACGCCTCTGCAACCGCCCAGCGCGTCGGGAAGAGGTCCAGTCCCTAAACGCCGTGACAGCGTTCGAGCATCATTCCTAGACTGTCCCAGGCGCACCGTGCGTCACACTTCCATTCCCGAGGGAGCTATGTCCGGGCCGAACACCAGCTACGACCCTGTTGAGGTCACGCCGCTGAATGCCGAGAGTATCGACGCGATGGTTACCGAGGCGTTGGCGGCGTTTGCGGCGGCGACCTCGGTCGTCGAGCTGAAGCAAGCCCGGTTGGCCCACGCCGGCGACCGATCACCCATCGCGCTCGCCAATCGGGAGATCGGCGCGCTGCCTCCTCAAGCCCGAAAGGATGCCGGCGTACGCGTGGGCCGGGCTCGCGGCGTGATCAACGAGGCGCTCAGAGCGCGTGAGGAGCAGCTGAAGGCCGCAGAGGTAGCCCGCATCCTGGTAGAGGAGCGAGTCGATGTCACGCTCCCAGTCCAGACCCAGCCTTTCGGTGCCGTTCATCCCATTACCGCGCTGATGAGCTTGATGGAGGACGTCTTCGTCGCGATGGGCTGGGAGGTGGCCGAGGGTCCAGAGCTCGAGGCCGAGTGGATGAACTTCGATGCCCTCAACTTCATTCCTGATCATCCGGCGCGGACGATGCAGGACACCTTGTTCGTGGAGCCCGAGGATGGCGGCATCGTGCTCCGGACCCACACGTCGCCGGTACAGGTGCGGGCATTGCTTACTCGTGACCTGCCCGTCTATGTCATCTGTCCAGGAAGGGTCTACCGGTCAGATGAGTACGACGCAACGCATCTGCCGGTCTTCCACCAGATCGAGGGGCTAGCCGTCGACAAGGGCATCACGCTTGGTCACCTACGTGGCACTCTTGATCATTTCGCGCGGGCCATGTTCGGTGAGACGCGGACTCGTTTCCGACCCAACTACTTCCCCTTCACCGAGCCCTCGGCAGAGGTCGACCTGGAATGCTTCGTCTGCCACGGCGCCTCCGTCGGTGATCCGGACAATCCATGTCGCACCTGCAAGAGCGAGGGCTGGATTGAATGGGGTGGTTGCGGCGTGGTCAACCCGCGCGTTTTGAGGGCTTGTGGCGTCGACACCGACGTCTACTCAGGTTTCGCCTTCGGAATGGGCATCGATCGCACGCTGATGTTCCGCAACAACGCTGAAGACATGCGGGACATGATCGAAGGCGATGTGCGGTTCAGCCGCGCATTAGTGGGGACCGCGAGATGAGGGCGCCGCTGAGCTGGCTCGGCGAGTACGCGGCCATGCCTGATGATCTTGATGGTCGTACTCTCGCGGAAGCGCTGATCAGAGCCGGGCTGGAAGTTGAGACTGTCGACCAGGTCGGCGCCGATGTCACCGGTCCATTGGTGATCGGCATGGTGCTGGCGTACGAGGTCGAGGTCCAATCCAACGGCAAGTCGATCCGCTGGTGCCAGGTCGATGTTGGTTCGCACAACGACAGTTCCGGTTCGCGCAGTGTGGTGTGCGGTGCCCACAACTTCGAGGTTGGTGACTTCGTGGTGGTTGCGCTGCCCGGTGCTGTGCTGCCCGGCGGTTTCGGGATCTCGGCGCGCAAGACCTACGGCCACATCTCCGACGGCATGATCTGCTCAGCGAAGGAGCTGGGTCTCGGCGATGATCACACCGGGATTCTGGTGCTCGACGAGCCAGATCTGCAGCCCGGCACCGACGCTGCATCGGTGCTGCACTTGCGTGAGGAAGTGCTCGACATAGCAGTCACTACCGACCGCGGTTATTGCCTCTCCATCCGCGGCATCGCTCGTGAGTCCGCACAAGCCGTTGATGTCAGCTTCACTGATCCAGTTGATCGGGTGGTGTCTGCTGAGATCGCAAGCGGATATCGCGTCGAGCTGCAGTCGGATGCCTGCCCGCTCTTCGTGGCTCTCACCATCACCGAAATCGATCCCAACCGGCCCAGCCCACGCTGGCTCGCCCGCCGGGTCCAACTTGCCGGGATGCGGTCGATCTCGCTGGCAGTGGACATCACCAACTACGTCATGTTGGAGACCGGTCAGCCGATCCATGCCTACGACGCAGAACTCCTCGACGGTCCCATCGTGGTACGCAAGGCCGCCGAAGGGGAAAAGCTCACCACGCTCGACGATGTGGTTCGGCCGTTGCACCCCGACGACTTGTTGATCACCGATGCTTCCGGACCCATTGGTCTCGCCGGAGTCATGGGGGGAGCGACCACCGAACTCTCATCGAGCACCCGCAACATCGTTATCGAGGCAGCCCACTTCGACGCGATGACGATTGCTCGCACTTCCCGACGCCACAAGCTGTCGTCCGAGGCGTCCCGCCGGTTTGAACGGGGCGTTGATCCCCAGGCGAGCTATGCAGCCGCGCATCGCGTGGCCGAACTCCTGGTAGAGCATGGCGGCGGCACGTTACTGGCAGCGGAGACGGTACGGGGCACCCTCCCGCCGCGCCCCAGCACCACGATCGCCGACACGCTACCGTCGCAGATTCTTGGTGCCGATGTTGATCATGCCTCCGTGGTACGCCTGCTGGAGGCCATCGGTGCAACAGTCAGCGATCACGGAGACAACCTGACTATCACTCCGCCCAGCTGGCGGCCCGACCTGCGGGATCCGTACGACTATGTCGAAGAGGTCGGCCGACTGATCGGCTTCGACACCATCGAGCCAGTTGTCCCGACCGCACCTGTCGGTCGCGGGCTTACCCGCAGCCAGCGGGCACGGCGGGCAATCAACGCGGCGCTCGCCGCTCGCGGATACGTGGAAGTGCTGAGCTTCCCGTTCACGTCGGTGACCGATCTTGACGCGATGGGCGTGCCCGCTGACGATCGGCGGCGCCGGCTGAACAAGATCATCAACCCGTTGTCAGAAGCCAGTCCCTATCTGCGCACCTCACTGCTGCCAGGCTTGTTCGCCGCTGTAGCCCGCAACCTCAGCCGCGGCAATGATGATCTTGCACTCTTCGAAGCAGGTTCGGTGTTCTTCGCAGGAGATCCGCTGCAGGCCGCGCCGCGACCGCCGGTGACCCAGCGGCCGTCGGCCGAGGAGCTGGCTGCTATCGATCATGCTCTCGGCCAGCAACCGCGACATCTCGGAGCAGTGCTCACCGGTTACTGGCAGTCGCAAAGCTGGGCGGGTCAGGGCGTCTCGGCAGGCTGGCAACAGGCCATTGCCTTTGTGGAAGCAGCGGCTCTCACGATCGGATTGCACCTAGATCGCCGAGCTGCGGAATACGCGCCTTGGCATCCGGGCCGGTGCGCTGAATTCCTGCTGCCCAGCGGAGATGTCATCGGTTATGCCGGCGAACTGCACCCGGGCGTTTGTACGGCATTTGGCCTACCGGCCCGTACGGCCGCTGCCGAAATCGATCTTGACGCGCTGATCGCCGCAGCCCCCGTTACCGGCGACATCCCGACAATCTCCGGATTCCCTCTCGCCAAGGAGGATGTGGCCCTGATCGTCGACGAGGACATGCCGGCAGCCGTGGTGGAGCGGGCACTCCGGGCGGGTGCCGGACCGTTGCTGGAGTCGATCTCGTTGTTCGACGTCTACACCGGCCCGCAGGTCGGTCAAGGCAAGAAGTCGCTGGCGTACGCCCTCCGGTTCCGGGCTCCGGACCGCACACTCACCGATGCTGAGGCCGCCGCTTCCCGAGACGCCGCAGTGGCAGTAGCCGCCGAACTCACCGGAGCAGTCCAGCGCACGGTATAGATGCGGCGATGAGTTTCACGTCCCAGCGAGGTCTAACTGCCGATGAGGTTTAGGTCCTGAGGAAAGGGAGTTCGTCGTGAGTGAAAGTCCGACCATCGAAACCAGGATCGATCAGCCCTATGCGGCGATTCCGGTGAGCGTACGCATGGAGGAGCTAGGTACGGTCGTCCCGCCCTTGACAGGCCGAGTCTTTGAGTGGCTGGCCGCTCGCGGCATCGCTCCAGCTGGCCCGCCGTTTTGGAGGTACGTCGTCGTCGATATGGAAACCAAGCTGGACTTGGAGACCGGGGTTGCGGTCTCCAGTCCGGTCGAGGGTGATGGCGAGGTGAGCGCCGGCATCTTGCCTGCGGGCCGCTACGCCACGGTGGTGCACACGGGTCATCCGGACACCTTGGTCACCGCGACCCGTGACTTGCTGCAATGGGCGGCGAAACACGACTTGGATTGGGACGCCGATATGAACACCTGGGGGTGCCGGCTGGAGGAATATCTCAGCGATCCTGCGGAGGTGCCAGACATGAATGAGTGGCAAACGAGGTTGGCCTTCCGGCTGCGGGATTAAGATTGCTCCGCTCGCTCCGCTCGCTCCGCGCGGATCGCGCTAGGTAGCCGCCTACTTCGTCGTTCGGGGACAAAAAGCGCGTCCCCTCCCTCCTCCTCAGCACGGCGGCGCGCAATCCGTGCTTGATTGTTCCGCTCGCTTGCGCTCGCTCCACGCCTTGAGACACGAAATGCATGACCTTGTTACGTATGGCATAGTCATGCGAGTGACGGTACGTGCCGCGGTGGCAGGCGCCACAGGTTATGCAGGCGGAGAGCTCCTTCGCCTGCTGCTCGTCCACCCCGAGGTGGAAATCGGAGCAGTCACCGCAAGCACCAATGCCGGAACACTCCTCGGCGAGCACCATCCTCATCTGATTCCGCTGCTCGACCGACTCGCGGGGGAGACGTCCGCGGAGGTGCTCGCCGATCACGACGTGGTGTTTCTCGCCCTGCCGCATGGGGCGTCGGCCGAGGTAGCTGCCCAGCTGCACCCTGACACCTTGGTCATCGACTGCGGGGCCGATTTCCGGCTGGAGGAGGCCGAGGCCTGGCAGCGGTTCTACCAGTCCGCTCATGCAGGAACTTGGCCGTACGGGTTGCCGGAGCTGCCAGGACAACGCGACAAGCTCGCCGGGGCGCGAGCGATCGCTGTTCCTGGGTGTTATCCCACGACGGCGACGTTGGCGCTGCTGCCGGCGATCGCTCACGGCCTCACCACAGCGCGCGATGTCGTGATCGTTGCGGCCAGCGGTCCCTCCGGTGCCGGCCGTTCCCCAAAGCCGCACTTACTTGGCGCGGAGCTCATGGGATCGGCAAGTGCCTACAGCGTCGGCGGGGTCCATCGTCATATCCCGGAGCTGCTGCAGAACTTCGTGGCCTGTGGGGCGTCGGAGCCATCGGTGTCGTTCACACCGGTGCTCGTTCCGATGTCTCGCGGGATTCTGGCGACCTGCACGGCTCCGCTGGCTGATCGTGGGCTCACCCATGATCAGGCCTACGCCGCCTACACCGAGGCGTACGCCGGCGAGCCGTTTGTCCAGCTACTGCCCGATGGCCAATGGCCGCAGACCAAGTCGGTGCTGGGGTCGAATGCGGTTCAGGTTCAGGTAACGGTTGATCACGATGCAGTTCGGTTGGTCGCTATCGCTGCCTTGGACAACCTGACCAAGGGCACGGCCGGCGCCGCTGTTCAATGCATGAATCTGGCGCTCGGCCTGCCTGAGACGACCGGGCTGTCCACGATTGGGGTAGCACCGTGAGTGTCACGACAGCCTCTGGCTTCCTCGCCTGCGGGTTGGCGGCAGGTCTGAAGAGCAGTGGTGGTAAAGATCTGGCGCTAGTGGTGAATACCGGTCCGCACTATGCCGCCGCCGGTGTCTTTACGACCAACCGCGTCAAGGCAGCGCCAGTGCTCTGGTCAGAGCAGGTCTTGACCAACGCTCGGCTGCGAGCGGTGATCTTGAACTCTGGTGGGGCGAATGCCTGTACGGGGCCGGAGGGCTTCGCCGACACCCATCGGACCGCCGAGCTGGTCGCCGATGCCCTGCGAGAGGCTCAGGGCGCAGCAGAGGCCGCTCAGGGCACCGACATCGGCGCCATTGATGTTGCGGTCTGTTCGACGGGCTTGATCGGCACGCGGCTGCCGATGAAAAAGCTGACGGCTGCCCTTGGTGATCTTGTTCCGCTGCTCAGCCAGGACGGCGGCCAGGCGGCAGCCGAGGCGATCTTGACAACCGACTCCGTCTCCAAACAGACCAGCTACGCCGACGAAGATTGGTCCATCGGTGGCATGGCTAAGGGTGCCGGCATGCTTGCACCGGGCTTGGCCACGATGCTGGTTGTCCTGACCACCGACGCTGTGGTCGATTCCGACCAGCTTCATGGTCAACTCGCCAGCGCGTGCCGACGCAGCTTCGAGCGGATAGATAGCGACGGTTGTATGTCCACCAACGACACAGTGATCTTGATGAGCAGCGGCGCTTCCGGCGTACGAGCTACGCCTGGCGATTTCCAAGCCGCGCTGGACGAGACTTGTCATGATCTTGCCCTGCAGCTGCTGGCTGATGCGGAGGGAGGGTCGCATACGATCGCGATCCACGTCGAGCACGCGGCCTCCGAGGACGACGCAGTGCAAGTTGGTCGTGCGATCGCCCGTAGCAATCTCTTCAAGTGCGCTGTCTTCGGGCAGGATCCCAACTGGGGACGAGTTCTGGCTGCCATCGGGACGACCGCGGCTGCGTTCGAACCTGATCGCATTGACGTGTCGTTCAACGGCATACAGGTCTGCCGCGACGGCTCCATAGGTGAGCCACGGGAGCTTGTCGACTTGAGTGGGCACGATGTTCAGGTCCACGTCGACCTGCGCAGCGGCAGGCATTCGGCCACGGTCTGGACGAACGATCTCAGCTATGACTATGTGAAAGAAAACGCGGAGTACTCCACATGAACCCCCCAGAGACTCGGCCGCTTTCGCTGGTCGAGAAGGCATCCATCCTCACCGAGACTCTGCCATGGCTGGAGACCTACGCAGGCAAGATCGTGGTGATCAAGTACGGCGGAAATGCCATGATCGACGACAATCTGAAGCGGGCGTTCGCCCAGGACATCGTGTTCATGAAACGGTGTGGCATCCATCCCGTTGTCGTGCATGGCGGCGGGCCGCAGATCTCGACAATGCTCTCCAGGCTGGGGATCGCCTCAGAGTTCCGGGGCGGCCTGCGGGTCACCAGCCCTGAGGCGATGGAAGTGGTCCGGATGGTGCTGGTCGGCCAGGTCGGAAGAGATTTAGTTGGGTTGATCAACACTCACAGCACCGTGGCTGTCGGCCTTTCTGGCGAGGATGGCGGCCTCTTCACCGCCGAGCGCCGGGGCACAACGGTCGACGGACAGGAAGTCGATCTTGGCCTGGTCGGGGACGTGGTCTCAGTACGGACCGAAGCTGTCGAGGGCCTGATCAGCTCGGGCAGCGTACCGGTCGTGGCCAGTATCGCGCCCGATGTGAATGGTGTGGTGCACAACGTCAATGCCGATACGGCTGCGGCCGCATTGGCCGTGGCTCTCAAGGCCGATCGGTTGGTCGTGCTGACCGACGTCGAAGGTCTCTACCGGGACTGGCCGAATAGCAGCGAAGTGATCACCGAGCTCTCGGCGACCGAGCTGCGCGGCTTAATGCCCAAGCTGGAGGCCGGAATGGTGCCGAAGATGCAGGCCTGCCTGCGGGCTGTCGAGGGCGGACTTACCAGAGCCACCGTGGTCGATGGCCGGGTCCCGCATGCGCTGCTTCTGGAGATCTTCACCAATGTCGGCATCGGAACGATGGTGACCCAAGATGGACTGATCCGGCTTGGTAGCCGGGTGTTCCCTCGCGACGAGGGCATCCCGCCAAACGAATATGGCAACGGTGACTTTGGGCCAGCACCGGTGGAAGCGCCGCAAGGTGTCCGGTCATGACCGCCGACCCAATGACGGTGAGCCGGGAGCTATCCGGCCCGACGTCCTCCGTTGCCGTACTAGACGCCTACGCCGAGTCGGTGATGAACACCTTCGGCACGCCGAAGCGGGTGTTCGTACGCGGTGAGGGTTGCTACCTCTGGGATGCCGAAGGACGCCGCTACCTCGATCTACTGTCGGGTCTGGCGGTCAATGCACTTGGTCATGCTCATCCCACTGTGTTGTCAGCAGTAACCGGCCAGATTGCCACCCTCGGCCATGTCTCAAACTTCTTTGCCACGCCTCCGCAGGTCGCTCTCGCCGAACGGTTGAGCCGGATGACCGGTGCCGATGAAGGACGGGTCTTCTTCACCAACTCCGGCACCGAAGCCAACGAGGCCGCATTCAAGATCACCCGGATGACGGGGCGCAGCAAGATCATCTCCACCGAAGGCGCCTTTCACGGACGATCGATGGGCGCGCTGGCCCTGACGCACAATCCGAAGTACCGCACACCGTTCGAGCCACTGCCGAGCGAGGTGATCTTCGTGCCGTACGGCGACTCGGAGGCGCTGGCCTCGGTTGTCGACGAGACCGTGGCAGCAGTCGTGCTAGAGCCGATTCAGGGCGAAAACGGTGTTGTTGTGCCTCCGGCCGGCTATCTCAGCAAGGTTCGCCAGATCTGCGATCAGCACGGAGCATTGCTCTGGATGGATGAGGTGCAGACCGGTTTGGGCCGCTGCGGCAGTTGGCTGGTCCACGTCGACGAAGGCGTCACCGCAGACATCATTACTGTTGCAAAGGGCTTGGGAAATGGGTTTCCAGTTGGAGCCTGCATTGCGAGCGGTCAGAGCTCGCGGGTGCTCGGCCCGGGCAGCCATGGCAGCACCTTCGGGGGTAATCCCGTGGCGGCGATCGCGGGGTTGGCCGTTATCGCCGTCATCGAGCGGGACGGTCTTCTCGAGCATGCCAAGGCGCTCGGTGATCATGTCAGGGCCGCGATCACGAAGCTGCGTCATCGGTTGATCACCGGCGTACGCGGCCGCGGCCTGCTGCAGGCGGTGATCTTGGACAAGCCGGTCGCGCCAGCTGTCGTCGATGCCGCGCTCGCAGCCGGCTTCGTGATCAATGCGCCACGTCCCGACGTGCTACGTCTAGCACCAGCGCTGATCATCAGTGCTGCGGAGCTGGATCGCTTCATCAACGTGCTGCCGTCACTCCTAGACCAGGTTGCGAAGGAGTCGGCATGAGACACTTCCTGGTCGACGATGATCTCAGCGCAACTGAGCAGCTTGCGATCTTGGATCTCGCCGACACGCTCAAGGCACAGCCCTATCGGCTGCGGCCTTACGCCGGGCCACGTACGGTCGCCGTGCTCTTCGACAAGCCTTCGACGCGGACCCGGATTTCCTTCGAGACCGCAATCGTCGAACTCGGCGGCCATCCGATGATCATGGATGCCGCGCTTTCCCAGCTCGGCCGCGGCGAGTCGATCAGTGACACGGCACGAGTGCTCGGCCGCCACGTGGCTGCCATCGTCTGGCGCACCTCGGGCCAGGAGCGGTTGCAGGAGATGGCCGATCATGCTGGCGTGCCGGTGATCAACGGGCTCACCGACCAGTACCACCCGTGTCAGGTCCTTGCGGACCTGCAAACGATCCGGCAGCACAAACAGCAGTTGGCGGGTCTGACGCTGGCCTATCTCGGAGACGGTGCCAACAACATGGCGCATTCGTACCTGCTTGGCGGCAGTTTGGCCGGAATGCATGTCCGGATCGGCGCCCCGCCAGGCTTCCAGCCAGACCCTGTGGTCATCGAAAAAGCTCACAGCCTGGCAAGCAGCTCCGGCGGCAGTGTGCAGGTGCATGATGAGGTCAAAGAAGCAGTGGTCGACGCGGATGTGGTCGCCACTGACACATGGATCTCGATGGGTCAGGAAGGCTCCCGCCGCGACCGCGAGTCGATCTTCGTACCGTACGCGGTGACGCCGGCCTTGCTTGCGCTAGCGGATCGGGAGGCGATCGTGCTGCACTGCCTGCCCGCCTATCGCGGCAAGGAGATCGACGGTGCGGTGATCGACGGGCCGCAGTCGGTGGTCTGGGACGAAGCTGAAAACCGCAGGCACGCCCAGAAGGCGCTCCTGGCGTTCCTCGATGAGCAAGCACAGGTGAGCGGCTGATGTCAACGTACTCCCGCGCAGCGCTCACCAAGACCGCCCGGCATGCCAAGATCATCACCTTGCTGGAGCAACACGAAGTCCGTTCGCAGAGTGAGCTCGCCGAGCTCTTGGCCGACGATGGAGTCCAGGTCAACCAAGGCACGCTCTCCCGTGATCTTGTTGAGATCGGCGCCCTGCGGATACGCGGTTCAAATGGGCACCTGATCTACGCAGTGCCAGGCGAAGGTGGCGACCGGAAACCGCATGTCGGAGAGTTCGCCAACTTCGAGGTGCGGCTGGCTCGGCTGTGCGCAGAGGTCTTGGTATCGGCAAAAGCCTCCGCCAACCTCGTGGTCCTCCGTACTCCGCCCGGGGCGGCCCAGTACTTCGCCTCTGCGGTCGACCGGGTCGGCTGGGAGTCGATCCTCGGCACCATCGCAGGTGACGACACCATCTTGCTGATCACCCGAAGTCCCAGCGGCGGCGGCGACATCGCAGAGCAGTTCTTGATCATGAGCCGCACGGGCAAGCCCGCCAACGGCTCAGCAGCTCCCCATCCCAACCACAGTGAGAAGGAAGTCCCATGAGTGATCGAATTGTGCTGGCGTACTCCGGCGGGCTCGACACCAGCGTGTGCATCGGCTGGCTGGCCGAGGAAACCGGCCGAGAGGTGGTCGCCGTAGCCGTGGACGTTGGCCAGGGCGGGGAGGACATGGATGTCATTCGCCAGCGCGCCCTGGACTGTGGCGCGGTCGAGGCTGTCATTGTCGACGCCAAGGATGAGTTTGCCGAGGACTTCTGCCGTCCGGCGCTGCGGGCGAACGCGTTGTACATGGATCGCTACCCGCTGGTCAGCGCCCTGTCCCGTCCGCTCATCGCGCGGCATCTTGCCGAGGCGGCCCGGTCCCACAGCGCAACAATCGTCTCGCACGGCTGCACCGGCAAGGGTAATGATCAAGTGCGTTTCGAGGTTGGCATTGCCAATCTGGCACCTGAGCTGACAGTGATCGCTCCCGTCCGTGACTATGCCTGGACGAGGGAGAAGGCGATCGCCTACGCCGAGGACAAGGGGCTGCCCATCCAACAAAGCAAGGCATCTCCCTACTCAATCGACCAGAACGTGTGGGGTCGCGCGGTGGAGACCGGCTTCCTCGAAGACATCTGGAACGCACCCATCGAAGATGTTTATGCCTACACCGAAGACCCGTCCATTCCACGGGAGGCTGACGAGTTAACGATCACCTTCGACGCCGGCAACCCGATTGCGATCGACAACGAGAAGGTCTCCATGCTGCAGGCCATTCAGATCCTCAATGATCGCGCCGGCGCCCAAGGCGTGGGTCGACTGGACATGGTTGAAGACCGGCTCGTTGGCATCAAGAGCCGGGAGGTGTACGAGGCGCCGGGCGCTATCACCTTGATCACCGCGCATATGGAGCTGGAAAACGTTACGGTCGAGCGCGAGCTCGCGCGGTACCAGCGCGGCATTGATCAGCGCTGGGCGGAACTGGTCTACGACGGGCAGTGGTATTCGCCGCTGAAGCGGGCCCTGGACAGCTTCGTTGACGAGGCGCAACAGCCGGTCAGCGGTGAGATCCGGATGATCTTGCACGCTGGAAAGGCCACCGTTACCGGGCGCCGCAGTGACACAAGCCTCTACGACTTCAACCTCGCCACTTACGACGATGGTGACCGATTCGACCAGTCGCAGGCGCGCGGATTCATCGCGCTGTATGGCATGTCGAGCACACTTGCGGCGCGCCGGGACGCCAGTCTGTCTTGATCACTGCACCGAACTCACCCGAAAAAGATCACAGCGGGCGGCTCTGGGGAGGCAGGTTCACGGCCAGCCCAGCCGAAGCCATGGCGACCCTGAGCCGCTCGACGCACTTCGACTGGAGGTTGGCGCCGTACGATCTGGACGGATCGCGGGCGCATGCCAGCGCGCTGCATCAGGCTGGATTGCTGACCGACGATGACCTCGCCGCGATGATCGAGGGTCTCGACGTGGTGGCCTCCGAGGTCTCCTCCGGAGACTTTCGGCCCGCTGATACTGATGAGGATGTGCACGGCGCGCTCGAACGGCGGCTGGTTGAGCTAGTAGGCGGGGAGCTCGGGGGGCGGCTCCGGGCCGGGCGGTCTCGCAATGACCAGATTGCGACTTTGATCAGGATGTACCTGCGCGATGCCCTCCGAGCCGTGGCTGCCGGCATCGGCGAGGTAATTGACGCATTGCAGCAGCAAGCACGTGATCATCTCGGCACTGCCATGCCGGGGCGTACCCACCTGCAGCATGCCCAACCGGTGCTGCTCTCCCACCACCTGCTCGCGCACGCGTGGCCCTTGCTTCGCGACATCGATCGGATTCGTGATCTTGATCGCCGGTTGTCGGTCAGCCCATATGGGTCCGCCGCCCTGGCAGGCACCTCACTCGGCCTGGATGCAGGAGCCGTCGCGACGCAGCTGGGATTCCACAGCAGCGTGGCCAATTCGATCGACGGCACCTCGTCTCGAGATCTGGTTGCTGAGGCGGCGTACATCTGTGCTCAGATTGCTGTTGATCTCTCCCGGCTGGGTGAGGACGTGATCATCTGGGTGACGCAGGAGTTTAGGTTTGCATCCTTGGCGGATGAGTGGTCAACCGGATCAAGCATCATGCCCCAGAAGAAGAACCCCGACGTGGCGGAGCTGGCACGCGGCAAGGCTGGCCGGTTGATCGGAAACCTGACGGGACTGCTTGCGACCCTGAAGGGACTGCCACTGGCGTACAACCGGGATCTGCAAGAGGACAAAGAGCCGATCTTCGATTCGATCGACCAGCTGCTGATCATGCTTCCGGCAATAGCGGGCATGGTCTCGACACTGACCTTCCATCCCGATCGGCTGGCCGAGCTGGCGCCGAAGGGTTTCTCGTTGGCCACCGACATCGCCGACTGGCTGGTCCGCCAGCGAGTGCCGTTTGCCGAGGCACACGAGATCGCCGGCGCGTGCGTACGCCGCTGTGAGGCTGACGGAATCGAACTCACCGACCTCAGCGCCGACGATCTCCTCGAGATCTCGCCTCACTTGACTGCGGAGGTCCGCTCGGTGCTGACCGTCGACGGCTCGATCAACAGCCGCTCTGGCCGCGGCGGCACCGCCGAAGCGCGCGTGCGTGAACAGTTGACGGAGGTCGCGGCCGCGGTAGCTGCGGTAGAGAAGTGGCTGGAAGCTGGCTGAGCCAAGAAAGTGCTGGAAGGTGGTAGGGCTGGGTCGCGGAGAACTGCGGTTTATCAGCGGTTAGTGATGGATGGAAGACTGCACCCGTGATTGACGTACTCAGCGAGTTGAAATGGCGTGGCCTGGCGGCGCTCTCGACCGATGAGACTGCCTTGGCCGAGCATCTTGCTGCTGGCCCTGTCACCTTCTATGTGGGCTTCGACCCCACCGCGCCAAGCTTGCACTTCGGCAACCTGGTCCAGCTCATTGTGGCGCGGGCCCTACAGCGTGCCGGCCATCGCCCTTTGATATTGGTCGGCGGGTCAACCGGGCTGATCGGTGATCCGAAAGAGACCAGCGAGCGGGTCTTGAACCCCAAGGAGACGGTTGCGGGCTGGGTGGAAAGCATTCAGCGGCAGGTCGAGAAGTTTGTCGGCTTCTCCGGTCAGAACCCCGCTCGTGTCGTCAATAACCTTGACTGGACCGGACCCATGCCCGTGCTCGATTTCCTCAGGGATATCGGCAAGCACTTCCCAGTCAACCGGATGCTGGCTCGTGACGTGGTCCGGAACCGGCTGGAGGAGGGCATCTCGTACACGGAATTCTCCTACGTCTTATTGCAGGCGATGGATTACCTAGAGCTCTTCCGCAACTATGGCTGCACGCTTCAGTTCGGCGGCAGCGATCAGTGGGGCAATATCACCGCCGGCGTCGAGCTCATTCGGCGCGTCGAGGGCGAGCGGGTGCACGCGTTCGCCACGCCGCTGCTGACCAAGGCCGATGGCACGAAGTTCGGTAAGACCGAGACCGGGACGCTTTGGCTGGACCCGGCGATGACTTCCCCGTACGCCTTCCATCAGTACTTCTTGAACGTTGAGGACGAGAAGGTCACCGAATACCTCAAAGTATTCAGCGAGCGCAGCCGGGCCGAGATCGAGGAGCTGGAGCGGCAGACATCGGAAGCGCCGCACTTTCGCGCCGCACAGCGCGCTCTGGCCGATGACGTGACAGATCTGGTTCATTCGAAGGTCGAGCGCGAGGCTGCCGTCGCCGCTGCCGATGCACTTTTCGGTCGCAAGGATCTGCGAGAACTCAGTGAACCCACACTTGCGGCCGTCGTCGCGGAGGTCGGCGGTGTCCCTCTCCCGGCGAACCACGAGCTGCCGCCAATCGTCGATATCCTCGAGCGCAGCGGCGTGGTGCCGAGCAAGGCGGCCGCCCGGCGCGTGATTGCCGAGGGCGGCGCCTACCTCAACAATGCTCGAGTTGAAGATCCAGACGCTGTACTGACACCAGCCGACCTTCTCCACGGGCGTTTCGCGATTGTCCGGCGAGGCAAGCGCACTGTCGGCGCGGTAACGGTCACGGGCGGCTGAACGGTCTCGCGTCTGGACGAGATCGGGTTGTCGGCCCGGGAATATTTGGATCCCGAGCTGCGCTATCCACCGGTGCGCTGAGATCACCGTCTTGCAGCGAGCTGGGTTTGACCGCTCCGCGACGCAGGCGTAAAGTAGACAAGGCCTCAGCGGGGTGCGGGACGCTTCGAGATCGGTTGATCTGAAGCGGCCGACCCGGAGGAACCCACTGGCCGACGAGATCTTCGGACAGGTGTGCTCGTAGAGCTCATCGAATCCGAAGGCCACTGACGCCACGCTGGGTGGAACAAGAAGTTCGAGTCAACAAGATCAAGAAAGATCGAATTTGACTCGAACCTCCCAGACCTCGTACCGTGGGTCGTTGCCCCAAGCCGAGCACAAAAAACTCGGCGCGGTGTGCGCCCGAAACTTGAGAACTCAACAGCGTGCTAAAAGTCAATGCCAAATAATGCACAACCCCGTGCTCGGAACTCGCCTTGGCGTGATCCGAGTTCGGATTCCTTTGATTGATTGACAGATAGATCCAGCATTGGGTCTTTTGATCAGCGATCAAACATGTTGAGACAAACAAAGCCGATGCTTGTTAGCGTCGGATTTGCATAGATTTCAACGGAGAGTTTGATCCTGGCTCAGGACGAACGCTGGCGGCGTGCTTAACACATGCAAGTCGAACGGTAAGGCCCCTTCGGGGGTACACGAGTGGCGAACGGGTGAGTAACACGTGAGCAACCT
>DATLQC010000129.1:0-21549 GCA_035535395.1 Propionibacteriaceae bacterium | reverse complement strand
CCTTCGGCTTCTTCCTCATTGCTCTGTTCATCCTGGCCGCCGGTCTCTCCGTTCTGGAGACCTCCGCCAACCCGTTCGCCATCGCGATGGGTCCGGAGGGCACTGCGACCAGGCGGCTCAACCTGGCGCAGTCGTTCAACCCGCTCGGAACCAACCTGGGTGTCCTGCTGGCCGCCGTCCTCGTCCTGCCGAAGATGAACCCGGCCACGCCTGAACAGCGGGCCACAATGCCGCACGACCAGCTCGTCACGATCCAGACCGGCGAGCTCAACGCAATCATGAACCCCTACCTGGGCCTGGCGGTCGCGCTGGTCATCATCTGGATTGGCCTATTCATAAAGAAGGTTCCCAGGAGCCACGAAGAGGTCGCCTCGGACAGCCACCACCTGCACTTCGGCGGGACCGTCCGCCGGCTGCACCACAACCACCACTGGCGCTACGGGGTCCTCGCCCAATTCTTCAACGTCGGAGCCCAGGTCTGCACCTGGACATACCTCGTGCTCTACGTCGCAGAGGTGGTCCCCGGTGGCACCGCGGTCCAGGGTGCCTATTTTCTGCAGGTCAGCCTGATCCTCTTCTTCATCTCCCGGTTCGTCATGACCTGGCTGATGGGCTACGTCAGGGCCACGAAGCTGCTTGCGATCATGGCCAGCCTCGCCATTCTGCTCTGTCTCTACGCCGCGTTCTTCCCCGGCCTGTCCGGGGCGTGGGCGCTCGTCGGGGTGTCCGCCTGCCTGTCGCTGATGTTCCCCACGATCTACGGGGTCGCGCTGCACGGTCTCGGGGTGGACACCAAATTCGCAGCCGCCGGCCTGGTCATGGCGATAGTAGGTGGCGCCATCATGCCGCCGATTCAGGGCCTGCTGAGCGACCAGTGGGGCGTCGCGCCGGCCTTCGTCGTGGCCGCGGTCTGCTACGTGGGCGTATTGGTCTACGCCATCTACGACCTCAGGTCGAAGGACCGGTTCGCCGACGTGCCGGAGGAAGAGCCGAAGATCTCGATGGCTGGCCACTGAGACGGTGCTTACCGGCCTTCCAGGTGGGCGATCGCTCCCTGCTTGGGCGGCGCCGTACTAAATCGGCAGTTTGCGGAACAACGGCCGAGGTACGTGCCGCAGTCCGGACATCACGACGCGCATAGTTCCTGGTACCCAGACGAGCTCACGTTTGGCCTTGATGGAGTCGACCACTGCTTTGGCAACCTGGTCGGGCGTCACGGCAAGGGGTGCCTCTTCGAGACCAGAGGTCATCTTGGACTTGACGAACCCCGGGCGAACTACGAGGACGTGTACGCCGTACTCGCGCAGGGCTTCACCCAAACCAAGGAAGAAACCATCGAATCCCGCTTTGGTCGACCCGTACATGAAGTTAGAGCGTCGTACGCGTTCGCCCGCAACGCTGGATAGCGCCACGATCCAGCCGTGCGCCTGGGCCTGCATGCGCTGTGCCAGCAGTACGCCGAGGTGCACCGGCGCGGTGTAGTTGACCTCGGCGAGCTCTAGGGCAAGATCAGGATCTTGCCAGGCCTGTTCGGGGTCGCCAAGCAGGCCGAACGCGATCACCGCGATGTCGATGTCGCCACCCGCAAAGGCCAGCTCGATGGTCGCGGCGTGCGAAGCATGATCACGAGCATCAAGATCGACTTCGGTGACCTCACAGCCGAGGTTCTTCAGCTCAGCCCCCGCTGCGGTACGTCGCTCGCTCGGCCGGGCGGCGAGCACGACGCGTAGTCCCGCCCGCGCATATTTGTGCGCGATCGCCATGGCGATGTCGGATGTGCCACCGAGCAGCAGCAGAGATTGAGGTGCACCCACAGCATTGATCATGCCGCACCGCCCATAGTTGGTTTACTGAGCTTCAGCCGGCGACCAAGATCGGAGTTGAATATTCCCTCGGGATCGACCTCGCGGCGTACCGCCAGAAAGTCATCAAGGCGGGGATACATCTTTCGGAACGTCTCTGCGCTGAGCCGTGAATCCTTGGCCAGGTAAACTCGACCGCCGGCCGTAACGACCTCGGTGTCCAGAGCATCGCAGAGTTTGTCGAGCCCGTTCTCGATGGGCAGGTCGACGGTGAGAGTCCATCCAGGCATGGGAAAAGATAGAGGCGACGGGTTTCCCTCGCCAAATCGCTTGAGCACATTGAGACAGGACAGGTGCCCGGAGTTGACGATCATCTCCAGACAGCGCCGGAAGGTCTCCGCCTCTTCAAACGGCACCACAAATTGATATTGCAGGAAGCCGTTCGGCCCATAGATCCGGTTCCACTCCGCCACGAGATCAAGCGGGTGGAAGAACTGCGTGATGTTCTGCAGTTCGCCTGTGCGATGCTTCGGTGCCTTGAAGTACCACGCCGTACTGAAGGCCTTTGCGGTCGCTTTGTTGATCATGCGGTTGGGGAAGATCTCCGGCAGCGTTCCCAGGGACGGTGCAACGAATTTCAGCGGATCGCGCTTCAGCTTCGAAGGCAGCTCGGCGAGTGAGGCCTTGTTCCCGCGAGTCAGCACCGCCCGACCCATATGACGTCCCCTGGTCACTGCATCGAACCATGCAACCGAGTAGGTGTAGTCGTCGTCACGCTCCGACATTTGCTGCATCAGATCATCGATGTCGGTTGCTCGGTGTGTGTCGACAGAGAAGTACGCGGTCTCGGTGCGTTGCAGAGCCACAGTGGCGCGTAGCACAGCGCCGGTGAGGCCCATACCGCCAATCGTTGCCCAGAACAGCCTCTCGGTTTCGCCACGAGGAGTCAGCGTCCGTACCTTGCCGTTGGCCATGAGCAAGTCCAGCGACCGCACATGATTACCGAAACTGCCCTCGGTGTGATGGTTCTTACCGTGCACATCGGCTGCAATGGCGCCCCCAACCGTCACCTGCCGGGTACCAGGAAGCACCGGAACCCAAAGCCCGAACGGCAGCAGGGCACGCATCAAATGATCAAGGCTGACGCCCGCCTGAACCATAACCGTCGGCGGCTCGGCGGCCGCGTCGACCGACAGGATGCGATTCATCTTGGTGAGATCGAGTGCGGTACCGCCGGCGTTTTGAGCCGCGTCGCCATAGCTGCGGCCGAGACCGCGCGGCACCACACCGCGTCGGCTGTCGGATGTGCGCAAAGCTGATACAGCGTCGGCAACGGAGTCGATCTGCGCCAGATGTGCCATGGTCGGTGAAGCTCGGCCCCAGCCGTGCAGCTCCACCAGTGGCTGCGGGATCATGGGCTGCTCCTCCGGCAGGGAGGGCTTGATCGCCGGTACGGCTTGGTCACTCATTCAAATTCGCTCTTTCAATCAGAAGAAGACTGCGATGGAGATCACCGCCAGCCACACCACGCCCAAGCCTTGCAGCACTCGATCATTGAGTACGACTTCCTCTGGTTCGCCAGCGGTACCGGCGTCGACCTCAAGCGCGTACTGCAGCAATGCCAAGGTAAAAGGCGCAATGGAGATCGCGGTCCAGGGCACGCCGAGCGCGCCGCCGCCGGGATTCTGGAATGCCCAAAGACTGTATGAGATGAGCACCATCACCGCCGCCAGCATCCACGCGAAGCGGAGGTATGACTCGGAGTAACGGGTCAGTGATCGACGGGTGCCCGCATCACTGCCCAGCGATTTCATCTCCGAATAGCGCTTGCCCGAGACCATAAAGAACGAACCGAACGCGGCCACCAAGAGGAACCACTGGCTCAGTGGAATGCCGGTTGCCACACCACCGGCGATTGCGCGCAAGAGGTACGCGCTGGCGACCACCGCCAAGTCGACAACCGGAAGATGTTTCAAGTAAGCGGAATAGAGCAGCTGCAGTGCCACATAGACCAGCAGCGTGATGCCGAGCGGAACCGAGACGAAGAAGCCGAGCGCTAGTCCACAGACAGCAACGATGGCTGCCAGAACGACGGCAGTGCTGGGCTTCAGCTCTCCGGAGGCGATCGGCCGGAAGCGCTTCGTGGGATGCTGCCGGTCTTCCTCCACATCGCGCACGTCATTGACGAGATAGACGCAGGCGCTTACCAGGCAGAACGCCACGAAGCCCAGTGCAGCAGTCTTGAGTATTGCTGGCTCGAAGAGGCGGCCGGCCGCCAGTGGTGCAGCTAGGACGAGGAGGTTCTTGACCCACTGACGGGGTCGCATAGCGCGGACGGTGGCCGGAACTCGGCTGCGGCGGACAGCAACCTCCGTAGATTGGGACATCAGGACGCTACATTAGCGAGCCACTCCGAATCCGGGCTCGCCGCAGCACTATGGCGGACAGCCCGCTTCGCCGTCTGCAGGAGCTCCCGGCCGGGCATCGCGAGAAGGCTCAGTCATTGTTTGCAGGCGATGAAGGAGGTGAATCCGGCGCGCTGTTTGTCAGAGTGCAATCGGCGCGAGGGTGCACACTACTTTGGAGCGCGTGCGGAGTCGGCGTCTCGCGGTGGCTATCGCCCTTCTTGGTTGTCTCCTGATGGGCTGCAGTGCTGGCTCATCGAGCGACTCCAGCCCAGCGCCGCCGGTCGTATTCCCTGCTGGGCCGCCATCTGTTCCGTCCGATGGTGTCAGCCTCGCCGCACTGGGCTACCTCAACGGCCCGGTGCAGCAGTTTTCGCTGCCGCGCATGGTGGTTCTCAAGGCGAAGGTCGATCAGCCGAACAACGTGGCGGCGGTAGTCTCATCGCCATCGCCGGCGGAGATTGCAAGCTACCTGCGGCGTACGTTGCCGGCAGCTGGGTTCACCATCACTGCCGATAATCCGGCGGCTAAGACGTTGACCTTCATCGGGAACGGCTGGACCGGTAGCTTCACCGGTGACAACAACGGGGTATCGGCCGTATCAGCCGTGCTGTTGCGGCCCCAGTGACCGGTTGCTTTCAGTTGGGATCAGCGCGGCCGGTAGCCTCCTCACGGGCAAGGTTGCCTCAGCAGCTTTCCAAAATGTCAGGGCGTACGAGTTGATGTTGCTGCAGCGAGAGGCGCTATTGCAGCGCACGCGATTGCTCGGGCCCGCTTTCGTTGCCGCGGTGGCGTACGTGGACCCCGGCAATGTGGCGACCAACACCCAGGCAGGCGCCGCCTTTGGTTATCTGTTGCTGTGGGTGCTTGTCGGGGCGACGTTCATGGCTGGCCTTGTGCAGTACTTGTCCGCGAAGGTTGGCTGGCTGACCGGAGAGACATTGCCCGAGCTGGTTGCTCGCCGCAGCTCTCGGCTGCCTCGGATCTGCTACTGGCTCCAGGCCGAGCTGGTTGCCATGGCAACGGATCTAGCCGAGATCGTCGGCGGCGCTGTCGCGCTGAACCTGCTGTTCGGCCTGCCGCTGGTGATTGGAGCGCTCATCACGACCGCTGTCTCGACCGGCCTGTTGTTCCTGCAAAACAGTCGCAGCCAACGCACCTTTGAGCGTGTGATCACCGGCATGCTGGCCATCGTCACCATCGGCTTTCTCGCCGGGTTGATTGCCTCGCCGCCGGACCCCGCGCAGGCCGTTGCGGGACTGGTCCCGCGGCTTAGCGGCGCCGAAAGCGCGGTTCTTGCAGTTGGCATGCTGGGCGCAACCGTCATGCCGCATGCGATCTACCTTCATTCGGCGTTGATCCGGGACCGACACGGCCGGGCGGACCCGGACTGTGCGGGCCCTATGCTCCGCACCATCCGGCTCGATGTTGGGCTCGCGATGCTAGTCGCGGGAACGGTGAATGTCGGGATGCTGCTGCTCGCCGCCAGCACCCTCTTCGGTTTGAATGTGAACGGCTTGCAGGCCGCACATAGCGCCATCGGGGCTGAGCTCGGCCCGTTGCTGGCGGGGCTCTTTGCATTGGCGCTGCTTGCCTCGGGCCTAGCCTCCACCTCGGTCGGTGGATATGCCGGCTCAGTGATCATGGACGGCCTGCTGCAGCGCCGCATCCCGATCATCTGGCGCCGGGTGCTGACCGCGGTTCCGGCATTGATCTTGCTCGGACTCGGCCTGGAGCCGACCCGGTTGCTGATCTTGTCTCAGGTGATCTTGTCGTTCGGGATTCCCTTCGCGCTGGTGCCGCTGGCTCGGATTGCCGCGGATCCCGAACTCATGCGCATGGTGCCGACCAGACGAGCCACGATTGCCGTCGCCTGGTTGGTGATCGGCATCGTGACAGCGCTGAACTTGATCTTGATCGGGCTAACGGTGGCGGGAATTCAGTAGCTTATCGGCTCATTGACCTCGAACGACCACTCGGCGAGCATTCAGTGTCGAATCATCCTTCAAGGCGACGACCAACACCCGGTCGGAAGTATCGATATCAGCGATCTTTGCTTGTTCCCCGTTCTCGCGCACTTTGGTGTCGTCACTCAGCGCGTACGTCTCGACGAAACCGTCGTTGCTCTTCACCGTCACCGACGTCTGGCCGACCTTCTGCACTTCACCGCGCTGGAAGGCGACGACTCGATGCTCGTCGCCCGCAAGTGTTGCCTCACCATGCAGGGCCCGAGCCAGCAGGCGCCGGCGAGCAAAGCCACCGCGGCCGCCGGTCGGATCACCTTTGCCGTTGGGCTTGGCCTTGGGGGTTTCCGTAGGCCTACTCGTCGATGTAACGGTCGGACTTGCGGTCGGGTCATCCGACGGTGTGTCCGCGTACGCGAGACCGGCGCCGACGCCTCCAGCCAGCGCCACAGTGCTGACTCCGGCAACAATGCTCTTCGTTAGCTCTTTCATGCGCGCTCCTCCTAGGCTTTCGCCCGCGGACCTGTCCGGGGCTGGTCCCAGTCTTGGACGTGAAAGTCGCCAACTTCGGCGAACGACGCCGGTCCTTCAGCAACCCTTCAGCTCGATCGCCAGAGGTTCGGCCACCAGATGCCGAGCTCGCGCAGCATGGTTCGGAGCAGCGGCAGACTGAGGCCGACCACGTTATGGTGATCGCCTTCGATCCGGGTGATGAACGGACCGCCGAGGCCGTCGATGGTGAACCCGCCGGCTACGTACAGCGGCTCATTGCTAGCGACATAGGCGTCAATCTCGGCATCGGTGATCTCAGCGAAGTGCACCACGGTCGATGCGACCGCAGCACTGGTGGCGACTTCCGTTCCGTTATGCAAGATCACGTGATGACCGGTGTGCAGCAGCCCGGCCCGCCCTCGAAGCTGTTGCCAGCGCCGCACCGCCGCGGTCGGTGTTTTCGGTTTGCCACAGGCAACGCCGTCCAGCTCGAGCAACGAGTCACAGCCGATCACCACGGTCGGGTCGGGCCCAAGATCAATTCGGGCGCTGACTGCCTCTGCCTTTAGCCGCGCCAGCTGGGCAGTCCGCTCAGAGACTCCGTCAGACGACTCGCTGCCTTCGTCCACTCCGGAGACGACGACCTCTGGGTTCAGTCCCGCATCGCGCAGCGTTCTGAGCCGAGCATCAGAGGCCGACGCGAGGACAAGCCGGATTTGATCAGTCACCGAAGGTCAGATCCGAGCAAGGGCAGCACGGAGCGGATCGAGACCCAGCGGCCCAAGATTCAACGCGTCAGCGTGGAACTTGCTCAGATCGAAGGCAGCGCCCTGCCGACGGCGGGCATCCTCCCGCGCTTCGAGCCAGATCCGCTCACCCACCTTGTACGACGGCGCCTGGCCCGGCCAGCCAAGGTATCGGTCGAGCTCGAACCGCAGCGTGGGCTCGTCTGTCGAGCAGTTCTCCATCATGAACTCGAACCCGGCTTCTGGAGTCCAGCGCTCGCCGGGTCGGAAGTGCCAAGGATTGATCTTGGGAATCTGCAGCTGCAAATGCATTCCGATGTCGATGATCACCCGAATGGCGCGAAAAGCTTGGGCATCGAGCATGCCCATGCGGTCGCCCGGCTCCAGATATCCCAATTCGTCCATCAGCTGCTCGGCGTACAAGGCCCAGCCCTCACCGTGCCCGGAACAGAAGAAGAGCTTGCGCTGCCAACGATTCAGCAGCTCAGATCGGTACGCATTTTGAGCGATCTGCAGGTGGTGGCCGGGTACGCCCTCGTGATAAACGGTGGTGACTTCCTTCCAGGTCGAGAAGGTATCGATCCCTTCCGGCACTGCCCACCACATCTGACCCGGGCGAGAGAAGTCTTCTGCTGGATCGGTGTAGTAGATAGAGCCGTCGTGAGTCGGGGCGATGCAGCACTCGATCTTCTTGACCGGATCCGGGATGTCGAAATGATTGCCAGCGAGGTTCGCAACGGCCTGGTCGGCGAGGTCTTGCATCCAGGAGCGAAAGGCCTCCGCGCCCGCGATCCGACGCGCCGGATCTTGGTCCAGTGCCTCGTACGCCGCTTTGATGTTCGGCTCGCCCACCAGGTCCTGTGCAATGGCCCGTTGGGCATCCTGAATGCGATGTAATTCCTCAAATCCCCAGTGGTAGGTCTCGTCGAGGTCGATCACCGCTCCCAGAAAGTAGCGGGAGTCCAGCGTGTACCGTTCCTCACCGACGGCATCGAGGCTTGGTGCAAGCGGTGCTAATGAGGTCTCTAACCAGTCCGCAAATTCCGAGAACGCCCGGCGTGCCTCGTCCGCCGCAGCGTTGAGATCGGATCGCAGCGTGTCTTGCTGTGGTGCTCGCGCAGCCAATCCGGCGAAGAAGTCATCGTCACCGGTCTCGCCTGTCCAGGACCGGATCTGATCCACCGTCGCATTGATCTGACGGACAGCAGAGATGTTTCCCTCGCGAGCCTCGGCGCTCAACGTCTCGCGTACCTGACTGAGTGGGCGAAGTACCGTATGCAGCCGGGCCGCGATGTTGCGCCAGGCATCTTCAGCGTCGGTCGGCATGAGGTCGAAGATGGATCGGATCTCTTGTGCTTGGCCGCCGATCACACTCACTCGGGATGACGTGATGTGGGCTTCGTAGAGCTCGATCTCCAGCCCGAGCCGTTCCAGCATCGCTTCCTTCGCGGTGTTCTCGCGTTCATCGCAGGGGGCGGCTGCATGGAGCGCAGCGATCGTTTGCCGGATATGGCCGATTCGATCGGCGAGGCCGCTGGGAGAGTAGTCGCTCCAGGAATCGTCGCGATCGGGAATCCCTAGGAATGTTGCTGTCTCGGGATAGCGTGCGACGCACTCGTCGACGTAACGGTCCGCGATGACGTCTACCTCGCGGACGCTTGGTTGGCCGAGCTCGTAGGAATTCTGCTGAGTCCCTGGGGGCGAGGACATGGGCCACAGCGTAGATGGGTTCTGATCGAGAGGTTCCACGGGCCCGCGAGATGTGCTCAGGTGTGCGATCGATCTTGGGCAGCTTGTGTCGATCGGCGGATGTGCAGCTCTGGATCGACGAGGAACATGCGCCGCGACAGCGGAAGGTTGTCAAGGCGTTTGAGCAAAAACTTGGCGGCTTGGACTCCAACGGCGAAGTTGCCGTTGTCGATCGTGGTCAGCGAAAGGTGACGGATCCGGGAAAGGTAGGTGTTGTCGATCTCGCTAGGTGGATCTCCGGCCTGGACCTTGTCGAGGTCTACGCGACTGGTACTGCGATCGCTGAGCCGCGCTTGGCCGACCACGGAGACGTCGACAGGTCCGTCGCCACCTTGCGCCTCCAAGCGGAGCGCTCGTGCAGATCGACAGCACGCGGCGCATCGGCTACGGCTATGACGAACGCATTGAGGTGCTGGGCTCCAGTGGCATGATCGAGGCTCGCCGGCAGCGCACTGGTTCGGTCTCCCGCTATCAAGCCGGCCAGATCATCGACGACGGCCTTCACCCGGGCTGGTTCGAACGCGTCCGGCCCACCTACGCTGCGGCGCTCGACCACTTCGTTCGCAGCCTTGATCAAAAGGACCGATCTCGCCTCGCTCGGTGACGGTCTGAAGGCTCAGGCCATCGCAGAAGCAGCGACCCGATCTCTGACAAGCAATCGCAGCGAGCCGATCGCGTACAGCCAGCTCGGCTAGCCGTTGACCGACTCAGCGGCGTCCGGCTCCCAGTAGGCCGCCAAGCATGTCGAGAATGGAGCCGCCAGACGATTGCCCGCCCGGGGCGCCGCCGCCTCCAAGCATTGAGCCCAGCAGATCATTCAATGGATTGCCTGACCCACTGGCGCCAGCGCCCAGGATCGAGCCAAGCTGGTCGTCCTGGCCGCCGCCTCCTTGGCGCTTACCCATGAGCCGCTTGGATAGATACGCGAGCACGATGGGCGCCAAGATCGGCAGTAGCTGCTTGATCAGCCCGCCTGCCTGGCCGCTGAGGTTGCCGCCCAGGGTCTGCGCAACTTGATCTTGATTGGGGCCGAAGACGTTCCCGACGATCTTCTCACCGTCATTGGTGTCAACGTGGTTAAGATCAACTCCGCCGTCGATCAAGTCGCTGGGGTGGTCGCCCAGTGCGCCAGCCAACGACATGGCTCCGGCGGGGTCTTGGGAGTTGGCCTGCATGCCGCCGAGCAGTGCGGGGATCGCCTGACGGGCCGCCTGCTCGGCGGTGGCCTGATCAACTCCCAGCTGAGCGGCCAGCTGGTCCATCGGAACGTCAGCCAAAATGTCGTCTACAGCACTCACCGTTGAGCCTTCCTGTCGGCTGCCAGATGCAGCGCCCGGTCAGACGGGTAGTGCTGGCGACATTAGTACCGATCGCAGAGCAGCGACACTATTGCGGTCGTCCGGACATTCGCCAGGCAGTGGGACCAGGTTGGATCGGACTCCGCACAGATCGCCAGTAGGCCGACCAACCGGTACGAGCCCGTGTCGCATGCTCATGGCCCTGTTCCTTTTGGCCCTGTTCTTGTTGGTTCTGTCGAGCGAACCGCGTGGTGAGAACGGTCATCACAGCCGCAAGCTCGTCCTCCGTCGGCGAGCCTTTGACGACGGAGAATACGGGCTGCTCATCATCCGGGCTGCTCATAGCGGGATGTTGCCATGCTTCTTCGGAGGTAGCGTCTGCCGTTTAGTACGGAGCAATCTCAGCACCCTAGTGATCTCGACACGGGTCTCATGTGGGTTGATCACCGCATCGACATAGCCACGCTCGGCAGCAAGGTAGGGGTTGGCCAGCTCATCCTCGTACTCCGTGACCAGCCTGGTACGCATAGTTTCAGGATCGTCGCTAGCCGCAAGTTCCTTGCGATACAAGATGTTGACGGCCCCTTGTGCCCCCATGACGGCGATCTGTGCGGTGGGCCAGGCCAGATTGAGGTCTGCTCCAAGATGCTTTGAACCCATCACGTCATAGGCGCCACCGTAGGCCTTGCGGGTGATTACCGTGACCAGCGGCACAGTGGCCTCCGCGTACGCGTAGATCAGCTTTGCGCCTCGCCGGATGATGCCATTCCACTCTTGATCAGTACCGGGGAGGAAGCCCGGTACGTCGACGAATGTGATCACGGGGATGTTGAAGGCATCACAGGTGCGGACGAATCGCGCAGCTTTCTCCGAAGCATCGATGTCCAGACATCCCGCAAAGTGCAGCGGCTGATTGGCCACGACACCGACGCTTCGCCCATCAATGCGACCAAACCCGACCACTACGTTCGGAGCGAATAGCGCGTGTATCTCGAGGAAGTCACCATCGTCAAGGACACGTGAGATGACCTCATGCATGTCGTACGGCTGATTCGGAGAATCGGGGATCAGCGTGTCAAGATCACGGTCCCCATCATTTGGCTCGAGTCCATTTTCCACATCGAAGATCGGCGGATCCTCGAGGTTGTTTTGTGGCAGGAAGCCGATCAGGGTCCGTACGAAGGAAATCGCGTCTTCTTCATCTGCAGCGAGATAGTGGGCGTTTCCGGACTTGGTGTTGTGGGCGCGTCCGCCGCCCAGATCCTCCATCGATACATCTTCGCCGGTCACTGTCTTGATCACGTCCGGACCCGTGATGAACATCTGCGAGGTTTGGTCGACCATGATTACGAAGTCGGTAAGTGCTGGGGAGTAGACGTGGCCACCAGCAGCCGCTCCCATGATCAACGAAATCTGCGGAATGACACCAGACGCATGCGTATTGCGGCGGAAGATTTCGCCGTAAAGGCCGAGCGAGACCACTCCTTCTTGGATCCGGGCACCGCCGCCCTCGTTGAGACCGATGATGGGACAGCCGGTTTTGAGCGCGAAGTCGATGATCTTGACGATCTTCTCGCCATATACCTGACCGAGGCTGCCGCCGAAGACAGTCACATCTTGGCTGAACACACAAACCGGTCGTCCCTCGATGGTGCCGAAGCCAGTAATAACACCATCGCCATAGGGTCGCCGCTTCTCCATGCCGAACGATGTCGAGCGATGCCGAGCGAACTCATCTAGCTCAGTAAAGGAGTCTGGATCGAGCAAGAGTTGGACGCGCTCTCGTGCTGTCATCTTGCCTTTTGCGTGCTGCTTCTCGACTGCTGCCGTCGATCCCGCATGGACCGCCTCCTCCATCCGGCGGTCAAGGTCAGCCAGCTTGCCGGCGGTGGTATGGATGTCCGGCGCTGGAATCGTGCGATCCATGAACGGGACTCTAACCATTTCCATAGACTGCTCGGGCCCCTTGTTCGATTCGGTGCCTTCCATCGCCCATCGCTTTGTCCGCTTGATGCCCATCGCCAGTCGTCTCGAGATGGGAAAAATGGGGTCAAATCCGTCTCGAGACACTTGTGAACCGTCCTGAGGCGGGAAACGTTGGGCGTCCCCAGATTCCGCTGATGATTCTGACGGAGCCCGAGCTCTTGCGGCGGGCGCGCGGGCTTCTCCCAACGCCCAGAGCATTCCGACTAGGGTCCCCGGTATGCCGACCGATGACGTGATCGACCTCGCGGAGCTCCGCCAGGAGTTGATGAGGCCAACCGGTCTATGGCAGAAGGTTGATCTGGTGCCGGAGACCGGCTCCACGAACGCCGATCTGGCGGCGCGGGCTCGTCAGGATGAGGTAGCAGGCACTGTGCTCATCACGGACTATCAGTCGGCCGGTCGCGGTCGGCAGGGTCGTACCTGGACGGCGCCGCCCGGGTCGGGCATTGCCATGTCGATCCTGGTGCGGCCCGATGGCATCGAGCCGAGCCGCTGGAGCTGGTTGTCACTCCTCGCTGGTCTGGCAGTCAGTGATGGCGTACGACGCGCGGCTGATTTGCCCGCCGTGCTCAAGTGGCCAAACGACGTGCTGATTGCCGACCGCAAGGTGTGCGGCATTCTGTCCGAGCGCGTCGACACCTCACAAGGCCCGGCCTGCGTGGTTGGCATCGGCATCAATGTGAACATTGAGGAAGATCAGCTGCCGGTGCCGAGCGCAACGTCACTCACACTCGCTGCCCGCCAGCTCGGAGGGCCCCCGCCATCGCGCACCGCAGTCATCGCCACCGTGCTCGCCGCTTTTGAGCTGCTTTACCGCCGGTGGGAAGCCCAGCGTGGCAGTGACCCCTCGCTGGCAGCCTCCTATGCCGAGCGATGCGAGACCATCGGCCGCCACGTTCGCATGCTATTGAGCGAAGAGCGCAGTGTCGAGGGGATCGCCGACGGCATCGATGAGGACGGCCGGCTCGTCGTACGAACGATCTCAGGATCCTCTGTGTACGGAGCCGGTGACGTAATTCATCTCCAGCCCTAGTTGTTGGGGGGTATGTCAGCATTGAGGGCGTGGCTCGTCCTCAGAAGCTGCTCGGTCCCGATGAGCGGGTGGTGCTCCATACCAGGACCCATGTCAAGGCAATGATCTTGCCGGCGCTCGCTTTCGTCCTCATTGCGGCAGCAGTCGGCGTCGGAGCTGCCTTGATCCCGCGCGAGGCTCGTCCTCTCGGACAGCTTGCGATCGGAGTGCTCGGGGTGGTCTTAGCTATCTGGTTGGTGGTTCTGCCGTTCCTGCGCTGGCGGACGACGACGTACACGATCACCAACCGCCGGCTGATCACCCGAAGCGGCATCCTCAACAAGGTCGGCAAAGAGCTGCCCCTGAACCGGATCAATGAGGTGTCGTACGAACGCAGCCTGACCGATCGGATGCTTGGTTGCGGCTCACTGATCGTGCAAACAGCGGCGGAGGACGGCACCATTGTGCTGCACGACGTGCCAGATGTTGAGCACGTAAACCTGGAGATGACCCAGCTGCTGTTCGGCCCACAACACAGTTCCAACCCGCCTGCTCCGCGCTTATGACAGTCGAGCTCGAACAGCCCTCGGCTCATGTCGCTGAGGTGATCATGAACCGTCCGGAGGTCCTGAATGCGCTGTCGACTGATCAGGTCCGACGGCTGGGCGACGCCGCCACTCAGCTTGCTGCTGATGGTCAGGTAAGTGTGGTGATCATCTCTAGCGCGCTCCAAAGAGCCTTCTGTGTCGGCGCTGATCTCAAGGAGCGCCGCAGCGCAACCAATGATGATCTTCGTCGGCAACGACACGTCTTCCAGGAAGCATTCGACGCGCTCCGTGCGTTACCCGTGCCGATGATCGCTGCGGTAGAAGGATTCGCGGTTGGTGGTGGCTTCGAATTGGCGTTGAGCTGCGACCTGATCGTCGCATCAGCCACAGCAACCTTCGGGCTTCCCGAGGTTGGTCTGGGGCTGATTCCAGGCGAGGGTGGTACCCAGCTGCTGCCTCGCCGGATCGGGCTGAACAAGGCCGCGGACCTGCTGCTCACGGGACGCAGGGTCGGGGCCGAGGAGGCGCAAAGGATGGGGTTCGTCGACCGTCTCGTGCCAGCAGGGATGGCTCGAAGCAGTGCGCGGGAGTTGGCGCAAGAGATCGCGACCAAATCACCCATCAGCCTGCGTGCCGCCAAGCGTGCACTCAAACGGGGTGTCGATGTCGATTTGGCAACCGGGTTGGAGATCGAAAACCAGGCGTGGGAAGAAGCCGCATTCTCCGTCGATCGGATCGAAGGCATCGAGGCCTTCAACCTGCGCCGGACTCCGCGCTGGCCCAGCTGGCAGGAAAGCGGCCGATGACAGAGCACTCTCACCAGTTCCCCCAGCCGGTCGAGCTACCGGTCGACGAACGGGAAAGCGCACTGCCGCTGCCCGCCCAGCTCACCCGATTTATTATCACCGGCGGATTCTCGGCCATCGTGGACTTCGGCCTCCTGGTGATCTTGATGGCACTTGGACTCGGTCACACACCAGCCAAGGCCATCTCCTTCGTCGCGGGCACGACAACGGCATATCTGATCAACCGGCGCTGGACGTTCCGCGCGTCGCCCTCCACCCGCCGATTTATCGCGGTCGTGGTCTTGTACGCCGTAACCTTTGCGCTGCAAGTGGGTCTATTTAGCGTGCTGTTCACCCTGCTCACCGCGCACGGCCTGAGTCGGCTTCCGGTTCAGATCATTGCGTTCGTGATTGCGCAGGGGGTCGCTACCACCGTCAATTTCATTGTGCAGCGCTCGGTGATCTTCAAGCTGCAGTGACCGGTGTCTATTGCACTCTGGCGGGCAGCCAGCAGTGCGCCTCCTTCGTCGCTCGCGAACAGGAGTCAGCTCTGCACGCAGCACAGCCGCGAGCTCCTGCAGTCGGCGCAGGCTGCCCGTCATAGTGACCGGTACGCTTCGGCGGGTGAGGCGTGGGACCTTCACCGTAGGAATAATCGGCGGTGGGCAGTTGGCGCGGATGATGCACGCCGCGTCCATCGGATTGGGTATCAACGTGCGGCTGCTTGCTGAGGGCCCTGACACGGCGGCAGCACAGGTCGTTCACGACGTCACGGTCGGGGACTACACCGACCCGGCCACCGTGCGCAGCTTTGCGGCCGAATGCGACGTCGTGACCTTTGACCACGAACACGTACCAACCGGGCTGCTTCGCGATCTTGAGTCGGCCGGTGTGGCGGTTCGTCCGGGACCAGCGGCGCTCGTGCACGCTCAGGACAAGGCGATCATGCGGGATCGCTTGACTGCCTTGGGGGCTCCATGTCCTGCCAGTTGCGTGGTGGCTGATGCGGCAGCATTGGCTGCCTTCGGCGACGAGCAGGGCTGGCCCATTGTGGCGAAAACCTCCCGTGGTGGGTATGACGGCAAGGGAGTGTGGCGGCTGGACTCTGCGGCCCAGGCCGGCGAGCCGTTCGAGCGACTGAGTGAGGGTGTGCAGATCATCGGTGAGGAGTTCGTGGACTTTACGCGTGAGCTGAGCGCCCTCGTCGTGCGATCCCCGTCGGGGCAGGCGGCGGCGTACCCGATCTCCGAATCCGTGCAGCGGAACGGCATCTGTGTCGAGACGACCACGCCAGCACCGGGCCTGGTCGATGAACACGCAACGGCCGCACAGCAATTGGCGCTGATGATCGCTCATGAGCTGGGCGTCGTGGGCATGCTTGCCGTCGAGCTGATGCAACGCGTCGACGGATCCGTGGTGGTCAACGAGCTCGCCATGCGTCCGCACAACACGGGCCACTGGACGATCGATGGTGCACACACCTCGCAATTTGAAAACCACCTGCGTGCCGTCCTCGACTTACCGCTCGGCGATCCAAGCAGCAAGGAGACGTGGACTGTCATGGCCAACGTCTTCGGCGGCAGCGTCGATGATCTTCCTTCGGCGCTGCTGCACTGCTTTGCTCGCGACCGGCGGCTGCGGGTGCAGCTGTATGGCAAGCAGATCCGCCCCGGCCGCAAGGTGGGCCATGTCACCGCCGCCGGAGATGATCTTGAGCAGACACGGAATAGGGCGCGGCATGCCGCGGCGTACCTGATGGGAGATGCCAATGTCTGAGGAGATTGGGTCTAAAGAGATTGGGTCTGATGAGATTGGGCCTGATGACATGCCGCGGCCCCGAGTCGGGATTGTGATGGGTTCCGACTCAGATTGGCCCGTGATGGGTGCCGCGGGGCAGGCGCTGCGTGAGTTCGACGTGCCCTTCGAGGCGGATGTGGTTTCAGCGCATCGCATGCCCGACGCCATGATCACGTATGGGCGGATGGCTCATACCCGCGGACTCGAAGTGATCATTGCTGGGGCCGGCGGCGCCGCGCACCTACCAGGCATGCTTGCATCGGTCACACCGCTACCGGTGATTGGAGTACCCGTACCGCTGAAGTATCTCGACGGCATGGACTCCTTGCTATCGATCGTTCAGATGCCCGCAGGAGTGCCGGTGGCAACCGTCGCCATCGGCAACGCCCGGAACGCCGGACTGCTGGCTGTCCGCATCCTTGCCGCCAACGATCCGGGCCTGCGGCAGCAGATGATCAATTTTCAAGATCAGCTTCGGCAGGCCGCGGAATCCAAGGGCGCAGCTGTGCGGACGAGCGCACAGGCTCAGGTCAGTGGGTCCGGATAGTGGGAGCCGCTGTCGCAGAGTTGATCATGGGTGCGGGCCTGCTGGCCAGGGGACTGAGGCTCATCGCACGTCGGCCCCGGCTCTTCTTGCTCGGGGCCATTCCGCCCGCGATCACCTCGGTGATCTTCACTGGGCTGCTCATTGCGCTGATCACTCAGCTCGACCCGGCCGTCGAGTGGCTCACTCCGTTCGCCGACGGCTGGGCTCGAGGCGCGGCAACGACAATTCGGGTGCTCGTTGGTGGCGCGTTGGTCGCCGGTGCTGTGTTGGTAATGGTGATCTCTTTCACCACACTGACGCTCGCGCTCGGATCACCGCTGTACGACAAACTGTCCGAATCAGTTGAGCGAGAGTTCGGTGACGTGCCTGAGCTTGACGAGAGCGTGGCGCGTGGCATCCTTCGGGCGCTGCGCCAAGCTGTCGGGCTCATAGCGGTCGCAGCACTCGGAGCGCTCTTGCTCTTTGCGACGGGATTCGTACCTGTCATCGGGCAGACGGTGGTCCCGGTGATCTCGGCAATCTTCGGCGGCTGGATGCTCGGGATCGAGCTCGTCGGCTCCCCGTTCGAAAGACGTGGCTGGCTGCGGCTAGCGGATCGGCGTGCCGCGATGCGAACGCAGCGCCTTCGAGTCCTTGGCTTCGCGGTGCCGACGTTCTTGTTGCTTGCCATTCCCTTTGTCGGAGTGGTGGTCTTTCCGATTGCCACCGCCGGCGGGACCATACTCGCCCGGCAGCTGCTCGGCGAGCCCACGTAGTGTGATCACAAATCCTCAGAGGGAGGTCGTATGTCCGAGTTGTCTGTCCAGCTGTACACCTTGCGCAAGGCCCTGGAGCATGATTTCGACGGGACTTTGCAGAAGCTCGCCGGATTCGGGTTCACCCAAGTTGAGCCGTTCCAGCTACCAGCGTTTGCCGATCAGTTACGCACTGGACTTCGCGAGAGTGGGTTAGCTGCGCCGACCACACATGTGGGCATCCTCAGCGGAAACCAGGATGAAATCTGTCAACTGGCTTCCGACTTGGGCATCCAGACGATCATTGAGCCGTACGTCGACCCTGCTCGCTGGGAAGCCGAGGCCGACATCACTGAGATCGCATCGGAACTCAACGCGGCAGCCAAAACGGCGGCCGGGTACGGTCTCAGGGTCGGCTATCACAACCACCACTTTGAGCTGGAATCGAAGATCAGCGGCGTTCATGCCCTGGAGGTGTTTGCTGATCGGCTGGCACCAGAAGTGGTTTTGGAAGTAGACACCTATTGGGCGTACGCCGGCGGCGCGGATGTGCCGGCGCTGCTCAAACGGCTCGGTGATCGGGTCGTTGCGCTGCACCTGAAGGATGGCGACGGGAGCCTCGATACGAAGAAGCAGGTGGCGGTGGGATCAGGCGTACTTCCGGTGCAAGACATCATCGCCGCGGCTCCCGACGCATTACGCGTCGTGGAGTTGGATGACTCCGAGTCTGATTTGCTCGAAGCCGTACGTGCGAGTCGGGAGTTCCTGCTCGCCGAGCGAGCTTGATCATGAGTAGGCCGGTTGGTGTCGGCGTGATCGGGGCCGGCACTATTAGCAATACCTACCTGGAGAATCTCACCAACTTCGCCGACACCGACGTGCTGGCGATTGGCGACATCGTCCAGACGGCAGCTCAGGAAAAGGCGGCCAAGTACGAGGTTCCCGCAGCTGGAGACGTCGCTACCGTTCTCGACCACCCAGATATCGAGATCGTCGTCAACCTCACCATTCCGGCGGCTCATGCCGATGTCGCCAGTCAGGTGATCAGCGCTGGCAAGCACGTCTGGAACGAGAAACCGTTGGCCCTCGATCGCATCAGCGGCCGAGGCTTGCTTCGTGAAGCCGAGGAAGCTGGACGGCTCGTCGGCTGCGCGCCAGATACTTTCCTGGGCCCGGGGCTTCAGACGGCCTGCCGGCTTGTCGAGCAAGGCCTTATCGGTACACCCCTCACGGCTCTGGCGCTGCTGCAGTTGCCTGGACCGGAGTTGTGGCATCCGAATCCCGCGTTCCTATACGCGGCGGGTGCGGGCCCGCTTTTCGATCTTGGGCCTTACTACCTCACGTCACTGGTACAAGTCTTCGGCGCCGTGTCCTCGGTTGCTGGGCTTGGATCGAAGGCCCGGGAGCGTCGGGTGATTGGCTCTGGACCGAAGGCGGGGGAGGAGTTTGATGTCACGGTGCCCAGCCACGTCAGTGCGCTGGTGCAGTTCGAGTCCGGCCAGTCGGCGCAGGCCATGTTTTCCTTCGACTCGGCGCTTCCGCGTACGCTGCTCGAGGTCAATGGCACTGAGGCAACGATGCTCTTTCCGGACCCCAACTACTTCGACGGTGCAATCTCGATCAGGCGCCGTGGTGCGGAGGAGTGGGAGACCGTTGCCACCACGAAAAGCCCATCCGCCCGCGGCACGGGAGTCCTCGACATGGCTCGGGCTCTTCGTGAAGGGAGACCGCATCGCGCTCAGGGCGCGATGGGCTATCACGTCCTCGACACCATGATCGCGATCGCAGAGTCGGTGGAGTCGCGTGCCTTCGTCGAGGTGGACAGCTCGGTCGACAAGCCGCCGCTTTTGCCGGAGGACTGGGATCCGTTGGAGCAGACGGTCTGAGGAGCGCCTCCGAATAGGCTCGGTACATGAGCGACTTCGGCGACATGTACCGGCCCAGCGAGGAGCATGAGGCATTCCGCGCCGCCGTACGAGAACTGTGCGAGGAGAAGGTCGCTCCTAACGCCGCCGAGGCCGATGAGTTGGCGCAGTTTCCCAAAGCGTCCTACGAAGCGCTGGTATCGGCGGACTTCCATGCACCACACATTCCGGAGGCCTACTCCGGCGTAGGCGCTGATGCACTGGCGACCGTGATCGTCATCGAGGAGATTGCCCGCGTCTGCGCCGCCACGTCCTTGGTCCCTGCTGTCAACAAGCTGGCGACATTGCCGTGGCTGCTCGCCGGATCTGAGGAGGTCAAGCAGAGCTATCTGCCGCCTATCGCTCGCGGCGAGGCGATGGCATCGTATTGCCTGTCCGAGCCGGAGGCTGGCTCCGACGCGGTCAGCATGAAGACCCGCGCCGTACGCGAGGGTGATCATTTTGTTCTCAATGGCGTCAAGCGATGGATCACCAACGCTGGCATCTCAGACTTCTACACGGTGTTTGTGGTGACCGATCCCGAGGCCCGCTCAAAGGGCATCAGCGCCTTCGTGGTTGAGAAGTCCGACTCGGGTGTGTCGTTTGGTGCTCCGGAGAAGAAGCTCGGCATCAAGGGCTCTCCAACCTGTGAGGTTTACTTCGATCAGGTACGGATCCCGGAGTCCCGCATGATCGGCGCTGAGGGAACCGGCTTCGAGACGGCAATGCGAACCCTGGACCACACCCGAATCACCATCGCCGCGCAGGCCATCGGCATTGCTCAAGGTGCCCTCGACTATGCACTCGGCTATGTCAAGGAGCGCAAGCAGTTCGGCAAGGCACTCGCCGAATTTCAGGGCTTGCAGTTCATGCTCGCCGACATGGGCATGAAGCTTGAGGCTGCGCGTCAGCTCACGTACGCTGCGGCCGCCAAGTCCGAGCGCGGAGATGCTGACCTGCCTTACTTCGGCGCTGCTGCGAAGTGCTTCGCCTCGGATGTGGCAATGGAGATCACCACTGACGCGGTCCAGTTGCTTGGCGGCTACGGCTATACCAAGGACTTTCCCGTTGAGCGGATGATGCGGGATGCGAAGATCACGCAGATCTATGAGGGCACGAACCAGATTCAGCGGATTGTGATGGCTCGGGCGCTGCTCGACGATCGCAGAATCTGAGGTGCCATTCCTTGCCGTGCCCTACTCGGTGCTCGGCATTGCCGCCCTGGCATGCGTGGAGGTTGTGCTCGCCTCCCTGTGGATCCTCTCCATGGTGTGGCGTGGCGCGATCTTCGACGAGCGCGCGTTCCGCTGGGTTGGTGTTATCTCCGTCGCTGGACTCGTCGCCGCGGTCATCGTTGCCGCACTGTGTGTGCACGTGGGCGAGATCGATGACGCGCCCGGACTCGTCCTGATCGGCGGAGGCGTGGCCATCGGCGGGGCGGCGTTCGCATTGCTGATGGTGGTCATGCGCGGCCTATTGCGCAGCGCGACGATGCTCCGGCGCGAGCTCGACGACGTGGTGTGATGGCGATCATCGTCGACATCGACGTCATGCTCGCGCGCCGCAGGATGTCTCGGTGGCTGACCGGGTGTCTCGCTCGGCCTGACCGTCACCGGATTGCCATCTGACCAACTCCGTCTTGTCCTCAAGCTGATTATTACCCGTGATGTCATCTGCCCGCCTTGACATCACACCGAATCGCGTCATGCTGGAGACATGGCGTCGCGAGCTGTGTTCCCACTCCGTTGGCGGAACGAGAGGCTCCGTACCCTGACTGCCG
>DATLQC010000128.1:0-13843 GCA_035535395.1 Propionibacteriaceae bacterium | reverse complement strand
TTGTTTTTCTGATCTTGCCTTGGGGCAACGACACATTCCTTTTGGCAATCGTGGCGCTATTCGCCTGGATCGCAGCGGATGCCATACGGCTTGCCACGTGGCTGCGCCCCTGACATCGGGCGGATGCGTGCAAAACGGCATCAAACCGCTACCGGCACCTAGCTCCACGATCATGAGACAGTGGGAACAATAACGGACCTCAGGCCGGTTGAGGCCCGCTATGAGCCGGCACGCGTCCTCTGTTGGGATCGCGCTGAGGTTTACTCTCCGACGATGAGCCTCATCGAAGTAGTCGCACCTGCATTCCGTCACCTCCAAGCTGGTCTTAGACCGGCTCAGCGCGCATTTTCGTACCCTGCCTGCCATCAGGCTCAGACACTTCTACCGGAGTACGCCGCCCGCCATCGATCACCTCGCGCGCCGCCGACAGGAACCCATCAGCGTAGCCTTCATCAGGGAAGTCACCGAGATAGTAGATCTTGGTTTCGTTTCTGACAGCGGCAAGCGGATCGGACCCCAGCAGGTTGTCACACACGTCCACGAGGTTCGACAGATCATCGCGCAGCACATACGCCGCTCTTGCGGCTGGCGCATCGACCAACAGCTGCTCCGGCGTACGCCCCACTGACACCATGGCGAACGGCTTCCCCGAATGGAGATAGTCCGACACCACAGCAGACACATCGCTGACCATGGCATCAGAAGCGTTGAAGCAGTCTTCCACGCTCATCTCCTGCTCGGCAGCAGGCCCCCAGAGGTGCTGCCGACCACTCACTTCCCGATCAGCATCCAGAACCGCGCCGATGTCCTCGATCATCTTCTGATCATCGGGATAGCGATAGTTGAACGGGTGCGCCCGGAAGACCACCCGAGCGCCGTGCGCAAGGAGTTGTTCAACGATTTGACGACCAACCGGCAATGAGTAGACCCGGCTGTCGGCGAATGGTCCCTGCCACGTTGGCGCGTAGAGCACCGTAGGCTGCTTGATCGTTCCGATTGGCCCGCGCGGCGGAGTGATCAACTCCACCTGGGGCCGTCCAACGATCCTGAACTTCTCGGCCGGGATGCTCACACCATGGCGGGCGTATCGATCGACCCCGGCCTGACCCGCCGCGAAGAGCAAGTCATAGATCGCATGCACGGGGTTGAAGCAGGCCGGCTTCTCGGAATCTCCGTGATTAAGCCAGACATGGGTCAGTTCCCGCCGCTCCACGAGGTGGGTGTTACGCGCGGCGTTGTTGACGTAGAACGCCGCCGTCATTGAGTCAACGATGATCTCCTCGAGACTGCGCAGCGTCCGACGATGGATCAGCGGCACCGTGACACCCTGCTCCTCACAGAGCCTGCTGATCTGGGCCAGCATGGGCGCCGTGCGAGTAACGATGATGAAGGGCCGGCCGATCCGAACGAAGTAGGGCAACCACATCCCCACCTGATAGTTCGCACCCACCGTCGAGGCAAAGTACACGACGAACTCCGGACGGTAAGCCTCGAGTGCGGGCCGCAGCCGCAATTCCCCACGTTCATTTTCGGTTTCCCGCCGCACTGCTCGCACGGTGATCTCAAGTGCGCAGAGAAAGATCAGGAAAACCAGCGCCAGCAAGATCACCAACGGAATATCTGCCAAGATCAGCAGGAAGGCAACGATGATCACTACGCCGTCCACGATGGGCAACAGACCTCGGGGAATGAGGTCGGAGATTTCGCGAACCGCAGCAGGCAGGTTAAGGCCAAGCGGTGCACTCCCCCAGGCCGCCCGGATTCTTCGTTCCACAACGATCGCCATCAGCAGCAGGGCGCAGGCTGTCACAATCTGCCACGACAGCTGGCCCGCATTGTGCCCAGTCACTGCCAAGGTCACCACCAGCACAGCCCGTGTCGCATCACCTTCGGTAAGCAATCGCGACCATCGCGAAGGTGTGAGAACCGTGCTGGCGACCGACTGGAACGCTGCCCACACCGACAGCACCGCCAGCACGGTGATCAGCCATAGCGGCCCACGGGCAAGTGCCGCCGCCAAGGCACCCAGCGCGAACGCGGTTCCGGCAAGATCAAGTCCTACCCGGGCAGCGAGTTGGGCGTACTTAGACCAGCTGCGCCCAGGCAACGCGCCGCCGTCCTCGTCCTCCGGAGGCCTCTCATCCTCTTCTCGGCTCCCCTGTTCGCCGCCGGCATCCTCAGCCTGATCGTCCTCCATGTCCTCCATGGACTTCCGCGAGACGTGACGTACCGCGTCCACGAAGGCCAACGCGTAGTTGTCCGCAGGAAAATCACCGAGATAGTCAGCGCGAATGTCTGCTCGCTGGCCGGCCAGCGGATCTCGGCCCAGCATGTGCTCCAGCTGTCCGTCCAGATCCGCGAGATCGGCCCGGATGACGTATGACGCCCGAGCCACCGGATACTCCACGACGAACGCCGCAGGCTCGGTGGGCACCGCGATCATGGCAAACGGCTTTCCGGAAAACAGGTAGTCCGACACCACGCTCGAGACATCGGACACCATGGCATCGGAGTCATTGATGCAGTCCAAGATGCTGCGGTCTTTCTCTGCCGCGGCCCCCCACAGATGCGGCCGGCCCGTCTTCCGCCGATCGGCCTCCAGCAGAGCCTTGATCCGATCGATGACCGCCGCGTCTTCTACGAAGTCGTAGCTAAATGGATGCGGCCTCAAGATCACGGTCGCCCCACGCGCCAGCAGGGCTGAGACAATCCGCTCCCCCGATGGCAGGGAGTACAGCATGGTCTCCTCGACGTGACCACGCCAGGTTGGCGCGTACAGCACCGTCGGCTCGGGCACGTCGGCAATGGGAGTCGTGCTCTGCTTGACGTTTTCGACCTGTGGCCTGCCAACGATCTTGAACTTCTCAGGCGGGATCCGCACGCCATGAGCGGCGTACCGGCGGGTCGCGGCCGGACCTGCGGCAAAGATCTGGTCATACATCGCGTGCGTCGGGTTGTACGAGGGCGGCTTGTCAGAGTCGCCATGCCCCAGATAGATGTGGGTGAGGTGCTGGAAGCGAACCAACGCGCCGTTACCGGAGGACGCATTGACATAGAAGGCGGCCTTCAGCGATGGGACGACCAGCGCATCAACATCAGCAATGCCGCGCGCCTCGACCACGGGAACGTCGGTCAGCTCGGCAAGCGCCGCAGCCGGTACGGCGTTACGCGCGACGATGAGAAAACGTAGCCCGGCGCGTTGCAGGTACGGCAGCCACATCATCACCTGGTACGACGCATCGTCGGGACGCGATGTGTAGACCACGAAGTCCGGCGCGTACGCCGCCACCGCTCGAGGAACTAGCCTCCGCAGCCGGCGGGCGAGGACGATCTTGGCGCGACCGTCAACGGCCAGCACCGTCACTGGCGCGACCCCGATCAGGCTGATGGCAACCCACCACCACGCCGATGCCCCGATAGCAGCGAGTAGCAAACCCGCCAGTGTGGCAATTGCGCTGGCAGCCACCGACAGCGGACCAAGATCAGGCAGCGGCCGCCGTGTTGGCAGATTCGGCAGTTGGGTAGCGACCGGCACCTTGAATCTGGTCGACCGAGCGACGAACGGCTCGATCACGATCGAACCGACTAAGATTGCGGCTCCCAGTGCCGCGGCCAAAGCTTGCTGACGACCTGGTACGGAGGTAGTAAGGCATACCGCAGTTGCGGCGACCGCCGTGCCTCGCAGCACCAGCGATCGACCGAGCGGACTCCACTCTTCAGTCCGCTCAAGTGCGGTCTGGACTAACTGACCCGCCATCCCAACGACCGATATCAGCACCCAGAGCGGCGCCCATCGCGAGCCGGTAAGCGCCAGCACGACACCGACAAACGTCAATAAGACGATGAGACAGTCAAGGACGACATCAACGACCCGCTTGGCCGCCGATGGGCTAGAAAAACGCATCGATTACTCGCTCCGTGGCATGCCCGTCGTGAAGTCTGTTGAACTCCTTGTTGAACAATTCCCGTGCGGCAGCGTACTCGGAGACGACCGCGCCGAGGTCCAGTAATGCTTCACCAACCTCGGCAGTTGTGGCCAGCAGTGGACCAGGAGCGGTCGGCGGAAAGTCGAACAAGATCGTGCGTGACCTCAGATATTCCTTCAAGTCAGGCACAAGGAATACCACTGGCTTGGCGGTAATCAGCCAGTCGAAACGAATTGAGGAATAGTCGAGCACCGCGACATCGGCTGCCAGCAAGAGGTCGTTGATCTCGGGAAATGCGGATACGTCCCACACCTTCCCGGTGGTATGGGAGGGCCCTTCGTGAAGGTTGTAACTGTGACCACGCAACAACACTGCATACCGATCACCAAGCTGGTTTGCAAGTGCCTTGAGGTCGAGATCGGCGACAAACTTCGCCGACCAGGCGCCGGTCGCGAGGGTGTCTCGCCAGGTAGGGGCGTACAGCACCACGATCCGATCCTGCTCGATGCCAAGCTGGGCAAGCACCCGAGAGCGGACCGAGGCGGTGTCGGCCGTTACTAGAACGTCATTGCGCGGATAGCCCGTAACCAGCGCATTTCCGGTGAATCGGTACTCGCGCCGGTAAAGATCGACACAGAAGGACTCCGGCACCACGATTGCGTCCCACGCTTGGCTGCGGCGAGCGCATTCGGCATCTATGACCGACTCCGGCCGCCCCTGTACCCGCCAAAGTGAGGCTCCCATCGACTTGAAGGGGTAGCCGTGGAACGTCTGGAGATAGCGCTGGTAGGGCCGCTTCCGGAAGTACCGGTCCAATTCGACGTTCCGGCACAGATACCGGCTGCTGCCCAAGGCCGCATACCACTCGCGACTTTCGATCAACAGTGCCCGACCGCCCTCTGGTACGGCAACGGACCAGTCCGCGACGCCCCACAGCAGCTCTAGGTCGGGCCGCCGGCTGCGCAGTTCGGCATGAATGGCGAGCTGACTGTCGGTAGCGAATTCACCCCGATAGCTCTGAAACAGCACGCTTTCGGTTGCGGTGGAAGGCGACTGTTGATACCAGCTGGCCATACGCTCCTTCGCGAGCCGACTGCGCTCCTCGTCAGCAAGCGGCGCTGTCAAGCTGATCAGCAGCCGGTTTCGGTTATCGCGTCCCAGCCAGTAGTGGTGCTTGGCCGTCAGACCCTGATCAGGCAGCCGTAGGACCAACCGATTAGAACAAAGCAGACGTGCACGTGAAGCGAGCTCGACCCGGTAGTCATCAGTGGGCAGCGGGAGCTGTGGCCCACCCCAACGGCTAGCCAGCATCGGAAAGACAAGTCGTACGCCATCACCGAGGGCCTCTACGCGGTGGACTGGCACCTCCGCATGCCGTCCGGACAGGCGCGCGTTGGCACAGTCGGAAGCCTCGAGTCCGATCAGCCGCAGATCGATGCTCAGCTCGTCCTCGGCTATCGTCACGTTCTCGGCCTCGGCCACCACCCAGTCCGTCATCAGAGTGCAGTAGCCGGTGATGGACCGCTGCCAGCAGACACTCCCAGCACCGTCGCCCATCCGGAGATCGTTGTCGGCCTCGATCGGCCAGGAAACCCGATGCTTGAGACCACTCACGTCAACGGCTCTGAATTCCCACGCGACGCCAGTGCCGACGCCAACCGGCAGATCGAGCTCAAAGCGCTGCAAGCCATCTGAGCCGGCTTTGCTGAGGTCTCCGGAGACTCCACCGAAGGAGCTAGTGGCCGTTACCGACACCAAACTGCCGAGCCCCGGATCGACGAGCCGGAGCGCGCCCGCAGCCTTGCCGGCCCTGTCCATGGTGAGCATTCGCGCCTGGACATGCTCCGGACGAACATGAAGTGCGAAGCCCAGTTGCGGATCAAGTTTTGGAACGACTCGCGTCGGTTCATCGATCCTCCGCAGATTGCGCCCCCACATCAAGTGACCGCTGCCACCTGGTGCAACGGCCTGGATGGCACCGGTCCGCTGCAAGCCATGTGCTCGAACCGTGAGCCGGAGCTGCCAGCGGCCCGGATGCCGGTCGATGCGTCCGGTATCGACGCTGATGGTGAAGCCCCCAGCGGCCACATCCTGATAGCGGAACATTGACCATTCGTTGGCCGCTATCTTGCGGAGCTGCGCCACGTCGCACGGGTAAGCCTGGCCGGTTACAGGTTCGATGAGAGAGGCGGCTAGCTCGGGCACCTCAGAAGTCACGTCGAGGCCTCGAATGAAGCCCCAGCCGTGCACCTCGAGCCGGTCGCCGTCCCAGGCCACATGTTCCACACAGGCTGAGAGCGCGGTCTGACTCTCGCTCAGCTCCCGGCATTCGGCGGGCGCTGCAGCAGCACCGGGCAGGTCCTCTGCGACGGCGTATAGACGGCCATCCCGTACCTCAGTCCTGGGTATTGACCCGTAGAGCGCGACGTGTTGCAGAAGTTGTTCAAGATCAGTCCAGCGTTCCCTGGCGACCAGCCAGAGACGGACCTTGCGGTCGATGCGAACCTGCCGCCACACCGTCTCATCGGCCAACGCGAGGCAGTCCTGAGCAGCTTTCTGCAGGCCGGCTCGATACGAGGCATCGGCTCGGTGGGCGTCCGCAGCAAGGTCGCCAAACTCGCCGTCGATTAGCCCGCCCAGCCAGTACGCTGCGATCGTTGGATCGTCGGAGTCCCGAAGCAGCCGCCAGGTTGCCCAGAGCCAGTTGACACGAGACTCAAGCTCGCTCGCTGTCAGCGGGTCTGGGAGCAGTTTCCCCGCGCCCAGCCGGGGCCGGCGTACGTAGCTAACCGTTTGCAGCAGGTCGAACTGCTTGGCCCGAAGTGTGGCGCTGACGATCGCCAACGTCTCCCCGTCTGCCGAGTCGGGAAAGCCTCCGACCTCGAGCTTCCAGAAGTCGGTACGAAACACACGGTTGGTGGTGCTGGTGTCCTGGATGGCGAGCGGAAAGTCGCGGAGCGTCAGAGCCGGCCTGTCGAGATCATGGGTGACCGTGGTCCAGCCCGGTCGGTACCGCCTTCCGCGTACGACGGTGCGTACCGCTCCCGCAGCAAAGTCCGAGCCCGTGTGGCGAAGGGAGTTGATCAGACTCGCGTACCCCGTGCGCGGCACGGTATCGGTCGCGTCCATGAAGGCTAGGAACCTGCCCTGGGCAAGGAGCGCTCCGGCATTGCGGGCTGCTGTGACTGCGATCGGCGGGCAGAGTAGAACTCGAAACCGTGGATCCTCCGCGGCCAGCCGGTTGGCAACCGCCGCAGTGCCGTCGGTTGAGCCATTGTCGACCACGATCACTTCAAATCTGTTAAGCGTCTGAGCTTGCAGGCTCTGCAGACACTCGCTCAGGTAGGACTCCGCATTGCTCGCGACGACGACCACGCTGAGTACTGGCGTAACAACCCGTGCGCCGGACAATGCGCCCTTCGCAAACCGGCGCACGAGCTGTCGCAGTCGCGATTGGATCGGGGTTGGCAGCCGATGCGCGACGCGCCGGGCGACAGCGGTGAGTCGTCTCGTGAGTTCGTTCATAAATCCTTAGTCAGGCAGAGTTCCGCCTCCGTAGATCACGGGAGCGGTTAAGCAGCCGCCGGAGTTTACGAACCACCCGGCGGCCGAACGAAGGCTGAGGGCGGGCTCGAAGCTTGGGGTGTCTCAGCAGTCCGACATCCAGACACAAACCTGACGTCCGCCGCGTGAAGTAGACCGCCATCGTCGGCGAGCCTTCCTTGACTGGCTCCGGGAGAACCTTGCCGGGCTGACGTTCCTGGGTCAACGTGGCCCGGCGACGCATGCCGAGACCCATAACGCCGAAATGCACGTTGAGGTCCCACAGACCATCGGGCAGTCTGGCGCCCCCGGCAATGGTGTTCGGGTCGATCACCGTCGAGAACGACGCCACAAGCCCCATACGGTGGATCGCAACGGGCACCTGCCAGGTCTCCCCAGTACGGCGTTCGGTGAGGTCTACTCGGACTGGCGAGGTCGCCAGACCCAACCAGAGCACCTCTGGTGCGGGGTGATCCAGCAAGGTCGCAAACCGCTGCTCTGCCAACGGCTCCTCAGGCATCTCGGCGAAGATCGCCTCTGCCTCTTCGAGAATGTCCCGTCGACCTTCGACCGTTGGCTCTTCGGCTGTCTCACCATTGACCTTGTTCGCATCAGACTCGTGCTCAGCAGGAGCTTCAGTCGCTTCTTCGGCCTCAGGAACTGGCGTTCTGCCCTCAGGGACGACATCGGACAGCTGGACAGTGCCGCTGATCTGCAGGCTGCTGTTGACCCAGCCCACCTGTAAGACGCTCGGATAGGTTGCCCATGGCGCTGCCTGTTCTGCGATGCGCCGTACCTCATCGGCATCTCCAGCAAGGACGGCTCGGGCGATTCTTTGTTGCATTGGCTGCAGGAGCGAGACAACACCTTCGCCGAAATAGCGCGACGCGACGCGGTGCGCATTTCTGAACAGTGCGGCGGACTCCTCGTCTGTGAACCTCAGCCACCGCCTACCGGTAAGGCGCTGCACCATCTCGACCTGAAGCCAGCGGCGGAAGATGAGGTCCCGTTCTTCTCCTGGGTCGGTGTGTGACACCACCACGTCGAGCGCGTCGGCAAGGTTGTCGAAGTAACCGCGCCAATTCGTTTTGCGAAAGCCGGCGTTGGCCATGTCGACGCGCCGGATGTGGAAGTAGCAGGTGTAGTCGGCGTAGATGCTGACAACCTCGGCCAGCAAGTAGCCGGCCACCACGAAAAGATGATCTTCGAGCCGCCGCTTGCCTTCCGGAAAGCGGATCTGGTGCTCGTTCAGAAACTCTCGACGAAACAGTTTGTGTGGCGTCAAACTGTCCATGATCGCCGAGTCGCTGAGGGTGCAGCGACGAATCGTTTGGCTAAACACCACCCGAGGAATGCGTCGCTGCAACCCAGCCATCTTGGGAAGCACAATGTCGGAGCCACAGCTGGTCGCGAAGTCATACAGGCGCTGCAACGCCTCGGTCCCGAGCCAGTCGTCGTGGTCACAGAAAAAGACGTAGTCGCCCTGGGCAGCGTCGAGTCCCACATTGCGCGGCTGCCCAGGCCAGCCTGAGTTGGGTTGGTGAATCACTCGCAGGTTTGAATGCTTTTCAGCGAGTTCGTCGAGCAGCGCCGGAGTCTCGTCGGTAGAACCGTCGTCGATGCAGATGATCTCGAATTCGCCGGACGGCATGCTCTGTGAGGTCAGTGAATCGATGCATGGCCCGAAGTACTCGCCCGGGTTGTACACCGGTACCACGACACTCACCTTGAGCATGCGATCGAGAATTGCACACAGGAACCGCAGGACGAAAACCCAACGCGCGGCTAACACTCTGCCTGTGGGTAGGCGGCGACGCGCGGGTTGTATTCAGGACGAGTGAACCGAGACGCTTCTCGTTGGATGACGGCGAAGTGCTTGGACCCAAAACGCTGGAAAGTTCCCGCTAGAGGTGCCCTACTCGCCCCTCTTACGCGTAAATCCTGGAGCGCATGCTCATCTGGAGTGAAGTTTTCAGCGATCCGTGCTCGCGACGTTTCGCGAGCGAAGCGAGCCATGAGACACAGCGAGCGTAGCCAGCGGAGCAATCAAATACCGGATCGCGCGCCGCCGTGCTGAGGAGGAGAGAGCCGAGGCGTTCTTTCCTCGGCGGATTCGACGAAGACGGCGGCTACCCGGCGAACATCGCAGCGAGCGAAGCGAGCCATTAGGCAGAGCGAGCTTGGCGAGCGGAGCAATAAAGTAGGGTTCAGCCGGTGACCAGATTGCGCAATGTTGCCGTGATCCTGGCGGGAGGCACCGGGACCCGCGTGGGCCTGAACATCCCCAAACAGCTGATCAAGATTGCCGGCAAGCCGATCATCGAGCACACCATCGCCGCAATGCACCAATCGCCGCTGGTAGACGAGATCGTGGTCATGATGGCGCCGGGCCACCTCGATGAGGTTCGCGCCATCGTCAAGAAGGGCGAATACGTCAAGGTCGCTCAGATTCTGGAAGGCGCCGAGACTCGGAACGAGACCACGGCAGCCGCGCTCGCGGCAATTGGCGATGAAGAGTGCAATGTGTTGCTCCATGACGCGGTACGTCCTCTGGTCTCGCAAACGATCATTGCCGCCAATGTTGAGGCGCTGCAGAGCCACGAGGCGGTCGACACCGCAATCCCGTCCGCCGACACGGTGATTCAGGTCGAGCCGAACCGAAACAGCATCGCCGACGTCCTGCCGCGGCATTTGCTGCGCCGCGGCCAGACACCGCAGTCCTTCCGCTTGTCAACGATCAAGGCCGCGTACGCCAAGGCTGCGCAAGATCCCAACTTCACCGCGACCGATGACTGCACCGTCGTGCTGCGCTATCTTCCTGAGGTTTCGATTGCGGTCGTTGCCGGCCATGAACGCAACATGAAGGTGACCGAACCGATTGATGTGTACATCGCCGACAAGTTGTTCCAGTTGACCTCAGCTGATCGACCTACTCCGCTGACCGATGAGCAGTATCACGGGCGGCTTGATGGCCGGACGATGGTGGTTTTCGGCGGCTCGTACGGCATTGGCGGGGATATCGCCGACCTGGCACGCACGTACGGCGCAAACGTCAAGACCTTCTCCCGATCGACCACTGGCACCTACGTCGAAAAGCGCGCTGACGTTGCCAAGGTCGCCCAACAGGTTCTTGACGAGACCGGCCGCATCGATTTCGTTGTGAATACAGCGGGTGTGCTGGTACGCGGCGAGCTGGCCGAGACCTCAGAGGAGACGATCTACTCCTCCACCGACGTCAATTACCTTGCGCCGATCTTCGTCGCCCAGGAGTTCTTCCCGCATCTTGCGGAATCTTGCGGCTCGCTGCTGCTGTTCACTTCCTCCTCTTACACGCGCGGCCGGTCGGGCTATTCGCTGTACTCCTCAGCCAAGGCGGCGATCGTGAATCTGACACAGGCCCTCGCCGACGAGTGGGCGTCCTCGGGCGTACGGGTCAACTGTGTCAATCCGGAGCGCACCGGTACGCCGATGCGCACCAAGGCGTTTGGTGAGGAGCCTCCCGGCACGCTGCTGTCATCGGAGCAGGTTGCCCGGCAGTCGCTCGATGTGCTGCTGTCTCACCTGACCGGCCACATCATCGACATCCGCCGTGAGGAGGGCCCAGCCGCGCTGGGCAATGGGTAGTGTGCCCTGAGCCTGTCGAAGGGCGCGCTTCGACAGGCTCAGCGCATTAGAAGACCACGTCGCTGATGATCAGGTTGTGGTCGGACGGCCGGCTTGAGTCGACACGCTGCATGACGTTCTCGTACCTCAGCACGCGCTTGCTGCCCTTGATCATCACGTAATCCAGCCGGATCGGCTTGGCTGACAGCGTGGTCTGGAAGTGATTGACCGTCGGGTACTTGACGTTGATCCGCGAGTCCGCGCGAACGGTGTCGTAGAACCCTTGGCTCACCAGATATTTATGCGGGGCGTCTCCGGCGCGGTTGGTCTGCCAGGAGTTGAAGTCGCCAGCGTAGATGATCTTCTCGCCTGCCTTGCGAAGGCTGTTGACCTTGGCATAGACCGCGCTGGCCTGCCTTCCGCGCAGCGCGTTGTAGCTCTTTTCCGTACTAAGACTGCTGCTGTGCCGGTCATCCAGATGTACCGACACGACCCAGAAGCGCTTTCCGGTCTTACGGTCGGCGAACTTCGCGTACGCGGCACTGCGACGCAATGACTCGCTATCAGATGCCCGGAGCGGCATGTTCATGCTGCAGGAGGGGTTGTAGTTCTTCGAACCGGTCTTCTCCGGGCAATTGCTCAGCAGCTTGAACTTCCTGGTGTCGTACAGGATGCGCGTGCCCTGGGTGCCGTGGTTGGTACCCGGCTTGACGTACGGCGTTGTCCGGACGAGCTGATAACGGCTATCGCCAACGACGCTCCGCAATGAGCGCTCCAAGCTGGTCGTCTGCCGCAAATGCCCCGTTGTCGTTCCCTTGGAACCGTCCGCGCGTCCCGGGCCGAGTTCCTGAACTGCCAGCAAACCGGGACTACGGCTTGCGATCTCACGTGCCACATCGCTCGCGCGCGCCAGCCAACTCCGGCCATCGTTAGCACGCGCAGTGCGGACATTGAAGGTGCCCACACGCAAGGTGAGGGAACTCGACTGCTCGCTCACGGCAAACGCCTCGCGCTTGCGGAGGTTGCTCGAAGCGGCGCGTGCGGTCTTGGTGGACCTGGCGCCGACGGCTGCCACCTTGTCGCCGGCGCTGTCTGATCGGTGCTGCCTGATAGTGGCGGTTGTTTGGCTGGCACCGGGATCAGCCACTGCGTTGGCAGTGCTCACCGAGGCGGCCGTTGAAGCGGAACCAGCCGAAATGCTGGCCGCGCAGCAGACAGAAACAAGACCGACGGCCGCCGTCGCAGCGACTAGGCGCTGAGCACGCACGAATGCTCCTCACGGAGAGCGTGAATCGGCGGTGGCCCCCGAGCGGCACCCCCGATGCAGACTTCCCCAGATGCGGTCATAAGCCACTTTCTGGGCCGGACTAACCGAACACTAGGAGTGCGCTCACTCCGGCGCTACTGTTATCGGCCCGTTATGGATGTGACAAAGGTCACATTTGTCGTTACAACGCAATCTCGGCTACACATCGGGATGATCCGATCCGTCAACCTCGCGAATCCTCGATTCTCAGGGGAAGTTGAACAGAGGCGGAGCGGTCGGATTCCACACCGCCCGCGCGCCGAGATCTCCGACTCGGACGATCCAGATCAATGCCACACCTGCGGCCACTACTAAGAGGATCGGCAGCACAATACGGATAATGGCAGGCTGCCTGGGAGGGCCGGCGCCGTTAGAGGTGCTCTTTCGTACCGCGAAGACATTCAGCAGACCAATGGCAGCAAAAACGATCATGATGTAGAACAGCTGGTTGGCAAGCAGGGAATGTTGCAAGATCAAATCGCCGACCGGGTTTCCCGGCTTGATACCTAGCGCCGCCTCGAACGCCAGGCCGCTCTGCCTAGCAACAAAGGTGACTGCGGTAGCTCCAACAACAACGATCGCCAAGGGCCAGCGCGCCCATTCCCGGGTCCTAGGAAATGCGAAAAGGAATGCCAGCAAGGCGGCCAGCGGAATGCCGACCACAACTGCGTGGATCACCAACGGATGGAGCGGGAGGTTCCCGATCTTGTCGAACATGGCCTCTCCTCAGGGTCGGTGATCCTTGGCAGGCAAGACTGAGCGGCCACGCACCTACACGACAAGACGACGTGATCAGCTGAATAGTTCGAACACAGGTCTGCGGCACTAATGTTCCCGCTCAGTGACTGCATCACGTGCGGTTCGCAGATCCGCGACCAGCCCGGCGAACGCCTCGTCCCGATCTTCGCCAGCCGCCCGGAGCACTGCCGAGGGATGTACGGTCGCCAGCACCCGGCGGACACCGATTGGCGTGGCCAGGTCCAACACCTGACCACGTTGCTTGGTGACCCGGAACGAACTGCCGAGCAGGGCCCTGGCAGCTGTGGCGCCGAGACAGACGATCAACGCCGGATCGACTAGCGTCAGCTCCGCTTCTAGCCAGGGCAGGCACGCCTTGATGTGGGTGACCTGGGGTGTTGCGTGAATTCGCCGCTTGCCCCGCTCGGTGAAACGAAAGTGCTTGACCGCATTGGTGACATAGACGTTCTCTCTAGGTACCGCAGCTTCATCTAGCGCGTCCTGAAGCAGCCGTCCAGCCGGCCCAACAAAGGGAATGCCCTTTCGATCTTCGACATCGCCGGGTTGCTCGCCGACGAGAGCCAGCGGTGCGCGCGGGTTGCCGGCAGAAAAGACCATTTGGGTCGCCGGCTTCCACAGTTCGCAACCCCTGCAGTCGACCGCCGCGCGCCGGAGCTCTTCCATGTCGGCGTGCTCGGGCACCCAAGGTGCCGCCGTCTGGGTCAAA
>DATLQC010000127.1:0-6347 GCA_035535395.1 Propionibacteriaceae bacterium | reverse complement strand
AGCTATCCCTGTTCACGTCTTCGAGTCGGTCGACCTCCCGGCACATTGGACGCGCCTAGACGATTTCGAGGGACCCGGTTATCAACGCGTCGTAACGACGGTCCACACGCCATCCGGAGATGTCGACTCATACATCTACGTTCTAGGGGAGCAGGACCAGGGTGAGTGACTTTAGACTGTCGACCCGACGTACGTTCCTTGCCGGTGTGTTGGGAACAGCCGGCCTGCTGGCCGCCGGGTGGAGCGGCTGGCCGATGCCGGCATGACGATCGGCTCGCATACCTGGGACCATCACGCGGTGAGCGACATGGCCCGTAGGGACTGGAGGGTCCAGCTTGACCAGCCTCGGACAACGCTGCGGCGGGCGAGTGGTCAGTCGGTCGAGCACTTCGCGTACCCGTACGGGATCGTGAGCACCAAGGCCTTCCCGCACCTGCCACATGCCGGCTACCGGACTGCGTTCCAGCTTGAGGCCAAGAAGCTTGATCACCGCGCGCCGCTGTACACGCTCCGTCGTTCAATCGTTGTCTCCACGTGGAGCGGTGCCACCCTGCTGCGGCTTCTAGCGAAACGCCGGCCCTGACTGCTTCTCTCCATAGCCGACCCGTTCGGCATGCGGTCGAGTGCAAATCCGACACGATAGCGTTCGGTCGGGAGACAGCACCGTCGAGGAGGGCTCGGGCGTGTCGATCATGAAGGCAGTAGTGCTTGATGCGCCAGGGCCACCGGAGGCGTTGCAGATCCGCGAGGTGCGGATCCCGACTCCACGCTCGGGCGAGGTGTTGATCAAGGTCGAGGCTTTTGGCTTGAATCGGTCCGAGCTCCACACCCGCCTTGGTTTAGCTGCGGGTGTCACGTTTCCACGTGTCTTGGGGATAGAGGCAACTGGCACAGTGTCGGCTTGTCCGGGCGGGGAGTTCGACGTGGGTCAGCAAGTGGCCACCATGATGGGCGGGATGGGTCGTACCTTCGACGGCGGCTACGCCGAATACACCTGTGTGCCTGCCGCTCAGGTCATCCCGTTCAGCAGCGACCTGGACTGGGCAACGCTGGGCGCAGTTCCAGAGATGCTGCAAACGGCGTACGGCTCCTTGATCATTGGCCTAGACGGCCAGCCAGGTCAGTCGATCTTGATCCGTGGCGGCACCTCCTCGGTGGGGATGGCGACTGCAGTGCTTGCCAAGCGCCTCGACATGATCGTGCTCTCAACTACCCGGAACCCAGGCAAGATCGAGTCGCTGACCAAGATCGGTGTCGATCATGTCCTGATTGACGACGGTTCGGTCGCCAAGCAGGTGCGAGACGTCCTGCCCGACGGCGTCGACACTGCCCTCGAGCTGGTCGGAACACCGACTCTGCCTGACACACTGGCCGCGACGCGGCTGCATGGGGTGGTCTGCTTCACCGGAATGCTGTCCAACGAGTGGGTCGTTCGCGACTTCTACCCGATTGATTACATTCCGCGAGGCGTACGGCTCACCGCGTACTCCGGCGGGGCCACCGATCTCCCGGCGCACGTTCTGCAGGACTTCCTCGATGCGGTTGCAGCGGGGGAGGCGGTCGTTCCGCTGTATCGCGTCTACCGCCTTGATCAGATTCGTGACGCTCATGCCGAGATGGAGGCAGGTTCGGCTACCGGAAAGATCGTCGTGCTGCCGAACGGGGTATAGGCACCAACTCGGGGCAACAGGCACCGCGAACCATTCGATCAAGGAGAAAGGATTTTGTCATGGCCACGTACCAGATCGGCTATTTCGTCGGAAGCCTCTCGTCGAAATCAATCAACCGGATCCTCTCCAAGGCGTTGATCCGCCTGGCGCCGCACGATCTGGAGTTCACCGAAATAGAAATCGGCAATCTGCCGCTCTACAGCCCCGACTACGACGAGGATTATCCGCCGGAGGCAACCGCCTTGAAGGAGGCCATCGCAGGTTCCGACGCCGTGCTGTTCGTCAGTCCTGAATACAACCGATCCATTCCCGGGGCGTTGAAGAACGCCATCGACTGGGCATCCCGGCCGTGGGGGCAAAACTCCTTCGACCACATTCCCGCGGCAGTCATTGGCGCATCCATTGGGCCGATCGGGACGGCGGTAAGTCAGCAAAGCCTGCGCGGCGTACTCAGCTTCTGCAATGCGCGCCAGATGACCGCTCCAGAGGCATACATCCGATACTCACCAGAGGTCTTTACCGCTGATGGAGAGGTTGTCGACGAAGCGATGGCGGCCTTTCTGAGCAACTTCATGGCCGAGTTCCGCACGCATCTTGCCCGGGTGCTCACTGTCATCCCGCGACAGCAGTAAAGGGTTTCGCACTCTCCTCATCAAGGTCCGTGTCTGGAAACTGCTGGTCGCGGGCGAACGTACCTGCGATGACCAGAGTGTTGATCACCGGAATGTCCGGCACCGGAAAGTCGACCGCTCTTGTCGAGTTGGCCAGACGTGGACACCACGTCGTCGATGCCGATTCTCCAGAGTGGAGCGTCGAAATCCCCTCACCAGGGCCCTCCGCGATGGAGCATGTGTGGCGCGAAGCCGCGATGACTACTTTGCTGGCAGAGCACGACAACTGTTCACTCTTCGTCGCCGGATGCGCCTCCAATCAAGGCAGGTTCTACAACTGCTTCGACGCCGTCGTTTTGCTGAGCGCACCGGTCGATGTCATGCTCCAGCGCATCGCCATACGGCTCACAAACCAGTTCGGCAAGACAACTGAGGAGCGGCGGCGCATTCTTGCCGATCTTGAGGCGGTAGAGCCGCTGCTCCGGGCCACATCGACGATAGAGATCGTGACGACGATCCCTGTGACAGAGGTTGCCGACGCACTTGAAACTGTGGCCCGTGAGGCTCAACCTCGTCCTGCTTGGGGTTCTGCTACAGATCAGCCTGAACTACGCCGAGCGTGCCGGGCTAACGAACCCTGAGAGTGCCGCCGAGATACGGGCAGCAAGTCGGCGGCGCATCATCATCTACCAGATGCTGTACGCCGTCAGCTTGCTGCTCGGCATGATCAACACCTACGCGGGTATTGCCTTCCTCGTGCTGCTTCAGCTCAACTCGGCCGCGGATACGCCCACTCGACTGGTTCTGACCACTGAGTAGGCAGAAAGTGCGGGCAGATTGCACTCTGAATCGACTCAGCACTGCAACTTGGCCGCACTTTTCTTGACCTGACGACTCAAGACCTAAGTTCTCATCGCTGACGGCCGAGTGCTGGCGGGTCACAGTGCACGCCGGGGTTCCACATCTCGAAGGTTCCGGCCGGGTTGTTTTTCCAGACCCAGGCGTGCAACGAGTAGAACGGCGGGAGACCGTACCGGTTGGGCGCGTCGGTGAAGTTGAAATCCTGCCCGAAGAGGTTCGGCGGCGCGGGTTGGACCCACGACGGCGCCCCTGATTCGACCGGTAAATTGTGCGCATCCCAGTCGGCCTTGATCACGACATACTCCAGGGCGGCCAGATGAAGTCCACCGTGGGCATCAGGCGCATAGACCAAGGCTTCGGGATGCTCTGGATCGATCATCGGATTCTTGACAAGATCACCTTTGACGTAGTGCACTCCCATGGCACCCATGTGCGGCTCGGCGATGCAGGTGATTCCCGCACTGTCGGCCAAGATCGAATAGCCATCCTTATCGGCAACGGTGAGGCTGTGGTACTTAGCCGTAGCCGAACGCGCCGGAGCAGTCAAGGATGCTACTGCGGGGTCGTGCTGCTCGTAAGCAAACGCAGTCACCGCTTGGGCTACCAACAGGGCGGCAGCAGCGGCGCCCGCGACAGCGATTGTGCGGAGCGGTTTCATGACCCCTCCTGCACTTCGTAGATCTCTTCAGCGACGAGTCCATGCGCCTTGCGATGGACTGTCGTCGCGGCATCGGCGTTTGGGGCCTCGACGAGGCAAAAGATCTTCCCCCGCTGCCCATCCACCCAATAACGCAGGTAACTGACGTCGTAGCTGCCCTGAGTCTGCAGGTCGGCCTCGTGAGCTTTGCCCACGTCCTCGAAGGTCACTGCACCATCGAGGCTGTGGACGTCCATGTAGAGCGGCATTGCTCCTCCTTCGGTCGGAAGTTTGCAACGACCGTAGGAGCGCATGATCATCTTCTGATGGGAGCTGAACTCCCATGTTGGCCTGCGGACTACCTAGATTTCGTGGTTGCCGACAAGCGGTCAGAACGAGTCAGGCCCAACCTCCTCGCCTCCTTGGTTGCGCCTTTACGCGTGGAAGCGCCCAGTTTGCTAAGAATCGCGGATACATGGTGCTCCACGGTTCGGACCGAAATGAACAAGGTGGCTGAGATTTCCTCGTTGGACTGACCTTCAGAAAGGAGTTCGAGAATCTCCTGCTCACGTTTCGTCAGTCCTCGCGGATGCGTCCGTGCGGCGGTACGGGCACCGGCGGGAATGGAGCGGATGCCCAGCTCGCGCATAGTTCGGCGTACCAGACGAGCCGCAGCGACAGCCCCAAGATCAGTAAGTCGGGTCAGCGACTCTCGGAGCAGAGCCTCATCCTTGGTGTCCAGGAGCGCAAGCGCGGCTTCATAGCCATAGCCAAGCCGATCCCACAGTTCGGCGGCATGTGGAGCGTTACCGGCGAGCTGTGACGCGAATGGCTCAAGATCAATTACGTCCGTGATCCCAGTAAGCCGCCGATTCCACAGTGCCACCCATGCGCGCTGGGCCACCGGAAGTCCGGCCGAAACATCACGAACCCTGCCCAGCTCGGAGATCGCCGCATCCAGGTGGCCTTCGAGCCAGTACGCCTCGGTTCGGGCCATCCCGACAGGCACGATCCAATCAGGCTCCCCGAGTCGCATCGCGGACTCTATTGCCTCATCCAGATATGGCCAGAAACCTTCTTGGCCTCGACGCGCCATCACCTTCGCCATGCTGCAGAGCGGTTTAAGACGGTTCCACGGTGACAGGGTGTACCGATAGAGCAGCGCATGGGCCAGGGACACACACTCATCCCAGCGGCCAATTTTCTCGAGGTACGCAGTCCGCTCACCTTGCAGACATACCGCAAAGGTGCCGATGTCGTGCTCCTCGCAGTAGGCCACAGCCTGCGTGTAGCACTGCTCACCCTCGCCGTGCCGCAGATCAGTGCTGTACATCAGGTACATAAGTGCGAAGACGCGGCCTGCCTGTTCCTCGTGGTCGCCGGAAAGGGCCGCCTCGAGCGCAGCCTGCATCGGCACTGTCCAGTTCCCGCCCATAACTCGGACCACGTAAGCTTCGGCGACGAGGGCATCGCTCATGACGTCGGAGAGGCCAAACTGCTCCGCGATCTTGCGCGCTTGTCTGGCGAGCGCAATGGCTTCGGAGTGTCGTCCTTTGCGCATGCGGCGGTAGGCGAGGCTCTCGTACGCCTGTGCCAGTTCGAGGCCTTGGCCCAACGGTTCGGCGAGCGCCAAGGCAGCCTCGGCGGCCTGGATACATTCCGGACCGCGGCACAATCGCCACATCGCTTTTGAGAATTCCCGCATCGACCGCGACTGACGTCCGGGATCCTGGGCCTCGCGCCACAGCTGCAAAGCGGCGGTGCGCATCTTTGCCGACTCCTCCCAGCGGTCCAGCAGTGCTAACTCATGTGCCAGGGCGTCCGAAAGTTCTGCCCGAGTGCGGATGTCGCTGTCCGAAGCCGCCCGCAGCGCACGCCCGTACTGGGCTGCGGCCTCTCTATGGGCCCACAGTTCAGAGGCACGACGCCCTGCGCGGGACCCGTACCAGAGCACCAGGTCCGTTCTGCCAGCACCCTCGCCGTGGAAGGCCAATCGGGCGTCGTCATCGCTGCCGGAGAAGAGCAGTGCGTCGATGATCTTGGTATGAATCGCCGCCTTTCGGTACGGCGGAATTGCCGCCTCAACGGCGACTCGCGCTATCTCATGGCGGAATCGAAGATCATCTCCATCCTTGATCAACAGACCACGGCTGATTAGCTCATCCATGATCAACGGATCGTCGATCAACGTCACCAATAGCTCGGATTGCATCCGGGAACCGATGAGCGCGGCCACCTCAAGTGCATCACGTGCCTGAGTCTTCAACGTCCTCGTGCGGGCAAGGACCGCATCGCGAACCGACGCTGGCAGGGCGTCACTGCCGGCCTGCACCACCTCAGTGACAAAGAACGGGTTGCCGGCGGTCAGCTGGTGGAGTTCCGCCGCGTCGATCCCGCTGCCCTGTGCCAAGATCCCAACGCCGCCCACCGAAAGCGTCGCCAGGCTGAGCCGGCGGGTCGCTCGCTGGCTTGCCAACGTTCCGAGCGTGAGCCGCAGCGGATCGTCGACCGCGAGAGCGTCGTCGCGATAGCTGACCAGGAGCAGCACCCGCAGGTGTTGGATCCGCC
>DATLQC010000126.1:0-8055 GCA_035535395.1 Propionibacteriaceae bacterium | reverse complement strand
GACTGTAGGAGCCGAACGTGAAGCGTGCATTGTATGCAGCCGTATTCTTGATCACGCTTCACGGGCGGCGACGAAGGAGCCGGATTCCAGCGAGCATCACGCGAGCGGAGCGAGCCATTGATAGGGAGCGAGCAATCTAACATTGCAGCAGCCACCAGTGGGAGCCCCAGACGTACTGTGAGCTGAGTGCGGCATGCTGGCTCCGCCGACCAAGATCAGCCAGCGGATCGGGATGCGTATCGAGCTGCAGCAGGTCCGGTACCACCTGGCTCTGCAGTCCACAGAATGTCGTCGTCGCCCCCAGCGCTTCCCCGGCAGCGCGTACGGCGTCGACTGCAACATGCGCGGTGAGATTCACTCCTGAGCCAGCTAACGGCTCCAAGGCACGACCATCCCGATACGCCGCAAGCGAGCCAGCGATGGGACGCCGCTCTGCCGTGTGGCCATAGTCGATCATGAGAGCACAGCCGCCCCGTTTCCTGGTCATCTTGATCAGCTCAGTCCAGGCGACGTCTCGGGTGAGGCCGATCTCAGCGCGGTCACCGCCCGGCCACCACCGGTCGGCCCACGCAAGCTGCTCGTCGTCCAGGCGCGGCCCAGCCTGCTCCAGACCATCATCGTTGATGATCACCTCCCGCCAGCCGTCGGCGTGACGCGTAACAACCGGGCAGGGCAAGTCGTCCAGCCATTCGCAGCAGATGATCATCACCGGCTCGGGCTCAGCCAGTGCAGCTCCGGCCTCACCGCTGGTCCAGCACCCATACCGCACATCCCACAGATCCTGCGCCCAGCCAACCTGTTCCGGCAGATCAGTAGGCCGGCTTCGTAGATCAATTCCGATCAGCTGCAAATCCGGCCGTATCGCCGTCAGCTCCTCCAGCAGCCGGCCATTGCCAGCCCCGACATCGATCACGCTGCTGATGCCCACCTGGCGATCGACCAGGGTCGCCACCATCTGAGCGATCACCGGCCCGCTCGCTGCTGCCGTTCGGAAATGGGCGTCCGGGCTATGCAAGCGCCAAAATCCCTCCGCGCCGTACGCCGACTCCATCCAGGCGTCGAACCACGAGCGCGATCCCCGCTTAGGGGGCGTTGTGCCACCCTCTGAGGAATGCGGCAGCATGGGCCTATGGTGCCTGATGGTGCGGCTACCGCGACCAGCCCCGTCCAGGCAAATCCACAACCCGCCTTCCCCGCTTTGCCCCCCTTGCCGTCGCTGCCGCAGCGGCTGTCGGCAGAGCCGCCTGGCTGGGTTCGCGAGGTGGACATCGTCGTGATCGGATCGGGCATCGCGGGTTTGACTGCTGCGCTGGAGTGCCGTGACCTCGGCACGATCATGGTCGTTACCAAGGATGAGGTTTCCGCCGGATCGACTCACTGGGCGCAGGGCGGAATCGCTTGGGTACAGGCGGAAGGTGACAGTGTTGAGCAGCATATTGACGACACCCTGGTCGCAGGCGCCGGTCTCTGCATCGAAGAAGCCGTACGGGTGCTGGTCACCGAAGGGCCCGATGAGGTAGCCAAGCTCATCAACCGCGGCGCAGAGTTCGATCGTGATCTTGCTGGGAAGTTGGAGCTGACCCGGGAGGGCGGCCACATGCGCCATCGCATTGCGCATGCCGGTGGCGATGCCACCGGCGCTGAGGTCGAGCGCGCCTTGATAGCCGCGGTCACTGCAGATCGGGGGATCGAGATCGTTGAGCACGCGCTGGTTCTTGATCTCATTCCGGCCCAGGTTCAGCGGGGCGAAAAGCCAGCAGTCGCCGGGGTGACGCTGCACGTCTTGGGGGAAGGTACGCGGGGCGGCGTCGGTGCAGTGCATGCCCGGGCGGTAGTCCTTGCCACCGGCGGCATCGGCCAGATCTACGCCGTGACAACCAATCCACCCGTCTCCACCGGCGATGGCGTCGCGGCTGCCCTCCGCGCCGGAGCTCGGCTGCGGGACATTGAGTTCATCCAGTTCCATCCGACCGTGCTCTATTTAGGTTCGGGCGCACGCGGTCAGCTACCACTGGTCAGTGAGGCGGTACGCGGCGAGGGCGGGCTGCTGCTCAACTCACGCGGTGAGCGATTCATGGTTGGAAAGCACGAGCTTGCCGAGCTGGCACCACGCGATGTGGTCGCCAAACAGATCATGAAAGAGATGGCGGTAGCCGGTGTTGATCATGTTTATGTCGACGGCCGCATGTTGGGGGAGGAGGCCTGGCGCGTCCGGTTCCCCACTATCTGGCACAGCTGCCGCCGAGCCGGCATCAACCCGGCAACAGATCTGATACCTGTAGCGCCGGCATGCCATTACTTCTGCGGAGGCCTGGAAACCGACATCGATGGTGCCACGAACTTGGTTGGTCTTTACGCCTGCGGCGAGGTGGCATCCTCTGGCGTACATGGTGCCAACCGACTGGCGTCCAACTCTCTCCTGGAAGGCCTGGTCTTTGCTCGCCGGATCGCGGTAAAGCTGCAAGCCGAGCTGCCACCGCGCCGACCTCCGGCACAAGATCATCGTGTACCGGGACTGATCGATCGATCCGTGGTTCCCGCCATGCAGCAGGCTATGAGCCGCCACGCTGGGGGATTGCGGGATGCAGCCGGACTTGATCGCTGCGCTGCGGAACTGGTGAAGCTCGCGGCACAGATAAATGCCGAGCCTGGATTGGAGTCCTGGGAGGCCAGCAACATGATGATGGTGGCAACGGCGATCGTCGCATCGGGCCGTCTCCGGGAGGAGTCACGAGGAGCGCATTGGCGGGATGACTTTGAGGGCCGTCGCGAGGAGTGGCATGGCCACCTCATTGCCGAACACGACGTGCAGCTGGGCTTGCGGCATCGTTTTGTGCCGGCCCAACGCATGCCCCGCTGACGGACAAACCAACCGTTGATGATCTACACCACACTGGCCGAGATCGAAGGGCTCGTGGCGGCTGCAGGTCTCGACCTCGAGGCACTGTCATTGATCGTTTCCGAGGCGCTCGATGAGGATCTGGGTGGCCGCGGTGTATTGCCGCCCGGCACCGGCGCGGGGATCGACATCACCTCGTACGCCACGATTCCAGCCAGCGACACAGCGCGTGGCACGTTCGTTGCACGGCAACCGGGCACCGTTGCCGGCCTCCCCATCGCGGCTTACACCGTTGGGTCGGTCTGCTCCGCTGCCGGCGACTTCGAACTCACACTGCATGTGACCGACGGCGATCGGGTGGCGCGCGGTGAGGTGCTGATGACTGTCGCCGGAAATGCCCGGGCGCTGCTGGCGGCTGAGCGGATAGCTCTGAATTTGATCACCATGATGTCTGGAGTCGCCACGGCTACTCGGGCCTGGGTCGATGCTCTTGCTGGAACGAACACCAAGGTTCGGGACTCGCGTAAGACGCTCCCCGGTCTGCGAATGCTGCAAAAATACGCAGTCCGTATCGGCGGCGGTATCAATCATCGGATGTCATTGGCAGATGCTGCACTCATCAAGGACAACCATGTGATCGCCGCTGGCGGGGTGGTGCCGGCTTATCGGGCGGTTCAGGAGTCTTTTCCTGATGTGCCGATCGAAGTCGAGGTGACTTCGGCGGAGCAGGCGAGACAAGTCATCGCCGCGGGTGCTACCGAGATCTTGCTGGACAATATGACGGTCCCTGAGATGGCCGCAATCGTCGCGGAGTTAGGCGATCAGGCAACTTTCGAGGCTAGTGGCGGACTGACAATACAGAACGCAACTGAAGTTGCGCAGACTGGTGTCAATTTTGTCGCGGTTGGAGCGATCACCCATTCCGCGGGCGTCTTAGATATATCACTTGACTTTGCTTCTGAAAACTGAGGAATGCGAGTAATCTCGCTACCGTCAGGTAACTCTCACACTCTTTTCATTGGAGGAACGTATGGCACAGCGCGTGCAGATCATTCTCGAAGACGATTATGACGGGGGAACCGCCGACGAGACGGTGACTTTCGGACTGGACGGTGCAGAGTATGAAATCGACCTCTCGTCCAGGAATGCCGCCGGACTCCGCGATGCGTTGGCGCCATGGCTAGCTCATGCCCGCAAGACAGGTGGTCGGCGCAGGCGGACGAGCAAGGCCTCCGGTTCGTCAAGCACCAGCGACGTACGGGCTTGGGCACAGTCTCAAGGCCTCGACGTCAGCAGCCGCGGCCGGGTCTCGGCAGACGTACGAGAGGCGTACGAGAAGGCTCACGCCTCCTGATCTGAGTATTCGGAGTCGTCAGCCCCAACGGCTCCTCCAATCTCACCCAAATGAATAGTCATTGCGCCCTGGGCGAACAGCTTCGCCTGGGGCGTCGTGCTGCTCAGGGCCATGTCAGCAAGGGTTTCCCGCCACCACGGCGGTTCAGCTGGGCACTGAGTCGATCTTGCCAAGTCGGTACCGGCAAGGGGGAATATTCGGCGTCCGGCCGACGGTTGTGAATCGCAACGCACTCTCGTCGCAGGTGCCCAGATCAGCAGTTTGGGCATCAGACAGCGGGGTCTGCGACGAATGATCTACAAGGCAACTGAGTGTGTTGCCGACTAGAGTGAGAGACGTCGGTGCTCGGTCCAAGCCAGCAGGGTGAGAGCCGCGCCGAGAGCGAGGAGCAACGAATATGTTTGAGCGGTTTACTGACCGAGCCCGTCGCGTCGTGGTGTTGGCGCAAGAAGAGGCTCGCATGCTGAACCACAACTACATCGGCACTGAGCACATCTTGCTGGGACTCATCCATGAGGGCGAAGGCGTCGCTGCCAAAGCTTTGGAGTCCCTTGGTATTTCCTTAGAAGCTGTCCGGCAAAAGGTGGAAGAGATCATCGGGCATGGACAGCAATCTCCGAGCGGGCACATCCCATTCACGCCACGGGCAAAAAAAGTTCTGGAACTTAGTCTTCGCGAAGCGCTACAGATCAATCATTCCTACATCGGTACCGAACACATCTTGCTTGGCTTGATTCGGGAGGGTGAAGGCGTCGCTGCTCAGGTTTTGGTGAAGCTTGGGGCGGATCTCAACCGAGTCAGAAATCAGGTCTTGCAATTGCTCAGCGGCTTCCAAGGTAAGGAAGCGGCAACATCTGGGGCACCAGAGCAGGGTAGTACCCCCTCTTCATCTATGGTGCTTGACCAGTTCGGCCGTAATCTGACTCAGGCGGCTCGAGAGAACAAGCTGGATCCGGTTATCGGGCGCGAGACTGAGATCGAGCGCGTGATGACCGTACTGTCGCGGCGTACCAAAAACAATCCGGTGCTGATTGGCGAGCCGGGTGTTGGTAAGACTGCCGTTGTCGAAGGTCTTTCCCAGGCGATCGTCCGCGGTGATGTTCCCGAGACTCTGCGCGATAAGCAGATTTACACTCTCGATCTCGGCGCGCTGGTTGCCGGCAGCCGTTATCGCGGTGATTTCGAGGAGCGGCTGAAGAAGGTCTTGAAGGAGATCAAGACCCGCGGCGACGTCGTGCTGTTCATTGATGAGATCCATACTCTTGTCGGTGCTGGCGCGGCCGAGGGCGCGATCGATGCTGCGAGCATCCTTAAGCCGATGCTTGCCCGCGGTGAGCTGCAGACCATTGGCGCGACGACCCTGGACGAATACCGCAAGTACGTGGAGAAGGACGCTGCGCTGGAGCGCCGCTTCCAGCCCATCCAGGTCGCCGAGCCGTCCATTGCGCACACCATCGACATCCTCCGAGGGCTGCGGGACCGCTACGAGGCGCACCACCGGATCACGATCACCGATGAGGCGCTGGTCGCGGCCGCTCAGATGGCCGACCGGTACATCTCCGACCGCTTCCTGCCCGACAAGGCGATCGATCTAATCGACGAGGCGGGCGCTCGGCTGCGGATCCGCCGGATGACCGCTCCACCGGACCTGCGTGAATTCGACGAGAAGGTCGCTGCCGTACGCCTGGAGAAGGAAGCCGCCATTGACGCTCAGGACTTCGAGCGTGCTGCCGGCCTTCGGGACGACGAGAAGAAGCTGCTGACCGCGCGCGCTGAGCGCGAGGCGCAGTGGAAGTCTGGTGATCTTGATGTCGTCGCCGAGGTGGATGAGGAGATCATCGCCGAGGTGCTGTCGACGGCGACAGGCATTCCGGTGTTCAAGCTGACTGAGGAAGAGTCCGCCCGGCTGCTCCGCATGGAGGACGAGATCGGCAAGCGCTACATCGGCCAGCACGACGCGGTCAAGGCGCTCTCCCGTTCCATCCGTCGTACCAGGGCAGGCCTGAAGGACCCGAAGCGGCCTAGCGGCTCGTTCATCTTTGCCGGCCCGTCTGGTGTCGGTAAGACGGAGCTGACCAAGGCGCTGACAGAGTTCTTGTTCGGCGACGAGGACGCGCTGATCCAGCTGGATATGAGCGAGTACTCCGAGAAGCACACCGCTTCCCGGCTCTTCGGCTCACCTCCTGGCTATGTCGGCTACGAGGAGGGCGGCCAGCTCACCGAGAAGGTGCGTCGCAAGCCGTTCAGCGTGGTGCTCTTCGACGAGGTCGAGAAGGCTCACCCGGACATCTTCAACTCGTTGCTGCAGATCCTCGACGAGGGTCGGCTCACCGACGCGCAAGGCCGGGTGGTCGATTTCAAGAACACCGTGATCGTCATGACCACTAACCTGGGCACGCGGGACATTGCCAAGAGTGTCTCCCTGGGCTTCACCGGGTCGAGTGGTACCGAGGGCGGCTACGACAAGATGAAGGCCAAGGTCACCGACGAGCTCAAACAGCACTTCCGTCCGGAGTTTCTCAACCGGGTGGACGAGATCGTGGTCTTCCGCCAACTCAGTCAGGAGGACATCGAGCGCATCGTCGATCTGATGGTGGCCCAGATCGAGATCCGGCTCAAGGACAAGGACATGGGCATCGAGCTCACGCCCTCGGCGAAGACGCTGATCGCCAAGCGTGGCTTCGACCCGGTGCTGGGCGCTCGGCCGCTGCGCCGCGCGATCCAGCGTGATATTGAGGACCTGCTCGCGGAGAAGATCTTGTTCTTGGAGCTCAAGCCAGGCGAGATCGTGGTGGTCGATGTTGCCGATCCAGGATCGGAGAACCCGTTTACCTTCACCGGCACTCCGCGTTCGGCAGCCCCGGACGTACCGCCGGTGGAATTCGGCGGCATCGTGGACGGCTTCAACGAAGGCTCCTCTGAAGCCGCCAACGAGTAATAGCTCGCCCACGCGAACCGATTGCATCGCAAACCGGCCGCATCCCAGATAACGGGGTGCGGCCGGTTTCACGTCCGCCAACCCCGACGCGCCGATCTCTGGTCACCGGCGCCGATCTCTGGTCACCGGCGCCGATCTCTGGTCACCGGTGCCGAAACCTACGTGCACGTAGCTTTCCCACGGTCTGCACAGGTTGCAACGTGTGCAGACCGAATGCAACCTGTGCAGAGCTGGCTCGGATTTAGAGCGCCGGGTATGTCTGGCAGAGTGGCTCGGTGCCCCTGACGAACCGGATCCCGGCTGCCTGGCTCGTGGTGGCGGGAATCATCTCGGTGCAATTCGGGGCCGCCATCGCCAAGGATCTGTTCACCCTGGTGCCGCCGACGGCGATGGTCTGGCTACGGCTCATGACGTCCGCCATCGTCTTGCTCATCATGGTGCGCCCCCGACTAGCCGGGCATTCAGGTCGGGATTGGCTGATCGTCCTCGGCTTCGGCGTAAGTCTGATGATCATGAATTGGTCGATCTATCAGTCATTTGCCCGGATTCCGTTGGGCATCGCCGTGACGATTGAGTTTCTCGGGCCGCTAACAGTTGCCGTGGTCGGGTCGCGTCGGCTTATTGATCTGATGTGGGTCGGCCTCGCGGGCGGAGGCGTGGCGCTGCTGGGACTGTCGAGGGCGTCTCTCAACTTCGCCGGCGTGGGATTTGCGCTGCTTGCCGCAGTTGCCTGGGCTGGTTACATCTTGCTGAGCGCGCAGACCGGCCGTCGCTGCCCAGGTCTCACCGGGCTTGCCATCGCCAGCGTCGTGGGAGCGATTGTGCTGGCTCCGCCGGCGATCTTCGAGGCTGGCAGCCGCATGCTCAACCCGACGGTGCTTACACTGGGCGTCGGAGTTGGCCTGCTCAGCTCAGTTATCCCCT
>DATLQC010000125.1:0-17507 GCA_035535395.1 Propionibacteriaceae bacterium | reverse complement strand
GTCAGTGGCACCAAGGCTGCGGGCGGCGGTGGCGAGCATGCCGTCAATCGCGGCGGCGTCGGCTGCGGAGACTTCGCCGGTGACATAGCCCATGCCGTCGACGCCTTGCACCACGCTGACCCGGCGTTCGGCCAAGGCACGGCGATGCCGCTCCGCAAACGCCTCCGGTTCCAGCTGCACGATCAGCCGCAGCAGCCAGGTTGTCAGCTGCTTCGGCGTTTTGGTTTGGGCCGCATCGACGGCCTGGTCATCGATCGCGGCCAAGGTGGCGGCTTCGGTGACCCGCCGCGCTACCCGATCAATCACCCGGATCTGCTCAGCATCAAGATCACCGCGCCGAAACCCCTCCCAGACCGTGGGCAGGTCGCTAGCCATGCGGCGGGACCGAGCCAGCAGACAGCGCACCGGATAGGGCTGATCCCGCAACATCACCGACAACTCATCGGCGACAAACTCACCCGGTTTAGCTCTTTTGAGTCTGATTGCGGCAGTGTCCTGAGCGATCCGGGCATCGGCGTACCGTACCGCCGCCTCTGCTACTCGCGCCATCGCGGCTGCGGCTTCCCGGCGGGCATCCGCCACCGCCTCCCGGGCAGTGGAGTGGTTGTCTTGGTCATCCCCGATCATGCATTCATCGTCGCAGCCACCACCGACACTTTTCGAACATATGAGCGAAGTCTCTACTGGTACGTGATCTGTCAGGTCGCGCTGCGTTCGCTATTGGCGATACGCGCCAGCTGGTCCGTGTTGCCACCCACAACGACGACCGCTGACCCACCCGTTACCAGCGCGGTCACTACACCGTCGCGACAGGTAGTCCATGGATCGCCCGCTCGGACCAGGCGACGCAACGAAGGGCCGTCGAGATTGACCAAGTCGGCCTGGGTCAAGCTGCGCTCAGCGTCTACCCAAGCGCGAGCACTCGAGTCGGGCGGCGTACCGAAATATCCGTCCGCATGCGTTCGCACCTCAATCGCATAGTCGCGCACGCAGTTGGGCAGCGGCTCGGTGAATCCAAACCCCATTGGGTGCAGCGCGCACGCGAAAATGTCACGGTCTGCGTAATCCTGCCACTGCCGACCCGTCACAACTGCAGCTGGCATTGACCGATTAGTTAGGTCGACGACGAGCCCGACTTGCCAGCAAGCGACCTGCCATACAGCCGTGAGCCAGTGCCCAGGCGCCTCGAGCGCGAGCGGCATGCCGATCGCATCACCCTGATCGACAGCGACGTCATCAACCAGGAGGTTGGAGGTCTTGTCCACCCAGTTGCTGAAGCTGGTCGCCGAGAGCTCCGTACGCTCGCCGGAGTCGAGATCATAGTAGGTAAGCAGTGGCGCAGACCCGTTGCTCCTGACGCGCTGCTGCAGTCGCTCCGATAGGAGTGGGCTCATGGCGCCAGCGTAGGAGAGGCGCTACCGGAGGAACTATTCAGTGCAGCGGCTCGAGCCTGAGCACGGGGATCTTGCGATTTGTCGCCCAGTGGCGGTAGTGAGTGAAAGCGGGAAAGATCTCCTCGCCGCGCTGGTACTCGCGCTCTCGATCGGAGCCGCTGAGCTCACGGCCACAACCTCACGTCTGACGCCGTCGACGACAATCGTTGCGTTCGGATTCGCCCGCAAGTTGTAAATACCAGGCGGGGTTGTGCGGCCGGCCGAAGTTGGATGCGATCACGATTGTGTCCTCACCGTCGGGCAAGCCAAGCACTGGAACCGTGCGAAGCATTCTGCGCGACTACGACACATACGCGCATGCGTCGCCAGAGCGCCGCTACCCTTTCCGCATGCGTTACGTGCTGATCATGGCCGGTGGATCGGGAAAGCGTCTCTGGCCGCTGTCTCGGCAAGACATGCCCAAACAGCTGTTGCGGATGGTCGGCGGCAAGAGTCTGCTGCGGATCGCGTACGAGCGACTGGACGGCATCGTTTCCCCTGATCAAGTGCTGGTATGCACAGGTGCCGACTATGCCGGCACGGTTGCCGCCGAACTACCCGAGCTGAAGCCTGCCAACATCCTTGGTGAGCCCGAAGGCCGGGATTCGCTGAACGCCGTGGCCTGGCCTGCGGCTGTTCTCGCTGCGCGCGACCCCGACGCAGTCATTGCGGTGGTGACCGCGGACCACATCATGCATCCGATGTCGGCCTTCCAGAACGCGGTCATCGAAGGCTTCGAGGTGGCCGAGAGCGCCGAGGACTTCCTCGTGACATTCGGCGTGGTGCCGACGGCCCCGCACACCGGCTATGGATACCTGCGGCGCGGCGAAACGATACCCGGCCATCCAGACGTTTTCTCAGTCGTCGAGTTCAAGGAGAAGCCTGATCGCGCCACTGCCGAGGAGTACTTGGCCTCGGGTGAGTATTGGTGGAACTCCGGTATGTTCGTCTGGCGAGCCAGCACGCTCCTTGATCAGCTAAGGCTGCTGCAGCCGAAGACCCACGATGCGGTCGTCGAACTCGCCGCCGCACCCTACCGGCTCTCGGAGATCTATCCGGAGCTGCTCAAGATCAGCGTTGATTATGCGGTTATGGAACCCGTGTCGCGAGGCGAGGGAAGTGCCCGGGTGGTCGCTGTCCGGTTGCCCATTACCTGGCACGATGTGGGCGGCTTCGCAGCTCTTGGTGAGCAGCTGCCGCGCGATGAATATGGCAACGCCACCCATGGCGTTTCCGTGCTGGTAGATGCGCGGGACAACCTGGTGATCAACAATGCCGAAGACGGTCGCGTTGTCGCAGTCGTCGGACTTAACGACACCGTGATCGTGCAGACGCCACAGATCACTTTGGTGTGCCCGGTCGCTGAGGCGGAACGGATCAAGGAGCTGGTTGCTGAGGTCACCGCGCAGCTCGGCGGGGACTACGCCTAACCGGCGTTAGGCGCCGCTCGGCTCCGGAGAGTTGGCGACCGGGTACTTGGTCATAAAGTCCTTGATCGCGGCTCCGCTGACCTCAGTGCACGCCTGCCGGACGCCTTTCTGCATCATCGGGTTGCTCGGATCGTTCGGGTCGGCGGTCCAACGCGTGATCACGAGGTTCTTTCCGTCGGGGAAGCCTGCGCCATCGGCTGCAGACCACGGTGCCGCGATGAACTTGTCGGCCGGATCGTAATCGTCGCTGCCGAACGTCTTGGCAATCCGCTGCAGGTTCTTGATCTGCTTGCTCGGAGCGTCTGCGCGGTACCAGACGACGGTGTAGCCGTGCTCCAAGTTGTGCACCAGGGTCTCTACTGGAGGACGATCCGCTTCGGCATAGAAGTGCTTGGTGAACGGCGCCGGGCTGGGGTAGTGCTTTCCGGAGTCGGGCGGGGTCTGGCTGTAGTCCACCTTGCTGCCCTCTGCGACGTGATCTTGGTTACCGGTGGCTTCATGCTCGGTTACTGGATCGCACCCAGCAGCGCCAATGCTGGCGCCGAGGTCCTCGATGGATGCGTTTCGAACGCGATAGTCATCAACGAACAGATAGACCGGATACGCCAACAGCGCTATCGCTAGCACGAGGCAGATCACCAGCAACTTGATGGTCCGGCTGCGCTGCTCCTTCTTCCGCGCGTCCTCCAGAGACGCGAGCTTGTCGCGGCGGCTCCGTGGCGCGGACGCGGTCTTCGCGGCCGGCGTACGGCTGGGCGCGCGCTTCTCATCGCTCCTGGCTTTCGCCACCTGGGGTTACTCCTACCGATCCGTCTCAAGGAGTCGCGAGTCTATCTCGAACTGCTGAGTGCCGCCTGTCACCAAGTCCACAGACATGATCGTGCGGAGCAGAGCCGCAGCTTCCGGGCCGAGGCTTGTGCCAGCGAGCAGCCGAGTCGTTCGTTCGCTGGCATCGAGTGCTAGGAGCTCCTCGTACCGATGTTGCTGTCCAGTAGCTGCCAGCGCAGCGGCCAGCACCGCCTCTTGGCTACCGAAGCTGAACATGTCCTTGGTTTCATCTCGGAGCAGCTCCCGCGAGGAGGAATCCGTTTCCGCAACCAGCTGCTCGAGGCCGCGTACGACGGCCACTGGCCGTCCACGCAGCTTGCCTTTCACTAGGTCGGCGGCAGCTGCCAGCTCGTCGGCGACGGCCATGGCGGTGATCTGCAGCTCATTTCCGTACGCGTCCCACCGGCCTGCGTAGTTGTCGAGGGCCCGAACGCCGCAGATGCCGATGGCGTGGTCGGTCTGGCCCATCCGCCACGGCCGTCCGGCGGTGTCGGAGACGACCACTCCCAGCCGGCGGCCGGTCGCGGCCACCAGCCGCTGATGCAGCTCCGCCGCACTCGCGTCGGCGTCGCGTGGCAGCAGCAAGATCGACTCGGCTGAGACATTGGATCGGTCGATCCCGGCCGCGGCGACCGTCAAACCGCCATAGGTACGGACAATGCGGGTTTCTCCACGGCGAGCGACGGTGCGCCTGGTCGCGGAGCTGATCAGCTCGGCACGCCGCGAGCCGTGCTCCACACGGCCCTCCGCCTTGCTGATGATCTTGGATGTAACGACGACTACATCGCCGTCCTGAAGCGGCCCCCGGGGATCCGCCTCGATCGCCGCGAGAATCACTGCGCCAAGATCAGCTCCAGGCATGACTTCCCCGATCCCGGCGGGTGCAAAGATTGTGATCGCCGACGGGTCGTGAGCTGACGCCGGCTGATCCGCTCCGGAAGGGCTGATCATGATGTTGCCGACTTGATCGCATACGTGACGAACGCAGCAGTGCTCGCTGGGTCGCGCATGATCAGATCGGTGACGACGACCCGTAAACCGCGCTCCTGCACCCTCTCTGCGGAGGCGGCATCGGAGGTATCCATTGCCCAGCCATCCAACACCCCGCCACGTGACCGGGCCCCGTAGTGCAAACCCACCGCAGCCGCGTCCACTTCAACGCCGATAGCGGGGAGCAACCGATGCGCCATGCCCAGTACAGGTGAGCCACCCAAGATGCCGGCGAATCCGATGATCGGCCCGAGAGCCCGCCGCAAAGCATCCCGCAGCCCTGGAACCGCGAGGATCGGGCCGATGGAGACCACGGGATTACTGGGCGCTACCAAGATCACGTTCGCCTGCTCGATCGCAGCCACGACACCAGGTGCAGGTGCTGCGGTCTCGAGGCCAACCAGTGTGATGGCGAGCGCGTCGGGCTGGGCATGGAGCCGTACCCAATACTCCTGAAAGTGCAGCGCTCGCAACTGACCCGGCGCCTCAGGGTCCGTCACCGTGACATGGGTCTCCACGCGATCGTCACTCATCGGAAGCAGCTTGAGCCGTTCGTCTCCTGCCAGCCAGCGGGTGCAGAGCGCCGCGGTCACCTCCGAGAGCGGATAGCCGGCGTTCAGCATCTGGGTCCGTACCAGATGGGTGCCGATATCTCGATCACCGAGGGCGAACCAGGTCGGCTCGACGCCGTAGGCCCCAAACTCCTCCATGACCCGCCAGCTCTCGTCCTGCCGGCCCCAGCCGCGTACCGGATCCCCGCCTCTCCCGAGGGTGTACATGATGGTGTCGAGATCGGGGCAGATTCGGAGGCCGTGCAGGGTGATGTCATCGGCGGTATTAGCAATCACAGTGAGGTTCGCGGCCGGATAGGCGTGACGTACCCCGAGCGCGAACTTCGAGCCGCCGACGCCACCGGCCAAGATCACGATCTGCACCGAACCAGTGTTCCATCAGCGGATCGTCTGGTTGGGAGCGCTGAGCAGGTTTGTGCAGCGCCCCTCCCCGCGTCTCGGGTGTCGATACGCTGAAAGGCGTGGACAGTCTCATGCGATTACGCGAGCCGGCCGCCTGGGTCGCTCTTGGAGCCTTGGTGCTCAATCTTTTGCTCACCATCGTGACGATGGTCACCTTCGACGGCTCAACGGCGGGCGTGGGATGGCTTTTGAGCGCCAGAGTCGCAAATCCCGTTCCCTTAGTGGTGCTAGCTGTCCTGGTGAGCTTTTGCGTACTACGTGAGCGCACCCCTCATGCTCGGCAACTCACCCTCATTAGCCTCGTTGTCGGCGTCATTGCCGTGTTGTTTGGTCTCGTACTCACGCTGCTGGGGTTCGGCGCCACGGCGCCCGTTCTCGCGGTATTTACAACGATCGTGCCCCAGGCTATTTCGGTGCTCGCGGTTGGACTGCTGTTCAAACTGCTGCAGCTACAAGCCGTGCCTCGGCGGCTGCCGCCTGGAATCGGTCTGATACCGCACGAGCCGGAATCATTACCGGCACCGCCGGTGCCAGACCAGCGCCTGCAACCGACATGGCACCCAGACACCGCCGCGGGCGCGGCTTGGCATAGGGCTGGTGACGCGGCGGCCGGAGCCCCGGCATCAGGCTGGGGGACTGATGCGTCCTCGGCCGGTTGGCAGCCCATTCCTACTCCGCCCAGCGGGCCGAAGCCGCCGGCTCAACCTCAGGATCCCTGGGCTGACCAGGGACAACGGAATTCGCAGCCACCGACAGTCGACTGGTGGGGCCGTCCGCAGTCGTAGCAGTCTCTCTTCGAAGCGCTCGGCTTTGTCCAATATCAGGAAATCACTTGACTTTCGGGTATTGACAGGCATGTAATTTCACCAATGTCATTTGCAGTCTTCTGCTGATCCGGCGGAGCCGTACTCGAGTGAGTCCAGCCAGGGGGGACCTAGTAGCAGCGGGGTGGCAGGTCACAACATGCGGGATTCAAACCTGCGGGCCGAAAACCTGTGGGCTCGAGGGAGGCACAACTACATGTACGAGCTGAGCGGCACCAACGAGGGGGGTGCACTGAGCTGGCAGGAGCGCGCCTTGTGCGCGCAAACCGACCCAGAGGCGTTCTTTCCAGAAAAAGGCGGTTCCACGCGCGAGGCGAAGAAGGTCTGCTTGGCGTGCGAGGTACGCGGCGAGTGCCTTGAGTACGCGCTAGCCAACGATGAACGCTTTGGCATCTGGGGCGGACTCAGTGAACGGGAACGCCGAAAGCTCAAGAAGCGGGCTGTGTAGCCGAGACGCACTGTCGAGTACTCAGCCGACTCGCGTAAAGTAAGGGGCCGCCCAACCGGGCAGCCCCTTTGCGTGTTGCGGGGGCCCGATTGGTAATCGGGGGTTGCACAGGATCTGATGGATAGCCACATCACCCTGACCGGTTCCTACGAGGACCGACCAGGAGGCTCTGGCGCCTGGTCCGGGCTGATGCCGGTCGACGTCGAGGATTACGGATTCGACGAGAATCCATGGGCCTGGGCCGACTACGTCGACGAAGAGAATCACCGGGCCGATGTCACTGGGGCGCATGTCACAGCTGTGCTTGTCACCCTCGACGCGGCGCGTTGGCTGCCAGCCACTCTTGAGGCACTGGCCAAGCTCGATACGCGACCCGCTCGGCTCATCGCAATCGACAACGCGAGCAAGGATGCAACCCGAACGCTGCTGGACCGAGCCAACAACGACGGGGTACTGGACGCGGTCTATGACGGGCGGCGGGAGTTCGGCTTCGGCACCGCAGTAGAAACTGCTTTGGAGCTGGATGCTGCCAATCTCCAAGATGATGCCGACACCATCGGCTTCCGCGCCGTGTCTGCGGAGGACTCGCATTGGCTATGGCTGCTGCACGACGACGCCGTGCCCGCACCCGATGCGCTCTATCAGTTACTCGCGCATGTCACGACCGATCAGAGCATCGATCTGACGGGCCCAAAGCTGCTGCTGCCAAGACGCCGGCACGGCGGTCAACCGATCAGCGAGGTCGGGGTCAGCATTTCCGGCACCGGCCGTCGCGAGCTCGATCTCGATATGGACGAGATTGATCAAGGCCAACGCGATCAGCCTCAAGAACGCCTCGGCGTTTCGACCTGTGGCATGTTGGTGCGGACGGCGATCTGGGAGCAGCTCAATGGTCTCGACCCAGCCCTGCCGGTCTTCCGGGACGGCGTCGAATTTGGCTGGCGCGCTCATCTCAACGGATACAGCGTCGTAACCACACCACGTGCCCAGGTCACGCACCGACAGGTGGGCCGTGCTGGGCTACGTCCCCACGGGCTTACCGGCCGGAGGCCCGGCAAGGTTGACCGGCTGCTCGGCATGCTGGTCGTGGCTGGTCACGCCGATTCGAAGATGCTGCCGCTGGTGTGGCTGCGTCTTGTCTGGAGCTGCCTGGTACGCGCGGTGGGTTACCTGATCGGGAAGGTGCCGGGCCGGGCGCTCGACGAGATGCTGGCCCTCGGTGCGTTCATTGCCCATCCGCGTCGCATAGCCGCCTTCCGCAAGCGTGTTGCGGCCGTCGACCCCGTGCCTGGGACACGGGAAGTCGTCGAGTCCCTCCGACCTCGGTGGTGGAGCGGCCTGCAGGTGGGGGTCGACGCCGTGACTGGGGCTGCTTCAGAGCGCTATCGATCGTTGGCCGGTGATACCGATGTCGCCACACTTGACGAGCTGACCGGTGATGACTTCAGTTCGGCGACCGACGAGCGCCCCAGGAACGTCTGGCTCAATCCAGTGGCGCTTACGGTGGCAGTCGCCGTGGTTGCAAGTTTCATCGCCGCCCGCAGCTTGTTCGGCCGTGGTTCTCTGGTCGGCCCTGCCCTCCTCCCCGCCCACGACAGCCTCATCACGTTGTGGCGCACGGTGATCAGCGCGATCCCCGGGGCACCTGCACAGGTGACGCCGCCCTGGGTTGCGCTCACCGCACTCGGTTCAACGGTTCTGTTCGGCCAGCCAGAATGGTTCAGCACGCTGCTGATCTGTGGAGCGGTGCCATTGTCGCTGCTGGCGGCGTACCCGGTGGTTCGGCGGGTGATCAATGACCGCAGGGTACGGCTCTGGGTGTCTGCGACGTACGCGTTGCTGCCGGCGCTACTTGGTGGGACGAATCAGGGCCGGCTCACCCTCAGCGTCGTCGCGATTGGTCTTCCGCTGCTGGTTCTGGCGGCCCGAGGTCTGGTATTGCGCCGGACTCGAACCCCGGAAGCATGGCGTGGCGGGTGGGGTGCCGGAGTAGTACTCGTGGCACTCGTCGCCTTCGAGCCATCCATGATCATCTTTGCGGTGCTAGTCGGGATCCTGGGAGCCGTCGTGCTGCGCCGGACCCCACGCAAGATCGGGCGCATCGCTATCGCGCTCGGAGTGCCGCTGGTCGTCCTGCTGCCCTGGTGGCCGAGTTTGATCTCAGCGCCTGGACGGCTGTTCGTCGGGCCGGACTCGGTACTTGATGGAGTGGCTCCTGCACCTCAGGTATGGCAGCTGCTGCTAGGTCGGGAAGTAGGGCCCGGCCTGCCGCCGCTCTGGGTTGGAGCAGTCGTGTTCGGCGTGATATGGATTGTCGCCCTCCTCGGCCTCGCGCGGCGTCCAGCTCGACGCGCGGTACTAGCGGCGTGGGCAGCTGCGCTCTTGGCTCTCAGCATGGCTGCCGTGTTGTCCAAACTGGTGGTCCCAGTGCCCCCAGCAGGTACCGATGTCCGGCCGTGGGTCGGCAGCTACCTGCTGCTTGGGTTCGCTGCACTTCTCATCGGCGGTGGCATGGGATTAGACGGGGTTTCAGCAGATATGCAGGAGCGCAGCTTCAGCTGGCTGCAACCAGCCTCGGTGCTAGCTGGTATCGCGGTCTGTCTGGTGAGCGTTGGTGGCGCCGTCTGGTGGGTGCTGGCCGGCGCTCACGGCCCAATCGAGCGAGCGCGGCTTAACGCGATTCCGCCGTACGTCATGAACGACTTGAAGTCCGACACACGCCCGCGGCTGCTGGCCATCGATCTGTCTCGTGGCTCTGCTCGTTATGCAGTGCTGGCCGATGATTACATCAGGCTGGGTGATGCCGATCGTGGTTTCACTTTCGGCGGCTCGGTCGCGGCGGGGCAGCAAGTTGATGATCTTGTGGTACGCATTGTCGCTGGCACGGCAGATGCGGATATCAATCCTCAGCTGACCAGTCTTGGAATCGGCTATCTCTGGGTCACTGGTGCCGACCAGGATGTCAAAGCCAGGATCGACAACACCCCAGGACTGGGCACCGCTAGCGGGAACGATCGCGGGATCGTATGGAAGCTGGAACCTGCGGTGGCACGTACGGTGCTTGTCGAGGGGCCGCAGCGGCTGGCTGTTGGCCGGTCGCCCGCATCGGTGCCCGCTGGACCGGACCAGCGACAGCTTCAGATCGGCGAGGCGGCCGACGTGAGGTGGCAAGCCAAGCTCAATGGTCAGGCTCTGACGCCAGCTTCGGATGGTTGGCAGCAAGTATTAGCAGTGCCTGCTGGAGCGGGAACGGTGACGTATGTGCTCCCGTCCGTCATGCCTTGGCTACTGCTGGCTCAAGGCTTGGTACTCCTGGTGGCCGGGGTGCTCGCGGCACCGGCCATCCGTCGGCCAGAGGTGCGCGATCCAGCCAAGACGGCCCGGCGTGCCGCGACGCTGTCGGAGCTGGCCTGATGTCTGATCTTCGCTCGCATCGTGGGATGACGCTTCGTGGCCGCCGGGCGGTAGCGCTCGGCGCAGCGCTGCTCGCAGTTTTGCTGCTGCTGGGTGCTGGCATGGTGTTCGGGCAGGAAGCGCCCGCGTCAAACACGAATCGTGCGCCGCGGGTCGGCCGGACCACCACCATTTGCACAACATCGGCTACACCAAAGGGCGAGCCAGTCGGAATAACGGGTGTTTCGGCAGTCGCTATCCGTGAGCTACCTGATCGATCAGGCCTGCTGACCGGCTCAACGCTTGACTCGAAGCCGGCTGGGCTGAAGATCACGCAGCAGGGAAAGGGCGCACGGCTATCCCGGGTGACCTCTCCGATTGTGGTGGCGGGTGAGGGTGCGATGGCAACAACCAGTAGCGCGGTAATCGTTGGGGACGTCAGCGAAGGTCAGGAGGCTGGCCTGAAAGCTGCACCCTGCCTTGCTCCTGCTACCTTGCACTGGTTCTCCGGGCTCGGCGCAAACGATGATGATCGTACCGACTTGATCTTGACCAATCCCGATGATGCGCAAGCCCAAGTTGATCTTCGGTTTTATGGCCCGAACGGCCGGATCGCCGCGCCAGGCGGCTCAGCGGTCCCGATCAGGGCTCATGAATCCCGTCTGGTTTCGCTGAGCAGTCTGATACAGGCCGAGGGTCCGGTGAGCGTCGCGGTGCAGGCGACTCAGGGCCGGGTGAGCGCAGTAGCCAAGCGGACCCAGAGTGATCAGATCAAACCTGCTGGAATCGATTGGCAGATTCCGTCCGCCGTGCCGAGCCCGGTTGTCGTTATTCCCGCCATACCAGGGGATGCCGGCCGTCGGGAGTTGACGGTCACTAATCCGGGCAATTCCCGAGCAACTGTCGGCGTACAGGTACTTGGGTTCCAGGGACCTTATGAGCCGAGTGGAGCGGCGTCTCTTGACGTCGCGCCCGGGAGCACCGCAACGGTAAGTCTGGCGGGGGGTTTCGCCGGAGAGGCGGCCAGCATCAAGCTGACCAGCAATGTACCGGTGACCGGCGCTGTGATCTCCACGAGCCAGCGTCGCGGAGCTGCCACGGATCTGGCAGTTCAGTCTGCTGCCGTCCCGCTGATCGGGACGGGTGTCAGCGCGCTAGCCACGAGTAACGTCGCAAGTAGCGAGCTCATCGTCAGCAACGCCGGCGACGCCGATGCTCAGGTCACCTTCGAGGTAGTCAGCTACGACGGCGTGACGCTGCGCACTGCGGACCTGCTGCTTGGAGCAAACAGCACAGCAACCAGGCGACTGAACTCGCCCGCGCCCTCCTATGTCATGGTCAAAGTGCCCGACGGCTCCTCAATTTTTGGAGGTCTGGTCCTGACCCAGCCAAATCGACGAGAAGTGGCTGGTCTGGCGACGATTCCGCTTGGCTCAGCCGATCTGGCTAGTCGGGCGCCGGCAACTAGACCTGATTACTCCGTTGGCCGGTAGATTGAAAGTCAGGCCGATCCCATGTCGTTCTCGGCGTGGCTCCGCAGTGCCGCACCGTCCAGCGACTCTGTGAAGGGAGCCACAACGATGCCGACTGTAAGCGTCCGCTACATCGTCAACGACATCGACGAGGCCATCGCGTTTTACTGCAACAACCTCGGGTTCACAGAGGTCATGCACCCGGCGCCGACATTTGCGATGCTCTCGCGTGGCGACCTTCGCCTCGTGCTCAGCGCACCGAGTGCCTGGGCGGGAGGCGGTCAGGCAATGCCTGATGGCACGGTGCCTCAACCGGGCGGTTGGAACCGGTTCTCGCTCGAGGTGAACGATCTCGACCAAGCCGTTAATGACTTGCGCGTTTTAGGCGTGCACTTCCGAAACGACATTATCGACGGAGTTGGCGGCAGGCAGGTGCTAATCGATGACCCTTCCGGGAACCCGATCTAGCTCTTCCAACCGACCCGTGAGGAGGCGAAGCTCGGACGGTCGGACTGACGTGCCAGCAGCTCGACCATGCGTTCAGTCATCCTCCGCGCCGGCGCCGTCGGGATCGATCTCCTCAACGCTTCGGCCGGTGAGCGCGGCGAGCTGCTCCACAATCGTGCGATAGACCAGGATCCGCAGGCCATGACGGCTCACGGCGCGGTGCTCCAGCGGCCGGCGATAGATGACAACCTGACCCGGCTGATCGGGAGTTCCCTCAAGTGCCGCCGCCAGTGGCACCTGATCACCGGACCAGGCCATGTCGAAGTGAGGTACGTCCTCGGTGCCGAACGTGATGCCGACGAGCACGTCGGGACATTGCAACCCAATCCGGTCGACGGCATCATGCACCGCCTCAGTAAAGAAGTCCGCCTTGCTGGCCGGATGCGGCGGCTGTGCGCGACGTGCGGTCAGCGGGTTCGGAAGCGAGAGAGGTCCGCGCAGTCCGCGGCCGTGACGGTCACGATGGTGACTGGACACGTGAGCACTGTAACCGGCGCTTCCCACGATCGAACCCGCCTGCGGAGTAGCGTCAGACAAGTGAGGTCGCGCCGCTGTTCTCGAGCTGGATGCCCGAATCCGGCCACCTCCACACTGACCTACGCCTACCGCGATTCCACGGCGGTTCTGGGTCCACTAGCAAACCAGGTCGAACCGCACTGCTATGACCTCTGCCAGTCGCATGCGCAGACTTTGTCCGCGCCCCGTGGTTGGGAAGTGATCAGACTCGCCGTCGAAGAGGAGCCCAGGCCGAGTGCCGACGATCTGCTGGCTCTTGCAGACGCGGTCCGCGATGCTGGACTCTCCTATGACCCTCCGACCGGAGGGACCCGGGAGCCTCCAGCGCGGCGCAATGGTCTCGTCGAGTTGGCGCGACGAGGACACCTCACAGTTCTTGCGGATCCAGGAGCAAGCTGAAGTCCTCATGCGCCCTGAGCTTTGTCGAAGGGCGTGCCCCACGGGCTTGGAGGCTCAGCCCGCCGTATCGGTCTAGGATTCTCACGCCATGATTAAGCGGGGGATTTTTAAAGCCAACGACATTCGCGGAATCACCGAGGGCCCAGACCCGGAGTGGGACGCCGCTGGCGCGTACGCCATCGGTGCTGCCGCGGTTGATGTGCTTGATCTCGAGACGGCCGAAGCGCTCGTGGTGGGCCGCGACATGCGGATTAGTGGTCCACGCATGGCGGGTGCCTTTATCGATGGTGTGCTGAGCCGCGGTGTCGATGTGATCGACATCGGTCTATCGAGTACTGATCAACTGTGGTTTGGTTCCGGCAGGCTTGAGCTGCCAGGCGCAATGTTCACCGCCAGCCACAACCCTGCCGAATACAACGGAATCAAGTTCTGCCTGGCGGGCGCCAAGCCGATCACCTCAGCCAACCTGGTCCAGATTGCCGAGCGCGCTAGCGGGCCGGAGCCCAAACCGGCGGCGAGAACCGGACAGCGTACGGAGCGGGACGTCTTGCCTGCCTACGCCGACCACCTGCACTCCCTTGTCGATATGAGAGGAATCCGTCGGTTACGCGTCGTAGCCGATGCGGGCAATGGAATGGCTGGATATACCCTGCCGGCCGTGTTCGGCGATGATGATCTTGAGCTGATCGGTCTGTTCACCGAGCTGGATGGCAGCTTCCCTAACCACCCGCCGAACCCGCTCGAGCCCGAGAACCTTCTCGACGCTCAGGCCGCTGTCCGCGAGCATGCAGCTGATCTCGCCTTAGTTTTTGACGGCGACGCTGATCGTTGCTTCATCATTGACGAGCGTGGCGAGGTGGTCAGCCCTTCGGCCGTGACGGCGATGATCGCCACCCAAGAGCTAGCCCGCGAGCCGGGCGCAACCGTCGTCTGCAACAAGATCACCTCACGGGTGGTCCCCGAAGTCGTCCAGGCTGCGGGTGGCAAGATCGTCATCACTAAGGTCGGCCATACGTTCGTGAAAGCAGCGATGGCCGAACACAATGCGATCTTCGGCGGCGAGCACTCGGCGCATTATTACTTCCGCGACTTCTGGGGGGCCGACACCGGCATGCTCGCCGCGCTGCACGTGTTAGCCGCCGTCGGCCATTCCGACCGGCGGCTCTCGGAGTTAGTGGCCCGATTCGAGCGGTATGCGGCTTCTGGAGAGATCAACAGTCGGGTCGGTGATCAGCAGATGATCATGGACCGAGTGGCTGCGGCTTTCGTCGGCCGTGGCGAGCAAGATCGACTCGACGGGCTGACGATCAACGGGCCGGACTGGTGGTTGAATGTCCGCCCCAGCAATACCGAGCCGCTGCTGAGGCTGAATGTCGAAGCTGCCAGTCAGGAAACCATGGAGGCGTTGCGCGACGAAACGCTAGGTTTGATCCGCGCCTAACCGAGCTTAAGGAGGGGAGCATGGCAGTCGAACTGGCGCCAGAGCTGTTGGAGATCCTGGCCTGTCCCAACTGTCATGGGGCACTCGCTGTTGATCATGAACGCGATGAGCTGGTATGCCTGGCGGCCGACTGCGGCCTGGCATATCCGGTGCGGCAACAGATTCCAGTGCTACTGATAGAGGAGGCGCGCCGTCCCAATTCTCGGGCCGACCACCCTGGCACCTCACCTGGACGGTGATGTCGATCTTCAACGACGCCTGGCTCGAAGATGAAAAGGCGCTGGGCGGTGCCGATGCGATCCTGCGCCGTCTCGCCGAAGCCGGCGCCCGGGTACGCAGGGAGACCGCCGACTCAGCTGAGCCGATCAATCAGCTCAAAGGATTGCCTCGTCCTCGTGCTGTGATCGCTACGGGCACCGAGGCACGCTTCATCCGGGCAATGCTCGAACCGGTGTGCCCGGTCCCCTTCGTGGCTTGGCCGACTCACGGCCTTCCCGGCTGGGTCGGCGCCCTCGACCTCGTGGTGGTGATGGCAAGCGAAAGCGCATCGGCCGGTGTGATCGCCACCGTGCACGAGGCCGTACGCCGTGGCAGCCAGCTGCTGATCGCCTGCCCACGGCCGTCCATGATCGCGGAGCACGCCGCATCTCGATCCACCATCATCCTGCCGACCGCGACCGCCGACCCGCTGGCCGCTGCCATCGTGGTGCTGGACGGGTTGCACAAGATGCAGCTCGGTCCTGAGGTCCGTCCCGAGCTGGTCGCTGATGCCATGGACCAGGTGGCGGGAGATTGTTCGCCCTTTGCCGACGTTGCGGAGAACCCGGCTAAGGATCTGGCCATGGGTCTGGCCGACGCGCAGCCGCTGGTCTGGGGCGGTTCGGTGCTTGCCGCGCGGGCCAGTCGCCGAATTGCCGAGGCGCTTCGAGCCGCCAGCGGTCGCGCCGCGCTCGCGGCAGACGCCGACGCGCTGCTGCCGATCTTGGACTCCACCGGCCCACGCGATCCCTTTGCCGACCCGTTCGAGGACCAACTATCCGTTGATCGACGGCCAACTCTGGTGCTTCTTGATGACGGAAACACCGAGAGCCTGATTCGTACTGATCATCAGCGCCTCGTGGCCTCGGCCGAACGGGCCGACGTACGCGTCTGCACGATCGCACACTGGGCAGGCTCCGACGTCGAGCGTTATGCAACATTGCTGCAGACCGGGATGTTCGCCGCGGTCTACCTGGCCGTTGGGCTGGGCCGCAGCCTGGAACGCTGACAGTCACACATTTCTAAGGCAGGATTTCCCTGTGAGTGCTGAGGGCGGAACCAGGGCGGTCATTGCCGCCCTGCTCGCCAATTGCTTCATTGCGGTGACCAAGTTCGCCGCCTGGGCGCTCACTGGAGCGTCATCCATGTTGGCTGAGGCAATCCACTCCGTCGCCGACTCGGGGAACCAGGTGCTGCTGCTCGTCGGCGGCAAGCGCTCCCGGAAAGGTGCTACCGAGCAGCACCCATTCGGCTACGGCCGGGAGCGTTACGTCTTCGGCTTCATCGTCTCAGTCGTACTGTTCAGTGTCGGTGGCCTATTTGCGCTGTATGAGGCGTACCACAAGTGGCATGAGATCCAGGAAGGGCATCCCAACGAGCTACTGGAGAGCAGGTGGTGGTGGGTCCCGGTAGCGATCTTGCTAGCCGCGATCGTGGCGGAGAGCTTCTCGTTTCGGACTGCCATTCTGGAGTCGAACAAGACCCGTGGCAAGCAAACATGGGGCAAATACATTCGGGCTGCCAAGGCACCGGAGTTGCCGGTCATCTTGCTCGAGGACTTCGCCGCGCTCCTGGGTTTGATCTTCGCGCTCTTCGGGGTGGGCATGACGCTGCTGACCCATAACGGACTCTTCGATGTGCTCGGTACGGTCATGATCGGTCTGCTTCTCGTGGCCGTGGCGATCACGCTGGCAGTCGAGACCAAGAGCCTGCTACTCGGTGAGGCGGCCAGCCCGGAGGCCGTTGGACGGATTGAGCGGGCGCTGGCTGATACTTCTGGCGTCGAGCGGATCATCCATATGAAGACCCTGCACCTCGGGCCCGAAGAGGTGTTGGTCGCTGCCAAGATCGCGGTCGTGCCGTGCGATACCGCCGTTGAGGTGACGGAGACCATTGATCGGGCGGAGGCTAAAATCCGGGAGTCTGAGCCAATGGTGACCGCGCTCTACCTCGAGCCGGATATCTACGACCCGAACCATGTTCCGGCCGCGAGGCCGGAGCGGCCAGCGGCTCCCAGCCACTGAACCGGGATTCGGGGGATCGCGGCAGCCTCCCCTAGGCTTCCAATCATGGATTTTCGCGTTGCCGACCTGACCCTGGCCGAGTTTGGCCGCAAGGAGATCAGCCTGGCCGAACACGAAATGCCGGGACTGATGGCTATGCGCGCGCAGTATGGCGACTCCAAGCCGCTGGCTGGTGCCAAGATCGCCGGCTCGCTACATATGACGGTCCAGACTGCGGTACTCATCGAAACTTTGGTGGCCTTGGGCGCCGAAGTGCGGTGGGCAAGTTGCAACATCTTCTCCACTCAAGACCATGCCGCAGCCGCTGTGGTGGTCGGCCCGAACGGTACGCCGGACGACCCCAAGGGCGTCTCAGTTTTCGCCTGGAAGGGCGAGACCTTGGAGGAGTACTGGTGGTCTACGAGCCAGATTTTCAACTGGCCCGGCGACGAGTTCGCCAACATGATCCTGGACGACGGCGGCGATGCCACGATGCTGGTGCACAAAGGTGCCGAGGCGGAAAAGGCCGGTGAGGTGCCGGAGCCTTCGGAAGAGGATTCCATCGAGTGGCAGGTGTTCCTGGAGCTGATA
>DATLQC010000124.1:0-24552 GCA_035535395.1 Propionibacteriaceae bacterium | reverse complement strand
CTGACGAGCGCTGAGTTGTTCGAAACCCAGCTGCTGATAGAGCGCAATCGCAGGCTCGTTGTCGTAGCCAACATCCAAGATCACCTCACGCACTCCAAGTTGCCGTACCACGTCCAAACCGGCCCGCACCAAGTCAGCTCCGATTCCCCAGCGCCGGCTGCGCGGCTTCACCACCAAGCGATGCAGGTCAGCCAGTTCGCCAGTGATGCTCATTGAGATCACCCCGATCGGGTGTTGGGCTCGCGCAATCAAGATCGTGCGATGCTCAGCGAGCAATTCGCCACGCCAGGTGCGCTCACTCCACTGCTCGGTGGCCGGAAAGCTGGAGCGCTCCATGATCATAATCGCATCAAGATCATCAAGACGAGCGGGCAGGATGCTGATTTCGGGGTTGCGGGACGCCTTGATCATCGCCGGGCGCCCTGATGGTGCAGCACCGACTTGGGCCGGGTCAGCTCGGTCGCATCGGGATGACGCAGATACAGCGGCTCATGGCCGGCATCGGGCAGCCTTGCACCGCGGGTGGCGAGTACGCCCGGGTCCATCGCGCGTGGTCCTGGCACGGCGTTGAGTTGGTCTGAGTAGAGATCAGCTGCCGGTCCAATGGTGGGCAGCCGCGGTACGTCACTGGGCCGGGAAACGGCAGCCTCACCACGGCGGACGCCATCGGCACCGTATTGAGCCCAGTAGACCTCGCGCCGCCTGGCATCGGTGGCGACGATGAAGTCTCCCAAACCTGCTCCACCGAACTGTGCGGCCAGTACGTCGAGACTGCAGATGCCGCGCAGCTCAAGCTGAAGGACATAACTGAGCACCTGCGCGGTGGCGACGCCGACTCGCAAACCGGTGAACGGCCCAGGACCGAGGCCGACGATCAGCTGACCAAGATCACCAGGTCGTACCCCGGCATCATCAAGACAGTCGGAGATCAGCGGCATCAGCTGTTCCGCATGAGCCATCTGGTCAGCGGCGCTCGCTGTTGCGAGCACCCGCTCTCCCTGAGCAAGCCCGACGTTGACCACCGTGGACGTGTCCAAGGCGAGCAACAACGGAGCCCTAGTCATGATCATCCCTGCCCAGCGTGCTGAGGTCCACTCCGCCCCACCGAGCGCCAACTGGACGGATCGTCACCACACGCTCGCTGTCATCGCCGGTCGCCGAGGAGTCTGCCTCAGAGGTCCAGATATCGATCTCCAATCGGTCCTCAGAAAGACCCTCAGCAATCCCCTGGCCCCACTCCACGACGGTGATCGAGTCGGCCACAGCGGCGTCAAGATCAAGGTCATTCAGCTCCGAGGCGGTAGACAGCCGATAGGCATCGACGTGCATCAGAGTCGGTCGGCCGATCCTCGAGGGGTGGATGCGCGACAAGACAAAGGTCGGGGAGATGATCGGGCCCTGCGCGCCAAGCCCTCTTCCGATTCCTTGGGTTAGCGTGGTTTTGCCAGCACCAAGATCACCAGCGGCAAGTATCACATCGCCTGCTGTCAACAGCTCCGCCAGCCGTTCCCCGAGCCGTACCATCGCTTCGCTGGTCGGAACCTTGATCGCCAACGGCAGCGGCTTGGCCAAGATCACGCCATGCTCAACTCGGCGGTCGGCAACGAAGCCGCGATGCTGCCAGAAGGCGATGAACTCAGGGAACTCCGTCCGAGCCAGAAGCTCGACACGTTGGAATCCGCGGATAGCCGCAAGTTCCTCAGCCGCTGCCACCATCGCCGAAGCGATGCCATGCCGCTGCAGGTCCGGATGAACCGAAACCCGGGAGAATCTTGCGACCCCATCGGCGCCCGGCAAGACGACGATGACACCCGCCGGGCGACCATCGACCTGGGCGAAGATTCCGCTGCCACGGCGTAGTTGGGCTGCCAATGTCTCAGCAGTCTCCTCGTCAGCATCCGACGGCGGGTCGACCTGGGGCCGCGCGCCGAAAGCGCTGTGGATGACCTCAACCATCGCAGCCGCATCCTGCGGCGACGCGATGGAAACCACAAGATCAGAAACCGAGACGCTCACTAGCGGTCCATCGTAATGGCGCTCAGAGCGCCGACTTGTCAGCGCGTACCCCCACAGCTCACCTCACGCCACCGTTTCTCCGCACAGGGCCACGAAAATAGACGATCCGCGGGAATCGGCTGCATTCGCGGCCTTGTGCGGAGAAACGCGCCTTCGGTGACCCAGTCACCGTGGCAGCTATCGCGAGGCCAAGTCGGCGCGTACTCGCTCAAGCAGCCGGTCCAAGGCGTCATTGAAGATCTCGTGCTTCTCGATCATGCCCAAATGCCCACAATTTTCGACCCGGATCGCCTCAGCCTTCGGTAGCAAGTCGATGATCCGAGCAGTGTGCTCAATCGGAGTGATCACATCGTTCTCGCCACCAACGACGACAGTCGGCACGCTGCTGACGATTTCCAGCGCCCGGAACTCATCCAGATCATCGAAGGCGGGATAATAGTCAGCCACGACCTCCAGAGGGATCTCCGCCAGCATTTCAGAAGCGAAATCGACATAGCTTGGCGGCACGTCTGGTCCAAACGCCAGTCGGCGGGTTACTACATAGCCAAGGTCGCTGCCCGCGCGACGTCCCTGCGCGACAAGTTCAGGGATCCGGTTCAGGCCGGCCATCAACGGCTCGGCAATTCGGTGGAAGGTGCGACCCGGGATACCACGGATTGGCGAGTGGTTCGCAATGTCCCCGGCAGATGTGCAAAACAAAGCAACACCGAGGACCTGACTGCCGAAGAGATCTGGACGAGACTGCGCGAGCCGCATGATCGTCATCCCGCCCATGGAGTGCCCGATCAAGACCATCGGCGTATCGCCCACCACCTCCTGCAAGACCTGATAGAGATCCTCGCCAAGCTGAGGGATCCGGCAGAGCTCTGCCTCGGAGCGGCCCGACCTGCCGTGAGATCGCTGGTCGTAGAACACCTGGCGCAGCTGGCCACGGAAATGCAGGCGCTGGAAGTGCCAGCAGTCCAGGTTCAGCCCGTATCCGTGGACGAAGACCAGGGTGAACTCATCGGCGGGCCCCTCATCCACCTCGGTATGCAGCTCGACGCCATCCGGGGTGATGACGTCTGGCCCGTCGGATCGCAGCGAGAAGAATTCCTCCAGATCTGCCTGTGAGTTGCGCCCGATCCGCTTGGCCACGATCCTGCGCTCGAGTTCCATCCCCATGGCAATGCCGCCAGCCGCAAGTGCGGCGACGCTGGCAACCAGGCCCAACCCCGCGGCGAGCCGGCCACGACTGGCCGCCATCAGGCGGTCTCCCGGCTGGCATTGAGATAGCGACGGGGCACGCGGGTTCCGATTCGGGTCACGATCTCATAGCCGATGGTGTCGCACCAGGCAGCCCACTCGCCGGCAGTAGGTTCGCCATGATCACCAGGGCCGAATACGATCACTTCCTCGCCCGGCTGGGCGACCTGGCCGGCGCCCAGCTCGACGGCGCCCAGCTCGACGACGCCCAGCTCGACGACGAATTGGTCCATGCAAATCCGGCCGCGGACCGGCACCCGATTCCCCGACCAGCCCACCGAGGCGCGATTCCCCGCATGCCGCGGTATCCCGTCGCCGTAGCCGAGCGGCACTAGACCAACCGTTGTCGGGGCCTGCGCCGTCCAGGTCCATCCGTACGAGACGCCAGCGCCTGCCGGAATCTGCTTGACGTTGACCAGCTGAGCGCGCAGCCGCATCACCGGCCGCAACGCAACTCCGGCAAGTGCCGCAATTCCCGGAGCCGGATCAATGCCGTACGCAGCAATGCCAACCCGGACCAGATCCAACCGCGCCTCCGGCACCACGAGAGCGCCCGCGGAGTTGGCGAGGTGGCGCAGTGTGGGCTCCAGACCCGCGATCCTGGCGTGCTCGTACGCCCGCCGGAACGCCTCAACCTGGAGAGGAACCGACGGATGGCCCGGCTCGTCGGCTGCTGCCAGATGCGACCAGATGCCGACTATCTCAACAGCTCCTGAATGTTCGGCATCCGCGGCTGCGGCACACACCTGCGGCCAGTCATAGCTGGGTGCACCGTTGCGAGAAAGCCCGGTGTCGATCTTGAGGTGTACGCGGGCGCGGCGCTGCACCACCGCGGCTGCCGAGGTCAGCCGGCTGATTTGTTCCACGGACTGGGCAGACATATCGACATCGGCCGCGACCAGCGGGGCCAGATCCTCGTCCAGGCCGTAAAGCCAAGCCAGCAAAAGGCCGGTGTCCCCGGCATCCCGGAGCAGCAAGGCTTCCCCAGGGGTGGCGACCCCGAGCCACTCGGCACCGGCAGCCCGAGCCTCCCGAGCGCATTCCAGGATCCCGTGCCCATAACCATCCGCTTTGACCACGACCATCGTCGGAACGCCGGCGTGAGCCTTGAGAGTAGCCACATTTAACCGAAATGCAGCCAGATCGATCTCCGCACAGGCCGTCGCCGGGTCGATGCCAGCCGCCGCCGAAGCTGCTCGCACCTGACTGGTCACCGTTTCCTCGCACGTTCCTGAAGGCGACCGAGGGTCTGGCCGATGGCGCGCGCCAGTTCCTGGGGTGCCAGCACACCAGGATGACGGGCCGCGGCGACCGCCTGTAGCGATGCCCCCAGCTGACCGGCTTTCGGGGCGTCGAGCCCGGCAGCGAGCAGGGCGGCGCAGACGCCGCCGAGTACGTCGCCCGATCCGGCCTGTGCCGTCCACGCCGGGCCAGGCACTGCGACCAGCACCGGACCGCCCTCAGGAGCTGCGACCAGCTGCGTCGCACCCTTCAAGAGCACAGTCGCTCCAGTTTGGCTGGCGCCGCTGCGTACCGCTCGGACCGGATCCTCCTCGACCCAGCTGCGCTCCTGCTCTAGGAGTCTGGCCAGCTCGCCGGCGTGCGGCGTCAGCAGCCAGTTGGCAGGAGCCGGTTTTGGCAAATAGCTCAGCCCGTCGGCGTCCACCACCGCGGGAAGTCCTTCCTCGGCGGCACGCGATAGCACCTGGGCTCCATCGCCACGCTCCCCCCAGCCCGATCCGAAGAGGTGGGACTGGACCCGACCCGGCGAGAACACCACGTTTGGCAGCTGATCTGAGATGGTGGCTGCCGGTCGCTCAGCGCCGAGGAATCGGACGTAACCAGCACCTCCATAGACAGCGCCGTAGACCGACATCACGGCGGCACCTGGATACTGATCTGAGCCAGTGTCGACGCCGACGGCGCCGCGAGAGTACTTGTCACTGCGCTCGGTCGGATATGGCCAGACCCGTGCCAGCTCATCCTCATCGAGGCCCACCAGATCGGGCACTTCGTCATGATCAGCGCCGAGACCGATGTCGGCTACCGTGACGTCGCCACACTGGCTGAACGCCGGTTGCAGCAAGTGGCAAGGCTTCAATTCACCGAAGGTCACGGTCCGTGTCGCGCGAATCGCTGCGCCAGCCACCGCCCCGGTATCCGCAGCAACACCAGAGGGTAAGTCGACGGCGACGATCGGGATGTCGCGACTCTCCACGGATTGCACGAGCCGCGCGACTGGCTCGGGCAGTCCAGGTCGCCCACCGATGCCGAGAATCCCGTCGATCACCAGGTCGCAGTCGGCCTCCAGGACCGAATCATCGAGGTCCACTAGTCGCCCGCCTGCCGCGAGCAGCGCGGCACGGCCTGCCGGATGGGGGTTGCCGAGGCATTTGACGGCGGTGACACGTACGCCGCGGCGGGCCAGGCGTACGCCGGCGAACAATGCGTCGCCACCGTTGTTCCCAGCGCCGACCATGATCAACACGTGCCGCCCGTAGCGGCCGCCGGTGCGAGATAGCAGCAAATCGGATGCGTTCGCAGCCACGGCTGCCGCGGCACGCTGCATCAGCGGGTCCACGCCTTCGACGGCAATGGCCCGCTCCTCAATGCTGCGAATCTTGTCCACGCAGTACGCGCGCATGATCACGCTTCGCAGATTACGACGGCCGAGGCGATGCCGGCGTCGTGGGACATGCTCAGGTGGATGGTGCCGATACCGAGTTGGGCGGCCCGGGCGGCTACCGTACCGGTGATCTTGAACGACGGCTTGCCCAGATCATCGGTCAGCACCTCGGCGTCGAGCCACGACAAGCCGTCCGGCGCACCCAACGCCTTTGCCAAGGCTTCCTTCGCGGCAAAGCGTGCAGCCTTCGATGCCATGGGACGCTCGGCTTCGGCAGCAGTGAAGATCCGCCGGATGAGACCGGGCCGCCGCTGTATCGACTCGGCGAACCGATCGACGTCGCATACGTCGATGCCTACCCCGACGATCATGCCCTTTTATTTGGACGCTGCTCGCGCATCGCGCTTGGAGTCCGCCGCGATTCCCGACGCTCGCAGCGTTAGTGAGAACAGGCCGCTCATTTCAGCACTACTCGACAGTGACGGACTTGGCCAGATTACGTGGCTGATCGACGTCATGACCTTTCTTAGTGGCGAGCTCGCACGCGAATATCTGCAGCGGCACCGTCGCGACCAGGGGCTGCAGCAATGTCGACACCCTCGGCAAGCTGATCATGACATCGGCGTACGGGCTCACCAAGTCATCGCCCTCCTCGGCCAGCACAATCGTCTTGGCACCCCGGGCTCGCACCTCCTGCAGGTTGGAGAGCACCTTGTCGTGCAACACATCGCTGCTCGAGGGGACTACAACGAAGATCGGCAACTGGTTTTCGATCAGTGCGATTGGACCGTGTTTGAGTTCGCCTGCCGCGAAACCTTCGGCGTGAATGTACGCCAGCTCCTTGAGCTTGAGGGCGCCCTCCAACGCGACCGGATAACCAACGTGGCGACCGATGAAAAGCACCGAACGGTTGTTAGCGAATTCCGCCGCCAGTGCATTTACTGGCTCAATGTCGTCGAGCACCCGGGCGATGGCATCCGGCATGGAGGCAAGCTCCCGCAAGATCTCGCCGATCTCATCGCATCCCTTGGCCTCACGCACCTGTGCCAGGTACAGCGCGAGGAGATAGCAGGCGACCAGCTGGGTGAGGAATCCCTTGGTGGATGCGACGCCAATCTCGGGCCCGGCATGGGTGTAGATCACCGCATCGGACTCTCGGGGAATGGTGGAGCCGTTGGTATTGCAGATGGCAAGCACCCGGGCCTGCTGTTCGCGGGCATGCCTTATGGCCATCAAGGTGTCGGCAGTCTCACCAGACTGGCTGATCGCTACCACAAGAGTGGTAGAGCCGACAATCGGATCGCGGTAACGGAACTCGCTCGCCAGCTCGACTTCGCAGGGGATCCGTGTCCAGTGCTCGATCGCGTACTTGGCCACTAGGCCCGCGTAGAACGCGGTGCCACAGGCAACGACGATGATCTTGTCCACGCGCCGCAGCTCGTCCTCGGAAATGCGAATTTCGTCCAAGGTGAGCTTGGAGTCGGCGTCGTGCCGGCCCAGCAGCGTGTCGGCAACTGCTCGCGGCTGCTCGTAGATCTCCTTGCGCATGAACCAGTCGTAGCCGCCCTTTTCGGCCGCGGACAGGTCCCAGTCGACGTGATAGGGACGCACCTCGGCCGGCTCGCCGTCGAAGGTGGTTACCTCAACCCCCTCCGGCGTAATGCTGACAAGTTGATCTTGGCCCAGCTCAATGGCCTCGCGGGTGTGCTCGATGAATGCGGCAACGTCGGAGGCGACGAAGTTTTCGCCCTCCCCCACACCGACGACTAGCGGTGAGTTCCGGCGGGCAGCGACAACCGTGTCTGGTTGCTGGCTGTCGACTGCTACCAGGGTGAATGCGCCGCGGAGCCGGCGGCACACTGTGCGCATCGCCTCGTCGAGGGGCAGTCCAGCCGCCACCTGCTGGCCCACCAATTGCGCAACGATCTCGGTATCAGTTTCGGATTCGCAGCTGATGCCTGCCGCATTCAGCTCCTCCCGCAGACTCACGTAGTTCTCGATGATGCCGTTGTGGACCAGCGCGATACGGCCGTCAGCGGAAGTATGCGGATGGGCGTTCACGTCGTTCGGGGCTCCATGGGTTGCCCATCGGGTGTGCCCGATGCCGAGGCTGCTCGGCGGTAACTGGTCATCGGCAAGCAGCTTCTCCAAGTTGCCGAGCTTGCCGGCTTTCTTGGCGACGTGCAGGGTCTCATCGGAGACGATTGCGACGCCCGCTGAGTCATAACCGCGGTACTCCAGACGGCGCAGGCCCTCGATCACGACCTCCAGCGCTGGCTTGCCCCCGACGTACCCGACGATTCCACACATAGGCGCCAACTGTACCTTTTCTGGCCCCGTCCGCTTGGCTCGTCAGCGATACCTTGGGCCACGATGTCAGCTGATTCTTGGTCCGACACTAGATTTCTGCCTATGCCGGACGATGTTCAGCTCCTCGCAGCGTACGTGGAGCGGAGTCGGGCGGACTGGGCCGAGCTCGCCGAACATATGCCGATTCCGCTCGACGAGACGACACTGGAAAAGATCCGCGGACTAGGTGATCCGACCAGCATGCTGGATGTTCGCGAAGTATATCTCCCGCTCACTCGGCTACTGAGCCGCTATTTCCTGCACACCAGCGAGCTGCATAACTCCACGAACGAGTTTCTCCAGCTATCGGTGGAGCAGACGCCGTTCGTAATCGGCATCGCTGGGTCTGTCGCCGTCGGAAAGTCCACCACAGCTCGGTTACTTCGTGAGCTGCTGGCTGCCTGGCCGGAACATCCACGGGTCAGCCTCGTGACGACAGATGGCTTCCTGCTGCCCAACGCCGAACTCGAACGTCGTGGCCTGCTGCATCGCAAGGGCTTTCCGGAGTCATACGATCGGCGCGCGTTGCTGAGCTTTGTGATCGACGTCAAGTCGGGCCAGCAGGAGGTATTGGCGCCGGTCTACAGCCATCTGACCTACGACATCGTGCCGGACGCCCAGGTGAGGGTGCAGCGGCCTGACATCTTGATCTTGGAAGGTCTGAATGTGCTGCAGCCGGCGCGGTCCCGCCCCGACGGTACAACCGGGCTTGCGGTCAGCGACTTCTTCGATTTCTCGGTTTATGTGGATGCCGATGCGGGGGATGTACGGGACTGGTACGTGAGCCGCTTTCTCTCGCTACGCGATACGGCGTTCCGTGACCCACGGTCGTACTTCACCCGCTACGCAAACCTCACCACGAGTGAGGCGATCCGGCAGGCGCGCTACCTGTGGGACACGATCAATGGGCCCAACCTTGCGGCCAATATCCTGCCGACCAAGGGTCGGGCGACTGTGATACTCCGCAAGGACCGTGATCATTCAGTGCAGTGGGTGCGGATCCGCAAGGTCTAGCGTCTTGGCACCGCCGCTCTGAGTTTGCATGTATCAGATCGGCGACCAGGTGGTCTTTATCTAAGAGCCTGACTCTGTTTCGTTTCTCCGCACAAGCTCGCATATGGACCCCGATTCGGCGCAAATTGAGGGTTTTCGTGGCCTCGTGCGGAGAAACGCTTTACCTCGGAGAGTCCATGGAGCGTCAGACCTGAACGAGTCCAGGTCCCGAGTACCGTCGGCACATGACCACCGAGTACGTCACGACGTCGGACAAGGTAAGAATCGGAGCCGGCACAGCCCTCAAGTTCGGCTTCTTTGCAGCGTTCGGCGTCTTTTTGTTCTATGTGATCTTGTCAGTCATCTTGGGCATTGTGGCGCTGCTGCTGGGCGCAGCTGGTCTGTTCGATATCAACAGGCTGCTGCCCGGCTAACAGCTCGCACCTAAAGCGACAGCGAGGCCCTCACCACATCTGCGAGGCGGTGGGCGACTCCGTTTGCCGCCTCGTAGCTCTCTGCCTCCACCATGACCCGAACCAGCGATTCAGTACCAGACGGCCGCAACAAGACCCGACCAGACTCCCCGAGTTCGGTCTGAGCCTCCGAGACTGCCGCCATGAGCTGAGGATCGGTCGCTGCGCGGCTCTTATCTACGCCGGGCACATTGATCAGCACTTGCGGCAGCCTGGTCATCACCGAAGCCAGCTGAGCAAGTGACTGACCGGAGGTGGCCATCCGGTTCATCAAATGCAGGGCGGTGAGTACGCCGTCGCCGGTAGTGGCGTGTTCCAACATCACAATGTGACCGGATTGCTCGCCCCCGAGACTGAAACCGCCGGCCTTCATGGCCTCCAGCACGTAGCGATCTCCGACCTTGGTCTGCTGGACAGTGACCCCGAGGCTCCGCATGGCGTTGATCAATCCCAGGTTGCTCATCACCGTGGCCACGATGGTGTCGTTCTTGAGTCGGCCCTGTTCGCGGAGGGCGAGTGCCAAGATCGCGAGGATTTGGTCACCATCCACGATCCTGCCGAACGTGTCGACAGCGAGGCACCGGTCGGCATCACCATCGAGGGCGATCCCAAGATCGGCATGGTGTTCCAGCACTGCTGATCGAAGCGAGTCCATGTGAGTAGAGCCGCAGTTGTCGTTGATGTTGATGCCGTCCGGCTCGGCATGGATCCGGTGGACCTTAGCTCCCTGGGCCTCAAAGGCCGCAGGCGCGGCCTGGAATGCGGCTCCATTGGCACAGTCCACGACGACCTTGATGCCTTCCAGACTGACCGGCCGCTCAAGGCTGTTTACCACATGCGCCACATAGGTCTCGACGAGGGACTCATCGACCCTGACCCGGCCAACGGCTGCTCCGGTCGGCCGGTCCCAGACCTCAGTCAGCCGTGACTCGATGGTGTCCTCTAGCTCGTCATCCAGCTTGTTTCCGCCGCGCGCGAAGAACTTGATGCCGTTGTCCGGCATGGGGTTGTGGCTGGCGGACAGCATCACACCAAGATCGGCGTTGCACGCTTCGGTCAGAAATGCGACCCCGGGAGTCGGCAGGATGCCGAGTCGTACGACGTTGACGCCGGCACTCGCCAGGCCGGCCACAACGGCAGCTTCCAGAAATTCCCCGGAAGCACGGGGATCGCGGCCGACGAGCGCCACGGGCGGGTGACCGCTGAACTGCCCAGTCTCTGCGAGTACGTGGGCGGCCGCTACCGACAGACTCAGCGCGAGCTCCGCGGTGAGTGCCTCGTTGGCCTTACCGCGTACGCCGTCGGTCCCGAAGAATTGCCCCACTGGTCTACCCGCGCGACTACCTCTTGCTGTACTGGGGGGCCTTTCGGGCCTTCTTCAGACCCGCCTTCTTACGTTCCTTAATCCGCGCATCCCGGGTCAACAGGCCAGCCTTCTTCAGCGCGGCACGGCTGGCCTCGGCGTCCACGGCATTGAGAGCGCGAGCAATTCCAAGCCGCAGGGCGCCGGCCTGGCCAGTGACGCCGCCGCCATGGATCCTGGCAATGACGTCATACAAGCCGGCTACCGATGCCGTGGCGAAAGGCTCAGAAACCAGTTGCTGGTGGACCTTGTTGGGAAAGTAGTCCTCCAGAGTACGACCGTTGATCGTCCACTGACCGCTGCCAGGTACGACGCGGACACGAGCCACCGCCTCCTTGCGGCGACCAGTAGCAGCACCCGGGGCCACAATGGCTGGGCGTCCCGCCGGGCCGTGTGAAACCTGCGGCGTCGCCTCCGAACGGTAGGCGATCTCACGGTCATCCTCGAGGAACGGGGTGACCTCGTCCTCGTCGACCGGTTCGGTGGCGGTATTAGTCACGGCGATGATTCCTTGCTTTCCTCTTTATCTAAGGCCCGGGTTATCTATGGTTGCCAGCTGCGACACTACTGGGCGATTTGCGTCATCTGATACGGCTTCGGCTGCTGAGCGCTGTGTGGGTGCTCCGGACCGGCGTACACCTTGAGCTTTCTGATCAGCCGTCGGCTGAGCTTGTTCTTGGGAAGCATGCCCCACACCGCGAGCTCGACGGCCTTGCGGGGATCCCTGTCTAGCAACTCGCCGTACGGCACCGACTTAAGACCTCCCGGACGGCCCGAGTGCCGGCGAGCGAGCTTGTCGCTGCGCTTGTTCCCGGTGAGAGCGATCTTGGACGCGTTCACGACAACGACAAAGTCGCCGCCGTCGACATGCGGCGCGTACGTCGGCTTGTGCTTGCCGCGCAACAGCGTCGCGGCAGTCACCGCGAGCCTGCCTAGCACAACATCATCGGCATCGATGAGGTGCCATGACCTCGTGATGTCGCCAGGTTTGGGGCTGTAGGTGGACATAACCGGCTTCCATTTGTGACGCGAGCGAGCTCTATTTTGTGTTGAACGAACTTTGTGCATCCAACACCTGAATCCAGGCACGCGGAAATTGCACGCGTGGACGCAGCAGCCGACCAGATTACCTGCGCTTGACACCGCCGGTCAAAGCGGCAATGTCAGCGCCAGCTGGAAGCATTTCTCAGACGAGCATGAGCCCGATCGTCCACTGGTAGGCCTCCACTAGTGGACCTACCTCATTAATAGATAGGACATGTGATGCTGCGAGGATTCACCACGGTCAACTACTGGGTCGACGACGTCGAGGCTGCTCGGGACTGGTACACGCGCGTCCTCGAAATCGAGCCCTACTTCCAGCGCCCCGAGGACAGACCCGCCTACGTCGAGTTCCGGGTTGGGCCTGACGAGGACGAGCTGGGCCTCATCGACCGTCGGTATGCGCCATCAGGCGCCTCGGATGATCCGGGCGGCGTAGTCATGTACTGGCAAGTCGACGACGTCTCGACGGCCGTTGCCCGGCTGCTCGAACTCGGGGCCACTGAATATCAGCCGGTGATCAAACGTGAAGCTGGGTTCGTCACGGCCTCCGTTGTGGATCCCTTCGGCAACATCCTCGGGCTGATGCACAGCCCGCACTTCGTGGAGATGCATAAGCGCCAGTGATGGTACTCAGGTCGCTCTGGATGGTGCATCTTCCGCGCGTTGCGCAGCTTGTGCGGCAGCCTCCTCGAGTCGTAAGCGATAGCTCGCCCACTCCTGTGCGGTCTGATCGGGGACGTTCCCGTCATTGTCACCGGCATTGCCATCAATGAGCTCGCGGAGGATGTCGGAATGACCGGCGTGGCGGGCGATCTCTGCCGTGACATGCACCATTATCTGTTGCAGGGTCACCTGCTCTCGCTCGGGCGGCCACCACGGGACTCGGCCCGGCGAGTCGAGCGCGAGCGCCTCGATGGCGGCGTCGGCGTGTGCTGCCGCCCGCTGATACAGCGTGACGATTTCGTCCCGCGACTCCTCGGCCGTCGCCCACATGTCGGCGTTGATCTCGGCGTCGTTGTCGAACCACGGCAGCGGAATGTCTGACGGCCGCTCGAACACCTCCCCGAAGTAACCCAGTTCGATGCTGGCCACATGCTTGACGAGCCCCAACAGATTTGTGCCGGTCGGCGTCATTGGCCATCGCACATCCCGCTCGCTGAGGCCGTCCAACTTGGCCAGCAGCGCCTCCCGCTGCCTGACCAGATACCCATGAATGATCCGCTTCGCGTCCATCCGGCGAATCTAGTGCTATGCGAGTTGCCAGTGGCCGAAATCATATGGTCTCCGACTATTCAGCCTCACAGACCACGCGTAGGTTGTGCGCATGACGGATACGCCCACCGTTGAGTCCCAAAAGGCTGATTCCCTGAGTATCCGCGACAACCGTACGGGCCAGGAGTACGAGATCGCGGTCACAGACGGGACGATCCACGCTACCGACCTTATGCAGATCACGGTTGACGGGGGACCAGGGCTGGCGAGCTACGACCCAGGGTTCCTGAACACTGCTTCTTGCCGCAGCGCCATTACCTACATCGATGGCGACGAGGGCATTCTCGAGTATCGTGGCTATCCCATCGAGCAGCTGGCCGAGCACTCGACCTTTCTAGAGGTCGCCTACCTCTTGTTGCACGGCGAATTGCCGACCCAGGCTCAGCTTGACGACTGGGTGCACAGCATCACATACCACACGTTCATCCACGAGAATCTCAAGCAATTCATCGAAGGATTCCGCTACAACGCGCATCCGATGGGAATGCTGATGGCGACGGTCAGTGCACTGTCGACGTTCTATCCGGAGGCAAGCAAGATCGGCGATCCTGAGAATCGCATGCTGCAGATCACCCGACTGATCGCCAAGATGCCCACCCTCGGAGCGTTCGCCTTCCGCCATCAGCTGGGCAAGCCGTACGTCTATCCGGACAACCGGTTGTCCTACACGGCCAACTTCTTGGCCATGTTGTTCAAGATGAGTGAGCCGACCTATGCCGCCGACGAGCGCCTGGTGCACGCCCTCGAAGTGCTGTTCATCCTGCACGCCGATCATGAACAGAACTGCTCCACCAACGCCGTACGCTCGGTGGGTTCGTCCCAAGTCGATCCCTATTCGGCCGTGGCCGCGGGGATCGCCGCGCTCTATGGCCCGCTCCACGGTGGCGCCAATGAGGCGGTTTTGGCCATGTTGAAGCGCATCGGCACGACTGACAACATCGGAGATTTCATTGCCGGTGTTAAGGAGGGCAAGGAAAAGCTGATGGGCTTTGGCCACCGGGTCTACAAGAACTATGACCCGCGCGCCAAGATCATCAAGAAAGCCTGTGACGACGTCTTCGAGGTGACGGGAGTCAACCCGCTACTCAAGATCGCCCAGGAGCTGGAGAAGATCGCGTTGGAGGACGAGTACTTCGTCAAGCGCAAGCTGTATCCCAATGTCGACTTCTATTCCGGGCTGATCTATGAGGCCCTGCAATTTCCGGCTGAGATGTTTACGGTGTTGTTTGCGATCGGTCGTACGCCGGGCTGGCTTGCCCAATGGTCAGAGCTGGTGCAGGACAAGGAGCAAAAGATCGCGCGGCCGAAGCAGATCTATACCGGCATGCGGACCAGGGACTTTGTCCCCATGAGCGATCGCTAACGACGACGAAGTAGCCGCCAGCTGCGGACATGCTCCCAACGCATGTCCCGCCACCAGCTGCCCGTCCAGGTGTTGTGCGCGAAGCGATAGAGCATCACGGTGTCGGCGATAAAGGAGGCGGGCGGCATCACACCCAGACCGTCTACATAGTCCTCAACTTCCTCACGCAGGTCGGCACGGATGCGCAGCTCGTGCGAGACCAACGAGATGTGTGGCATCCAGCTGTCCGGCTCGTACAGGTCGGCGGGCAGGCTGCCGCTCGGACCCAGCAAAGGCCGGACGACCGAATCGACGGCGCCAGCAAGATCATTAAGGGGCCGGTTCGGGGCGCCGTCCAGCGCTGAGACGTCGTAGCCGAGTGCGGAATCTCCCAGCCGCCGGACGCCGAGGTTCTGCACTGTAAAGATGGGCGCTCGTCGCAGCACGAAACCGATGAGCTGTATCAACTCTGCCAGCGGCACAACGACCGGCAGGCTGCCGGCAAGTGTCACATGTGGCGGAAACGCGCCCGCCGAGATCAATCCGTACTGGGCTCGCAGCTGGCCGGTGATCTGGGTTACAGCCGCACACGTCTTGGGGTCCGGCCTCAAGAACACCCCAAAGCGGAACTGGTTTTCCACCAGTAGTCGTCCTCTCATTCCGCGTGACGCGGCCGGCCACCAAGCTTCCGCATCTGTTGCACACCGTAGCTAAGGCCGATACACCGCAGCAACGAAACCCGCCGTTGCCTTTTGGCCGGCTGCTGTCGGCGATCTTGGACGCGATGCTGAGAGGCAGATTTTGATCGACCTGCAGCGTCAAGAAATGATCATGGAATGGGCATAATCACGCTCGGCCAGCTAGGTTTCGGGTTAGCGTTGGGCCGGTGAGCATCAAGGTCAGACCGGCGACGATGGCACGGTTCGACGATGTTGCGATCATGCTCGGGCCTAAGAGTCCCAATGCCTCCGTGTGCTGGTGCCTCAGCCACCGTCTCGACTCCAAGACCAACCGCGAACTTGTCGGGCCGGCCCGGGGTGAGTACGTGAAGCAGCTGTGCAGTCGTTCAGTCGCACCGGGTGTCCTTGGCTACGACGATGCCGAGGTGGTCGGCTGGGCTGCCGTCGCGCCGCGGTCCGAACTGCCTTTTGCGAGATCTACCAAGATTCCCCATGTCGATCAGCTGCCGGTCTGGTCGGTATGGTGCATCCGGGTCCGCCCCGGCCACCGCGGCAAGGGCATCGCGCACGCCCTGCTCGATGGCGCCGTGGCGTACGTGCGATCACAGGGTGCGCCAGCCGTTGAGGGCTATCCCGTAGACAATCGCGGGAAGAAAGTCGACCTCACCATGGCCTACGTCGGCACGCGCAAGCTCTTCGAGGACGCGGGCTTCACCAAAGCTGCGGACACCCGCTCCGTCTCCGGCGGGTTCCCGCGCGTCGTCATGCGGCTTGACTTGCGTTGATCCCGACGGATTCCCCGATGCAGCCAGCATTCGACGAGCAACAGATTGACCACCCAACTGAACCAGCTCGTTGGTCCGATCGCCTGATTTAAGGCAACTGAATCGACTTCGGCACCGGCATATATCCCTGGAACGAACACAGCGAAGGCGATGAACATCCAGAATCTGAAGGCCACGATGGAGAATGCCAACGCGACACTGCGCAGCATCCACTGGCGGTGATCAGCGAAGCGGCGCTGTCGGATTGCACGGTAGCCGGCCAGCGTTGTCACAAACCAGAGCACAGCCAGCATGGTGTTCGCGACCCGCTAATTGGCGCCATGCAGGCCCATTGGCGAGATGATCATGACGCACCCTGATGCCAGCAGCGCCGTAGCGACATAGATACGCCCGCTCCAGCGGTGAATGCTCGGGCGAGACCGGCGAAGCCAGGGCCACACCTGAAGGCAGGCGGTGAGTAGTGCCACGGAGCCGAGGAAGATATGGGTGAGGAGCAGCGGGTAATAGACGGCATGAGGTGGCATGGGCTGAATGCGAGCCAGCGCCGGGTCGAGGCTCAGGTACGGCGGCACGGCGTACCCGACGAATATCAGCGCGAGCAATGCCAGTGGCACCACCCATGGACGCCGGAGCAGTGGCGTCCGTGCTGCATCAGGATGATGATCGGTCGGGGCGGTGGTGCGGCTCAGCTCGTCGGTCGACATGCCACCCAGCATGATGATCACTGTCAGCGCTACGCACTGACGCTTGCCCGAGACTTAAGGTTCGGGATAACCCCACCGGCCCGGACGCCGCGGCTCAACGCGCCCGCTCGACCCTCGTTTCATCCCAGACCGGTTCTGCGGACTCGTAAACGCTGCCATCGGCACCGAAGATCAGATATCTGTCGAAGCTGCGGGCGAACCAACGGTCATGGCTGACCGCGATGACTGTGCCCTCGAAGGAGTCGAGTCCTTGCTCGAGCGCCTCGGCGGATTCCAAGTCCAGATTGTCGGTTGGCTCGTCCAGAACTAAAAGCGTGGCACCGCTCAGCTCCAGCAACAGGATCTGGAGACGCGCCTGCTGCCCTCCCGACAACGATTCGAAGCGCTGCTCGGCGGCCTTGGCGAGCTCATAGCGATCGAGCTTGCGTGATGCCTCCTCGCGGCCCATGCCAGCGCGATGATCATCACCGCGATGCAAGATCTCTAGCAAGGTGCGGCCGAGGAGTTCGGGATGATGGTGAGTCTGAGCGAACCAGCCAGGCCGCACTCGGGCACCGAGTTTCGCCTTGCCGGTATGGGGAACTGGTGGAATGTCAAGATCGCTGACGGGCTTGTGCTCCCGATCGGGATCGGAGCCGCCGCGCGCCAGGAGGCGTAAGAAGTGTGACTTGCCAGAACCGTTCGAGCCCAGCACAGCAACCCGATCACCAAACCAGATCTCGGCGTCGAATGGCTTCATAAGGCCGGTCAGCTCGAGGTTCTCGATCATGACTGCCCGCTTGCCCGTACGCCCGCCGCTCAGCCGCATCGACACCCTTTGCTCCAGCGGCACGGCCTGAGGCGGTCCGGCCTCCTCAAATTTGGCCAGCCGTGTCTGAGCGGCTTGATATCGAGAAGCCATTCCTGAGTTGTACGCAGCCTTGTTCTTGTACAAGATCACAAGCTCCCGCAGCTTTTGATGCTCTTCATCCCAACGCCGCCGCAGCTCTTCAAGCCGGTCGAACCGCTCCCGGCGCGCCGCCGCAAGCGTCGCGAAGCCGGATCCGTGGATCCACACCGTATTGCCGGCGGCGCCGAGCTCCAAGACCGCAACAGTCCTCGCGGTCTGAGCCAGCAACTCACGATCGTGACTGACGAGCAGTACCGATTTCTGGGTGTTCTGCAGTTGCACCTGAAGCCAGCACTTGGCCGGAACATCGAGGAAGTTGTCCGGCTCGTCAAGAAGCAGGACCTCGTCAGGACCACGAAGCAAAGCTTCCAGAGCCAGCCGCTTTTGTTCACCACCGGACAGCGTGCTGATCTCCCGCCACTTGGCCTGGTCGTAACTGACGCCGAGGGCCGCCGTGCAGCAGGCGTCGAAGACCACCTCAGCGTCGTAACCGCCTGCGTCCGCGTAGTCGACCAAGGCTTGCGCGTAACGGAGCTGGGTCTGTTCGCTGTCATCCTCCATCAACTGCAGCTCCAGCCGGTCCAGCTCATTGACTGCCCGGCGCAACACAGGTGGGGAAAGCGAGAACAGCAGGTCACGCACCGTTGAGGAGTCTCGAATGCTGCCGATGAATTGACGCATGACGCCCAAACCACCGCTTCGCGAGACTGATCCCGCTGTTGGTGTCAGATCACCGGCGATGATTCTCAGCAGAGTTGTCTTACCGGCACCGTTGGGACCGATCAAGGCGACGATGGAACCCTCACTAATACGGAAAGACACGTCGTCCAGCAGCACTCGCCCGTCGGCGAGGTGATAGCTCACCCCTGCGAGATCGACGTGTCCCATGGTCGGCCATGCTAGGCGCCACCCGACCGGGAGGCGATTTCATTAATGCCGCTCAGGCGGCAAGCAGCATGGCCAGCGCGGCGGTATCCGCGTTGACCTGAGGATCGATGCCAACCTTGCTGATCAGCTGGGTCACCGTACCCTCGACATCCGCCTCAACCCAGGCCGCGCGATGATCGAGGCCGAGGTAGGGCAGACCGGGCAGGAAGACGCAACCCGACGCCACGTTGTACTCCGGAATGCTCGCCAGCGTGCTCGACGGCGGGTGCAACACGATGAGCCCTGGCGGCTGATGATCCGCGAAGTGGCCCGGACGAAGCGGATGCTCACCCAGCAGCTGACCCTCGGCAACCACGAGGCCGATCGCCCCAGGGTGCGGCTGCTCAGGTAGCTCCTCGCGTATCCGGAAAACTGTGCTAGCCGACAGCAATCCAGGAACCGCGGCCATTTGCACGGCAAGGACTAAGAATTTGGCCCATTCGACGGTGTCGTTTGGCCAACGGCCCAGCAACATGAAGCCATAGAGCGATCCGTCGGCTTGCAGCGGTGCAACCTCGATCGACGATGGCCGATAGCCATCCATGATGACCTCCCAACTTGCTGCTTGGTGCAGCACCTCAGGTGGTACGTCGTTGATCACCAGCCGAACTTGGCTCAATGATCCGCACGGAGCAGTTAGCAGACAAGGGGGTGAGAGTGCCAAGTCAAGGGCTGGTAACACGATCGGTACGCGATTGTTGTGCTTCAGCCATCGGAAGCCGCAGTTGCACACGGGTATTCCAGGGCGGCTCGGCATCGGTAAGCACGACCGATCCGCCCGCACGTGTGATGAGTTCACGAACGATGGCCAAACCGAGGCCCGCACCGCCAGAGTTCCGCCCGCGCGCATCATCGAGTCGTGTGAAGCGCTCAAAGACCCGCTCCCGGTCTTCGGACGCAATGCCTGGACCATCGTCGCTGACGCTGATCACGGTTCGATCGTGATCAAGGAATGCTGCCACCGCTACTCGGGTATGCGCATGCCGCACCGCGTTGTCGATCAGATTCCCGACCGCGCGACGCAGCTCTTCAGCATCGACCATGATCGTCAACTGCTCGCCTACCGCAACAGTCACCGGGACCCGGGCATCTGAATACGTCCTGACAACCTCGGACACAAGTTCGCCAGCGTCGACTTGCAACAAGCGTGCCGGCGGCCTGGTGTCGGCATCGGCACGTGCCAGCAACAGGAGATCTTCGACCAGGCCGGAAAGTCGCTTGACGTCCATCATGAGATCGGCAGGCAGGGTTCCACCCTCGCCGAGCCGTTGGGCCACCTCCAGCTGCGCCTGGATACTGGCCAGCGGGCTGCGCAGCTCATGAGCCGCATCCGCCACAAACGAGCGCTGCCGTTCCTGAGCCTCAGCCAACCGGTCGAGCATCTCATTGAGCGTGATGGCCAGGGCGCGGATTTCATCCGCGGCCGGTGGTACGGGAAGCCGCTCACTCCCGGCCGGGCGACTGATGCGGCGCGTCCGGCTGATCTTCTCGGCCCCCGCGCGGAGTTGCTCCACCGGCTGGAGCGTCCAGCCGATCACCCGCCATGCGATGAGAGCCAGCGCTGCCAGCAGCAATGGAAACGTGATGAGCAAGGCATTCCGTAGTGCGGTACGGGTAGCTAGCACGTCACCGAACGGCAGCCCGACGGTGATGCTGACCGGTGCCGCAGCGGGTCCAGCCTGGATGGCTCGGACGCGCAGCGGGCCTGAGATGCCGAGCCGTGCGCCATCCAGGACGACGGCTTTCCCGGCAAGTGCCGTTGCCAGCTCGTTCGGCCGGAGCAGCGGTGTCAGCCGGTCGGCTGTAAGGGAACCACCGACTACCCGCTGCTGTGCGTCTACCACTTGTACGACCTGGGCGCCCGATACCGGAATGGGGCTGGGCAGCCGATTCTCGTTGACCATTTGGGCAACTTCCTCGGCACTGGCCAGCGTCTCGCTGTCCAGCGTGCGATCAACTGAGTAGGTCAGCGCACCGAAGAACGCCACACCGCCCATGATCAGCGCCGTACTGACGCCAGCGAGCCCGATGATCATGAGCCGAACCCGCAGGCTCAAGGTCCAAAATCGCTTCACCTGGTGGCGTCCGCACTCATGATGCGAGTCGATAGCCGACCCCGCGTACCGTGATCAATCGATCATTGCCGATCTTGCGTCGCAAGTACCCGACATAGACCTCCACAGCATTGGGTGCGACGTCGGCAGCGCTGTCCCAGACATGATCGAGTAGCTCAGTCTTGCCGATCACTCGACCGACGTTACGCATCAGATATTCCAGTAGCACAAACTCCCGCGGCGTGAGATCCGCTGATACTCCGTCCACCCAGACCTCGCGGCTCGCGGGATCGAGTCTCACGTCACCAGCGCTCAGCACGACGGGCCGGGCTCGTGCGCCACGCCGCAGCAGCGCTCTGATCCGAGCCAACAGCACGACGAAGGAGAACGGCTTGGTAAAGTAGTCATCCGCGCCATCATCTAGAGCATCGGCCTGGTCGTACTCGCCGTCCTTTGCCGACAACATCAAGACCGGGACCCAGTTGCCGCGAGCCCGAAGCCGGCGCACGACCTCATATCCGGAGAGTCCGGGCAACATGACATCGAGTACGACAGCGTCGAAGTCGCTGTGCTGAGCCAGGTACAAGCCCGACGTGCCATCGGAGGCACTTTCGACCACGAATCCTTCAGCTGCAAGCCCACGCCGGAGGGCGGCAACCATCCGCTCCTCGTCGTCGACCAGCAGCACACGCACACGCCAAGTATCGGCTGTGAGCGATGCGAGCGGAGCGAGCGGAGCAATCAAACACAGGGTTCTCACAGTGAGCAGCGGCAACAATTGGCACATGCGGATCTTCGCTTCCAAACCAGCGATGCGCGTACTGGCGCCGCTGGCCTTTATCCTCGTGCTGGCGGGGACTGGCTTGATTGCCTCAACCGCAAGTGCTGAGAAGAGATTGCCCCCCCGAACGCCGCAGGAGTTGCTGGTTGATCTTCAGCAGGCGAAAACCGACGGGCTGTCTGGGACCGCTGTAGAACGGGCCGATCTCGGCATTCCCGCTATCCCGAGCGCGAACGGACAAGAAGACGCGGAACTGACATCCCTGGTTTCTGGCAGCCACACCATCCGCGTACGGTATTCGGCGCCGGACAAGGGACGCTTGGCAGTGCTCGGCACCTATAGCGAGTACGACATCATCAAGAACGGTAAGGATGTTTGGACCTGGTCCAGCAAAGACAACGCGGCGACTCATCGCACAGTGACCGCTGAGCCGGGCAGCACACCGTCTGCGACGCCCAGGACGCCAGAAGAGGCTGCCAATAGGGTGCTCAAGATGTTGGAGCCGACCACAACTGTGACGACCGATGATTCTGTCGAGGTGGCCGGCCGCCCGGCGTACGAGCTGGTGCTGGATCCCAACGATTCCAACACGCTGATCAAGCAAGTGCGGATTGCGATCGATGGAGATACCAAGCTTCCGCTGCGGGTGCAGGTGTTCGGAACTGATAACAAGATCGTCTTCGAGGTTGGCTACACCTCAGTGGACTTCACTCGGCCCGACGATTCGGAGTTCGTCTTCAATCCACCGCCGGGCGCCAAGGTCACCGAGGTCCAACCGAGCGCGACGCCTAGGGCGCAAGATCGTCAGCAGGCGGAGCAGGCCAAGAACGCCACCAAGATCATTGGCACCGGTTGGACCGCCGTCCGGGTGACTAAAGTCGGCGACCTGGGCAACAGCCAGACCGATCAGCAGCTCAAGGCGTTCCTCGACAAGCTGCAGCAGGTGGACGGTTCGTGGGGTTCGGGGCGGCTGCTTGCCGGTACCGCCTTCTCCGCGGTATGGACTGACGATGGACGGCTTGCCGTCGGCGCAGTTCGTCCTGACGTGATCTACCAGGCGCTCAGCAGGTGACATCGGCGCCCGCCGATCGCTCGCCCATTGTCAGCAGCGGACTGACCAAGCGGTTTCGGCGCCAGATTGCCGTCGATCGCATTGACCTGGAGGTCCCTGTCGGTGCGGTCTACGGCTTCTTGGGTCCGAACGGCTCGGGCAAAACCACGACGATCCGCATGCTCTTAGGGCTGATCTCCCCGACGGCTGGTGAGATTTCGTTGTTCGGCCTGCCGATGCCGTCCGCGGCCAGGACTGTGCTCGGGCGCGTCGGCTCGCTGGTAGAGGGTCCGGCCTTTCACCCCTACCTGTCCGGCCGCGCCAACCTCGGCAGGCTCGATGCCGCTGACCGCTACAGCGATCCACGCACCTCCCGCTTGCGGATCGACGCTGCGCTCGATCGGGTTGGTTTGCTGTCTGCCGCGGAGAAGCGCTATCGGGCCTACTCGCTGGGCATGCGGCAGCGATTGGCTATCGCGGCATCGCTGTTGATGCCTCGTGATCTGCTCGTACTGGACGAGCCGACCAATGGACTAGATCCGCAGGGCACCCGGGAGGTCCGGCACTTGATCAGTGATCTTGCCCGCGATGGCGCCACTGTGCTCGTCTCGAGCCACCTCCTTGCCGAAGTGGAGCAGATCTGTAGCCACGTGGGGGTGATGTATGAAGGCCGGCTCGTGGCGCAGGGACCGCTGAGCGAACTGCGGGCGAGCACGGTGCAGACCGTACGCGTCGACACCGATCGGCCCGAGGATGCGGGGCGGGTGCTGGCCGAGTTGGGGCTGAGCGAGATTGAGACCTCAACCGGAGCAGTGACCGCAAACCTTGGCAATGTGGCCGTGGAAAAGATCATGCCCAACTTGGTCAATGCATGTGTGCCGGTGCTCGGATTCGCGGTGCTGCGGCCAAGCCTTGAAGATGTGTTCGTGTCCTTGACCGGAGAGGGATTCGATGTCAGCGGCTGAACTCCTCGTCGTCGCCAATCCGGTCCGGGCCCGGGTGTCGACCCGATTCCTACGATCCGAACTCAAGATCATCTTCGGCCGCCGGCGCAACATCGCAGGACTGGGGGTGCTCGTTGTCGTTCCGGTGATCTTGGCCGTCTCGGTGCGCCTCTCCTCACCCAGCGGGGACGGCGGTGTTGACATCATTAGCGGGATCACCGGTAACGGGCTGTTCGTGGCCTTCGCAGCGCTTGCCCTGGAGCTGCCGTTGTTCTTGCCGTTGGCGGTCAGTGCCATCTCCGGCGACTCCGTTGCCGGCGAGGCCAACCTGGGCACCTTGCGCTACTTGTTGGTGATCCCGGCCGGCCGTACCCGATTATTGGTGATCAAGTACACCGCAATCGTGATCTTCGCTCTGGTAGCGACGCTCATTGTGGCGCTCGTGGGGACGATTATGGGGCTGGCGCTCTTCGGCGGCGGTGACATGACGCTGCTCTCTGGCACCCAGACATCAATGGCAGATGGGGTGTGGCGCCTACTGTTGAGCTCGTTCTACCTTGCGGCCCAGTTCTCAGCACTGGGTGCGATCGGGCTCTTTGTTTCCACTCTTACCGAGCAGCCGCTGGGCGCGACGATTGCCATCGTCCTGGTGGATGTGCTGATGTTTTTTCTCGACTCGATTTCCCAGCTGGACTGGCTGCATCCGTGGCTGCTGACCCATTGGTGGACCGCGTTCGGTGATTTGCTGCGCGACCCAATCGCGACCGAATCGCTTCAACGTGGACTGATCACAGCTTTGGTGTACGCCGGGGTGTTCTGGCTTGCTGCCTGGGGAAGGCTGTCAACGAAGGACATCTCGAGCTAGCCACTATCTTGGCCAAGATCATGACTGGGTCGGCTGTCGAGTTCGAGGACCACCGCGTACGGCGGGAGGTCGTCTCGTTCGTGCGACGCAGTAACCGAATGCGCGCTAACCAACGTCGCTCCTGGGAGCTCTACCGCGACCGCTTCGTG
>DATLQC010000123.1:0-3119 GCA_035535395.1 Propionibacteriaceae bacterium | reverse complement strand
AACCGCGGTGTCGAACCGCGTATCACGGCGGCAGGGCAACCGGTGGGCAGAAAAGGACCAGCAAGCCCAGGATGCAGCGGATGCAGATGCCTACAGGCAGCAGCAGTCCGACCAGCAGCAGGGGTATCCGCCGCAGCAGGGGTATCCGCCGCAGCAGGGCTACGCGCCGCCTCCCCAGCAGGCTGCAGCTCCATCCCAGGACGACATGATCGCGCAGCTTCAGAAACTTGGGGAGCTCAAAGCAGCCGGAGTTTTAACCGAAGAAGAGTTCGCCGCACAGAAGGCCAAGATTCTCGGCAGCTGACGAAGGCGCTCACGGCTTGCGGCGAGCTCGCAGTCCTCGCCGCATCACGAGCCGTGTCGGCGATCGGCGTACGACCTCTTTGAAGCCTGCTCGCTCGTAGAGACTGCGCGAGCCAAAGAACATGAAGTCGTCATGGCTGCGTTCCGGCTTGTCAACTGGATACGCCTCAAGCATTCCTACGCCATGATCACGGGCATAGTCGATGGCCCCGGCCAGCAGCTTGTGCTGAAAGCCCTTACCGCGGTACACCTTCGCGACGTACGTGCAGACAATGGACCAAACCGGAGTGTCGTCGACGGCCTTCATGACGCGTGAGCGCTCAAGTCTTCGATAATCCTCACGCGGGCCGAGGATGATCCACCCGATGGGCGAGCCGTCGGCGTACCCAACAAGGCCTGGTACGACGCCGGAGCGGACCAGGCCGTAGAGCTCCTTCTTGTTGCTCGGAGCCTGCGCTTTGCCGATGCCGACTGGTCCGACCTTCCGGTAATAGATGCACCAGCAGCCGCGCACAATCGATCCGCCTCTTTGGCCGAAGAGGTCCTCGAGGTCTGTCCATGTCTGGTCGGTGAGAGGTCGTACCTCAAACATGGCGGGATTTTATGAGCTGCTCGCGCAATGCCGACGCTCGCAGCTCGGGCGAAGTCTGGCATTAATCACGTAAGGTGCGGACGTGAAGCCCTTCCTGCTGCTTGCCATCCGGGCAGAGGATGTCGCAGCCGACGACGAATATGCCGCCATGCTTCGCTTCAGTGGTCTTGACGAAGCACAGCTGGGGCGCTTCCGAATGGAGCAGGCCGAGCTCGGCAGTATTGATCTTGATCAATGGTCGGGAATCATCCTTGGTGGTGGGCCGTTCCAGGCCAGCGATCCGGAAGACGTCAAATCTGTGACGCAGCGTCGAGTTGAGACTGAGCTGTCCGCTCTGCTTGATCAGGTAGTGGAGCGAGACTTCCCGTTCCTGGGTGCCTGCTATGGAATCGGAACGCTTGGCCGGCACCAGGGCGCGGTTGTCGATCACACTTTCCACGAGCCGATCAGCGGTATCCAGATCAAGCTGACCGAGGCCGGTGAAGAAGATCAACTCTTCAGTCGCGCCGGATCCCAGTTCGGCGCATATGTCGGGCACAAGGAGGCGATCAGCAAGCTGCCGGCACACGCGGTGAACCTGGCTTACTCGGAGTCCTGTCCGGTGCAAGCATTTCGCGTCGGAACCCGGGTCTATGCGACCCAGTTCCATCCCGAGCTGGATCTGGACGGGTTGGCCACGCGCGTCCAGGTCTACAAGTACGCCGGCTATTTCGAGCCCGACGAGGCCGATGCCGTCATGGCGGCGGCGCGGGCCAGTGGTGTCACGGAGGTGCCCAACATCCTTAAGGGTTTCGTTGAGCTCTTCACCCGTTAGGGGTGCTCCTAGAGCTGGATGAGGCCACCGCTAAGAATGACGACGCCGATCATGAACATCATGAGCGACGTCAAGATTCGCCCGTTGCTAGTAAGCCAGTCACGAGCCGAAACGAGTCTTGGCTCCATCTTTCGCGGCGCGACAAACGACCCGACGATGGGTATGACGACAGTCGAGGTGGCGATCGCGGTATAGATGATGATCAATAGCACCGCCTCATCCGGCTTGACGGAGGCCGCGCTCAAGGCAAGCCCTCCGGCAATGCCGAGCAGAAAACCCTTGGGTCTAAAGCTCAGTACGACCGCCATTCCGAAAGAAACGAGGGGACCGAACGAGTCGACTGCAGCCAGCCAGCGTGGCAGGCCTCTGCTGGTTTGAGAGCGTCGCCGCAGGTATACGGCGGCAAGCACGATCAAGGCTGAGCCGATCAGGATCTCAGGGATCGCAATCGCGGTGTCCTGACGCCTTCGTAATGGCTGCGAAAGAATCGCGGCTCCCGCTGCACTCAGGCTGATCACGGCAGCGACTCCGATGACCCAGCCAACCAGAAAGGGGAGTGCGGCCCGACCGCGATTGGGCGAGAGCAAGATCAAGATAGTTACGGTCAAGGGCACCGAGCTGAACGCGACTGCTACGGCGATCGGGAGCAGCGCGCCGAGTGCCTGCCACATCGCGCCGACCCGTCCCCTCTACTGCAACTTTTGCGAACCACGCTATCGGATTGGCCTGCTCCTCCAGCTTGTCGAAGGCGCGCTTCGGGCGACCAAGCAGGGCCCGCCATGATCACGATGAGTGCGGCTTACGTGATCACAGAGGCTCGTTTTCGAGCGGCGAATCAAGATGACTTCTCAGGCTGCCATGCCTGTTGGTAGCGGCTGGTCGTGGCATCGGTAGTGTTCAGCATCGGGCAGCGTCCAGTCCACGCCGTAGTCGTCTCGGATACAGGCATGCCAGGCGAAGGTTTTGCCTCGGTGGTGTCGTCGGCAGAACGGATCTTGGTTGGTGCCGGAGGTGGGGCCGTGGGGGTGGGGTTGGTGATGATCAAGGTCGCAACGATCCGCCGGTACGGTGCAGGTGGGGAAGCGGCAGGTGCCGGCGCGGATCTTGATCGCCTCGGCTAGTCGGGTGGAGGCGTAGCGGCCCAATTCGGTGGTCTCCAGCAGCCGGCCGCCGTCGTCGGTGAGGAGTCGGGTAAACAACACCTCGTCACGACTATTTTCCTGGATCGCTTCGGCGATGTGTTGTCGGAGCGTCTCGCCGGGGATGAAGCCGGACCGGTCGGCCAGCTCGGCCGTGGGGTCGGTGTTGCCGAGCAGGCTGGACAGCGGCACCACGACACCGATGCGGATCTTGCGGGGCCGTCGGATCAGTTTCGGTGTCTGACTGAGTGGCTGGTGTCTGACGGCATCG
>DATLQC010000122.1:0-4528 GCA_035535395.1 Propionibacteriaceae bacterium | reverse complement strand
GAGGGCCTTGTGGTCTCAGACTGGGGTGCGGTTCATGATCGAGTGGCAGCGCTGCGCGGTGGTCTTGATCTTGAGATGCCGCCCAATCTCGGAGTGAGCGATGCAGCCATCGTCGAGGCGGTACGCAATGGGTCGCTCTATGAGTCCATCCTCGACGAGGCAGTGAGCCGGATGCTGCGTCTAGTTGATCGGTCCCAGCCTGCCCTCCTCGCCGAAGGCGCCGAGTTCAACCTCGATGATCATCATTCGCTCGCTCGGCGCGCGGCCCATGAGTCTGCGGTGCTGTTGAAGAACGACGGCCGGGTGCTGCCCCTGCAACCGCAAGAGGGCAGCACGGTCGCGGTGATCGGTGAGTTCGCGCGTACGCCGCGGTTCCAGGGCGCCGGCAGCTCGCAGGTCAACCCCACCAAGGTAGATGTGGCGCTGGATGAGTTGCAGTCGGCGCTTGGCGGCCGGGCGGAAGTGAGGTTTGCCGCTGGATTCGGCATCGGGACAACCGAGAATGACGGGCATCTGCTCCGAGAGGCGGTGGAGCTTGCCGGCGAAGCTGATCATGTGTTGGTGTTCCTGGGCCTACCCGGTGAGGACGAGTCGGAGGGGTTCGACCGGACCCACATCGATTTGCCCGCTAACCAGCTGGTGCTCCTCCATGCGCTGGCCGAGGTCCATGATCGCCTCATCGTGATCTTGGCAAACGGCGGCGTCGTTCGGGTCTCGACCTGGGAGGACAGGGTCGCTGCGATCTTGGAATGCTGGCTGTCTGGGCAGGCGGCCGGCGGAGCTGCTGTTGATCTTGTGCTCGGCGTCGCGAATCCCTCCGGCAAGCTTGCCGAGACCATCCCGGTCCGGCTGCAGGACAACTCCTCCTATCTCAACTTCCCGGGCGAGGAGGGCGTCGTCCACTACGGCGAAGGGATCTTCATTGGCTATCGGGCCTACGACAAGCTCATCCAGCCGGTGAGCTACCCGTTTGGGTTCGGGCTCTCCTATACAACCTTCCAAATCGAGGATGTGAACGTATCGGTCGACGGCGCGGTCGCAAACGGCGATCTTGCTGTAACGGTGACAGCGTCGGTCACCAACACCGGCCAGCGAGCTGGTGCCGAAGTCGTCCAGGTCTACGTCGAAGATGTTGAAGCGTCGGTTGCCCGGCCCCTTCACGAGCTCAAGGGTTTTGTGCGGGTAGATCTCGAGCCCGGCGAAACCAAGCAGGTGAGCTGCCAGCTTGACGAACGGGCGTTCGCGTTCTGGTCCCGGCGCTTCGGGCAGTGGGTCGTCGAGTCGGGTGAGTTCATCATCGCGGTAGGAAGCTCCTCACGTGATCTTGTCACCACCGAAGCGATCACCATTGATGCGCCAAGGCTGTCGCTGCCGCTCGGACCCGACTCGACGCTGCACGAATGGTTGGAGGACGAGCGCGGCCGCGAGCTGCTCACCAAGCGTGACATGCGGCTCCTGCAGGATCCTGAGCTCATCAAGGTGATCGGCACAATGCCTATGCACACCTTTGCGGCGTTCCAAGGCATGGCCCTCAGCCATGACGAGCTGAACGAGTTGATCGCTGAGCTCTAGGCGCGCTCCATCAGTCCAGCCTCGTAGGCAGCGATCACTAGGTGGGTGCGGTCGCGCGCGTCCAGTTTGGTGAGCAGGCGGCCGACGTGGGTTTTGGCAGTTGCTGCCGACATGTACAACGCCGCACCGATTTCGGCGTTGCTCAAGCCACGGCCGACGGCTACCAGAACCTCAACCTCACGTGGCGTCAGTGAGTCCAGCCACGCCGGCTTCGATGCGGTCGCGGGTGTCTTCACGTACGTCGCGATCAGTCGCCGTACCAAAGCCGGGGCGAGCACAGACTCACCCTGAGCGACCAGATGTACGGCAGCCAGCAGGTCGGCCGGCTGGGCGTCCTTGAGTAAGAAACCGCTGGCTCCTGCACGGAGTGCGGCATGGACGTACTCGTCCAGATCGAACGTCGTCAGCACAATGACGCGGGTACTATCCAGCGCTGGATCCGCCGTGATCGCGGCAGTTGCGCTGACTCCATCGCGACCTGGCATCCGGATGTCCATGAGAACCACATCTGGACGCTCCCGCCGGATGACCGCCAAGGCCGCGTCCCCGTCCCCCGCTGTGCCGACCACAGTGATTTCGGAATCTGAGGCAAGCAAGGCGGCGAAACCAGAGCGTACGAGCTGCTCGTCATCGACAACTACGACGGAAATCATCGCGACCGATCCGAGCCCGCCGGCAGACTCGCGGTCACCAGAAACCCACCATCGCTGGCGGGACCCGCAGAGAGACTGCCGCCAAGTGCTTCGGCTCGCTCTCGCATCCCTGCGATGCCATGGCCTCCCCCAGAATCTGGCGCACGCCCGTTGCCTGCTCCGGCGCCGTTGTCACGAATCGCAACCTCGACGCGTCCATCGTGGTGGTCAACCTGCACGCTTGCCTTGGAGGCACGCGCATGTCGAACGATGTTCGTCAGTGCCTCGCGGGTGATGCGGTATACAGCCGCTCCAGCCTGGCGAGGAATCGCCTCAAGATCATCAGGGAGTCTGAGGTCGACAGCAAGACCGGTGGAGCGTGCTGTCTCGATCAGATTCGGTAGATCGGCCAGACTAGGCGCTGGTTGGTAAGGCGGTTCGTCGTCGCGTAAGGCTCCGACCACTGAGCGCACCTCGTCCAAAGACTCCCGGCTGATCTTGGCAATGCTGTCCAGTGCATCGGCAGCTTTCTCCGGTTCGGTGTCCATCAAGTGCCGGCCGACGCCGGCCTGCACCGCTATGGTGCCGAGGGAATGGCCGATGATGTCATGCAGCTCGCGGGCGATACGGAGCCGTTCCTCGCTGGACCGTCGCGCCGCCGCCTCCTCCGCAGCCGCGGCGCGCGCGTCCGCGAGGTCCACTCGAAGCCGGCCGGCCCGGCCAAGGCCCAGGGTTAGGCCGATGGCGAGTACCGAAATGAAAAACTCTTGGGCACCGTACGGCGCACCCCCACCCCACCACAGCAGGGCAAAGCAGCTGACCGCCACCACTGAGCACAGCCCTACTTCCCAGGTGGGGCGGGCGACCGCCACGAAGTAGCCCCCGAATATGAGCAAAAGTGGCAGCGCGCCTGCGTTATATCCGAGTAGCCACAACACCGTCGTGGCCAACATGCTGATCAAGAAGGCCGCCGTCGGCCAGCGCCGACGCCACGCGTACGGCACGGTGATCAAGATCAGCAGCAGTACGAAGAGCCAGTCGCGAGGGGTGTATCGGTAGAAGGGATTACTTGTCGTCGTTGTCCCAGTGCTGAGCCAGCCGACAGCCAGGAACGCCAGCGCGATAAGGGCATCAACGATGCGCCTTGACCACACCGAGTTCTTGACCATGCGAACACGGTACGGCCCACTCATACCGCGACACATCACCCTGCAGGCCGACATCCCCATCGCCCTTGCGGCGTACGAGGCGAAGCGATGTCGAGCCTGTCGGTCGACGCGCGCCAGCCTCTTCCTCGCGACGCTGAGGATATGACAAACACACAGTCGCTGCCGGCGCAGGTCGACGCCCCGGCGAGCTCCAAGCAGTACTCCTTGATCAAGATACTTGCCATCTGGGCATCCGTCACTGCCCCCATGGCGGTGCTCGCCTGGGTCGTCGGACCGGCTATCATCCCGCACACCTCGCTCCATCCCGGACTTGTGCACTGGATGCTCATGGTCGTCGGAATGATGTGGCAGTTTGTAGTCTCTCTGGCCGTCCTACGCCATGAGCTCGGTGGCCTGCACTGGCCTACCCTCAAGAAGCGAATTTGGTTCAATCTGCCGCGTGACCGGCGCACCGGCAAGACGCGCAAGGTCCTGTTCTTGTGGGCGGTGCCTGCCTTCCTAGCCAATGGTCTCGGTGCCTATCTAGGAACCCGGCTCGACACCGCCTGGACGAACTGGCTGCCCTTCCTGCACGAGCCGTCCTACACCAATGTCCAGGGCTTGGTGGACCCCAAGTTCGAGGGTCAGTGGTGGATTCTTGGTCTGGCGCTGACAAGCATGCTGTTCAACTACATCCTTGGCGAAGAGCTGCTCTTCCGTGGCGTCCTGCTGCCGCGGATGGCCGGTGTCTTCGGCCGTTGGGACTGGGTTGCCAACACCGTGCTCTTCGGGCTCTACCACGTGCACAAGATCTGGGCCTTGCCGAGCATGATCACCAGCTCCTTCGGCATCGCCTGGGCCACCAAGCGCTACCGCAGCTTCTGGATCGGCGTGATCGTGCATGGACTCGAAGGCTTCTTTCTCGTGGCGATCGTGGCGGTGTTGGCCGGCTGGTACCCGTGAAACTAGGTGATCAAGTTTGGGCCCGCTCGGCGTAGCTAGCGCAGCTCGTCGATGGTGAGGAGGTTCTGCTTCTCGATCGCCGCGCGGGCCAGCGTTTTGTAGCCCACTGTGTCAAACAGGACGGTCAACCGGTCCGGCTCGACCGACATCACGATCCCGTGGCCCCACTCGGCGTGGCGGACACTGCCGTTGATCGGAAAGGCGTCATCCTCA
>DATLQC010000121.1:0-36984 GCA_035535395.1 Propionibacteriaceae bacterium | reverse complement strand
TTGGCTGATTGTGAGGAACGCCACGCTCGCGCACAGCCAATTGCCAGGGTTCATTCAGGGCATTGCCAGGATGGCAAGCAACAATAAGGCGTCCAGGCTGAACCTGCGTGGTGACGCCGGACGGCGTAGGGAGGTCGTACTCATGGCGGACTGGCCCGCCCCCGATCCTCAGGCTTGGCAGCCGCCTGCTCCCGCGACCTCACAACCCGAACCCGTGGAGTGGACGCCTCCGACCTGGGAAGAATTGGTACGCGACCACAGCGCCCGGGTATACCGGTTGGCCTATCGCCTGACTGGTAATCCTCATGACGCCGAGGACCTGACCCAGGACGTCTTCGTCCGGGTATTCCGCTCACTGCATCGATTCCAGCCGGGAACGTTTGAGGGCTGGCTGCATCGCATTACCACCAATCTGTTTCTCGATGGCGCGCGGCGCCGGCAGAAGATCCGCTTCGACGGTCTGGGTGAAGGCTCTGATGAGCGCCTGCCGAGTGCCTGGCCCAACCCGTCCGAGCAATTGGCTGATGCCGACCTGGACCACGACGTTGCCGCCGCGCTCTCAGCCTTGTCACCGGAATTTCGGGCGGCCGTTGTGTTGTGCGACATCGAGGGCCTCAGTTACGAAGAGATCAGTGAGGTTCTTGACATCAAGATCGGCACTGTGCGTAGCCGCATTCATCGCGGTAGGGCCCAATTGCGGGCCGCTCTAGCGCATCGCAGACCAACGGGTGAGCGGCTGCGATATCTGGGTGTTGACGTTGAGTCCGGCGAGATTCCCGACGGCGGGACGTCTAAGTTGGGAAGTCTGGAGCCTGCGAGGTCGACGTGAAGAAGGCGCCGTGCGCTGACCTCGCCGAACTGCGATCAGCGTTTGTCGACGGGGCCCTCAACAACACCGATCGTGAACGGCTACTGAGTCACCTGGTCGAGTGTGCAGATTGCCGCGACGATATCGAGGACCTGCGTGCGGTACGTGAGCTGCTCAACCAAACCAAGACTCAAACAGGCCCTACGCCGAGTGACCTCTCAGTACGCCTTGTCTCTATCGCCGGTCAGGAATCGGTTGCGCCGCTATGGACCAGACCATTCCGGCGTACGCCGTCACTTCGCGCCGGAAAAACCGGCGGTCTCCCGAGTCATCGCCGCACAGTCAAGCTACGTATATCGGCCGCGGCCATGGCTATTGGAGCGACGATCACCGCCGTGGGCGTTGTTGGGTACACCGCGGCACCAAACCTTGCAGCAATCAATGACCCCACGGGTGAGGCCCAGGCGGCATTTTCATCCACCTTGGGACAGTTCCCCTTAGCCAGCGACGCCCTCAATGCGGTGATGATGGCCGACTCCAACGGCCTGTCCGCTAACTTGTCACCGCGGCTCGACGTCCCGACAGCTCCCACTGGCCCGGCGATGACGCCGGCGGAAGCGCAAGGAACCATGCAGCGGGCCGCCGATGCTGCCCATTCGATCAGCTACTCAGGGCGCCAATCGTTCCTCGCCTACCGAAATGGCGGAGCGATCGTGGCTGAGATTGATGTCGAGACCCGTGCCGGTCAAGGCAGCCAGGTCATGGTCATCAGCCAGACAGGTAGGCAGCTGCTCAAAAGATTCGCACCTGCACTTATCTCATCGCGAGTTGTCGATGACGAGTTGCTCGCTCTGCTCGAGCGCAACTATCGCCTTACAGGTACCGGCGGATCGAGTGTGGCGGGACGCAGTGCCACGGTGGTCACCGCGACTCATGACGGAAGCTCTCCGGCGGCGCGATGGTGGATCGACGACGCTACCGGCCTCGTACTTTGGCAAGAAACCTATGCCAAAGACGGATCCGTCGACCTTTCATTCGGATTCACCTCCGTGACCGTCAACCGTGCAGACGGCATCCTCGAGCATCTACCGCCGCGGTTGGCAGTGCCGCGGACCAACACCTCGCTGAGCCTTTCATCTGCCACTGAACTCACCGCCTCCGGGTGGTCCTGCCCCCGCAAGCTAGCTGGGTTGTCGCTGGTCCGGTTACGAAGCGACCGGGCCGGCAATCCCGAGACCGTGCACCTGGTCTACAGCGACGGGCTCGCTACGGTTAGCGTCGTCGAGCAGCACGGCCGGCTAACCGCTGCACCCCAAGGCTCGCAGTGGGATGCGACGCTCGGCGCCTATGCCCGTCGGGGCGCATCGGGGATGGCGACCTGGCAGTCCGGTGATGTTGTCTTTACTGTCGTCACCGACGGAAACTCTGGCGTGCTCGCCGAGGCGGTGGCCTCGCTGCCCCACAGTGACGCGGAGACGCCTACTACGCTTGGCCGCATCAAAGCTGGATGGTCGAGGATCCTGGCCGATGTGAAGGGTTAGCGCGTGGTGGATGAAGACCGTCCAACGGGTGAGGCCGAAGCCGAACCGTCGGACTCTCGCTACGTCGGTCCCTTTGGCGAGCCACGGGCCACACCTCCTGACCCAGACAACTCATATGAGCCCATTCCACGTTTCGAGTCGAATGCCTTTAGCTGGCCGCCGCCGACCGGTGAGCCGGCACGCCTTGGAGGTCCGTCCGGTGGTGACGGATTTTCCGGGGCGAGCTCTTTTTCTGGGGGGCCGATGCTGCCTGGGGCGCGTAGCGGTCGCCCCCTCAGAAATCGACATCGTGCGATTTCTGCCTCGGTTATCGCTGTCGCCGCGCTCACCGCACTGGTGATCGGCGGTGCCGCCGGATATGGGGGTGCCACACTTGCTCGGCAGGCTTCCCCCTCCTCGGCCGCTTCAGCTAACCCTTCGGCTGAGCCGGGCGTAACCCGTACGCCTGTGGCGCCACCGCCACCCAGCGCCAACAGCGTTGAGATTGCTAGACGGGTGCTGCCCGCAACCGTGATGATCCAAGTAGGTCGAGGAACCGGATCCGGATTCTTGGTCGATAAGGAAGGCCGCATCGTGACCAACAATCATGTGGTTGCCGGAGCGGCCGACGGATCGAAGATCCGGGTCATCTATTCCGATGGTCGTCGGGTCAATGCCGTGCTGGTCGGTCGCAGCCCTTCCTACGACATTGCCGTGATCAAGGCGAGCGGCGCGGGATCGATACAGCCCATTGAGCTAGGTGACTCTGGGAACGTGCAGGTCGGCGAGCCCGTGCTCGCACTGGGCTCCCCACTTGGGTTGTCCGGCACCGTCACGGAGGGCATTGTCTCGGCCCAGAACCGCCCAGTGATCGTCACCGAGACCAGTGACGCCGACGCTCCGACCGCGTACATCAATGCCATTCAGACCGACGCCCAGATCAATCCGGGCAGCTCCGGTGGTCCGCTGGTGGACGCGGGCGGCCGAGTCATCGGAGTCAACTCGGCGATCTTGACCTTCGGACCCAGCCGCAATATTGGCCTCGGCTTCGCGATCCCTATCAATCAGGCAGCTGCCATCGCAGATCAGTTGATCAAGAAGGGCAAGGCCACCTATCCCGTCATCGGAGCCAATGTGGCGGATGCTCCGTCGGGTGTTGAGCTAACCGCGGTCGATCCGAAGGGCCCAGCTGCCACGGCAGGCTTGCGAGCCAAGGATCTGATCACCAAGATCGACAACCAGACGGTGAACACTATGGAGGAGTTGATCGTCAGCATCCGCACCCGGCGGCCAGGCGACGTCATTGTTCTGGACTATGCTCGGGGATCTTCGCGTGCCCAGGCCCGCGTCACCCTCGGTGGCAAGGAGGGCTGAATGTGACGCCGCTGCTGCTTGATATCAACGCGCCCGAGTTCGTGCTGCTCTTGGTAATTGCGGTGATCTTGTTCGGGCCGGAGCGCTTGCCCGATCTTGCTCGTAAGGCGGCTCGGTTGGTGCGGTACCTGAGGGCGGTGGCAGGGAATGCTCAGCAGCAGCTGAGCAAGGAATTGGGGCCGGAATTCGAGAACGTCGATTTCCGGGACCTGAACCCTAAGGCTTTCGTGCAGAAGCATTTGCTGGAGGATGTGGAGCCAGTCATCGCTGATGTCAAGGCTGAGATCGCTGATGCTGGCAAGACGATCAACAACTCCTCGGTAGAGAGCGACGCGATCAACTCCAAAGATCACAGTGCTGGCCCGCCAAATGGCGTGAACGGATCGTCCAGGTCCAGCGCACTGACTCCGTTCGATCTAGAGGCGACGTGACATAGGTGTTAACGGCCCGCGGGAGCTAAGCCCAGCTGCTTGCCCAGCAAACTTCGGCCGCGTTTGACAAGCTCGTCGGCCAGAGAGGTCAGCGCAGTTGCCGCGGGCTGGTCAGGATCGGCCTCGACCAGCGGTACGCCGGAGTCACCCGAAGCGCGGAGCTGGGGATCGAGCGGTATCTGCGCCAGTAGCGGCACGGCATATCCGAGGCGGGTACTGAGTGCTCGCGCCACCTCGGTGCCGCCTCCGGCGCCGAAGATCTCGTAGCTATGGACCTTGCCGCAGTCAGGACAACTGATCACCAGATGCGACATGTTTTCCACGACGCCGATGACGTGTTGATTCATCATCGACGCCATGGTGCCCGCACGCTCAGCAACCTCAGCAGCAGCAGCCTGGGGCGTCGTGACGACCAGCACCTCGGCGCTGGGCAGTTTCTGGCCCAGTGAAATTGCCACGTCGCCGGTGCCCGGGGGCAGATCGATGAGGAGAAAGTCCAGATCGCCCCAGTAGACGTCGGCCAGCATTTGGGTGAGCGCCCGGTCCAGGATCGGGCCGCGCCAGGCAACCACTTGATCCCGACGTGGCTTGAGCATGCCGATCGAGATCACCTTGAGACCTAGGGCTGGCACCGGCATGATCATGTCCTCAACTGCGGTCGGCCGGGCGTCAGCGATGCCGAGCATTGCCGGGACCGAGTGACCGTAGATGTCGGCGTCGAGGAGGCCGACTTTGCGCCCAGAGCCAGCGAGGGCACTGGCTAGGTTCACCGTAACGGAGGACTTTCCAACACCACCCTTGCCTGAGGCGACCGCGATGACTTGAGTCAACGAGTCCGGCCTGGCAAAGGGGATCTCGGGTTCCGCCTGGCCGCCTTTGAGCAGGCCGCGCAATGCCGCACGCTGTTCATCAGACATCACACCCAGCTCGACATCGACCGCTGTAACTCCGGATACAGCACCCACCGCCGCGGTCACGTCACGGTGCAGCGTGTCACGCAACGGGCAACCGGAGACAGTCAGCAGCACCCGTACGCGTGCCCGCCCCTCGGCGTCCACATCGATTCGATCAACCATGCCCAGGTCGGTGATCGGACGGCGAATCTCAGGATCATCCACTCGCCGCAAGGCCTGACGAATCTGAGGTACCAGCGGATGCTCAGTGGTGGAGGTTGCCGAGATTGGGTTGGACTGGTAGTCGGGCACGCACCCAGCCTAGGTGAGAGCTGTGTTCGATTGCTCGCTCCACTCGCTGCGGATCGCGCTGGGAAGCCGCCCACTTCGTCGTCGCTCGCCGACGAGAAGCATGTCGGCCCCTCCTCCTCAGCACGGCGGCGCGCGATCCGGGTGACCCTCAGTCAGCGGTTAATGCGCGGCGAGGGTCGCGGAGACCATCCTCACCGTCGAGTTCGGCGAGTACGGCACGCAACTCAGCCCTCAGCTCGGACCGCAGGTAATCGCGGGTAGCCAATTCGCCGACCGACATCCGCAGGCCGGCAATCTCGCGTGCCAGGAAGTCCATGTCGGCGCGGCTTTGTGCCGCCTGCTCGCGGTCCCGCTCCGCGATAACCCGGTCCCTCGCCTCCTGCCGGTTCTGTGCGAGCAAGATCAGCGGTGCGGCGTAGGAGGCCTGCAGCGACAAGACCAGGGTCAAGAAGATGAATGGGTACGGGTCGAAGCGGGGCCGAGGTGGACCGAACGGCACGTTCCAGAGGATCCATATCACGATGACAACCGTCATCCCGAACAGGAATCGGGCGGTCCCCATGAATCGGGCAAACGCCTCGGCAAACTTGCCAAAGGCCTCCCGATCAACCTTGATCGTCGGAATCGTGGAGCGCTTGCGCCTGCCCGGTACGTCGAGCCGCTCGGCCTCCCGCACGGCTCTAGCCATGGGCGACCGCCCCCTCCTCCGGCGGCTTCGCCGACACCGCGTCCAGCTCGATGCCGCGCCAGTCCTCAGGCAGCATGTGATCAAGTACGTCGTCCACCGTGATCGCACCGATCAAGCGATGATCAGGGTCGACCACCGGAGCGTTGACCAGGTTGTAGGTCGCGAAGTAGCGGCTCACTTCATGCACGTTCGCCTGGTCGGTTAGGGTCTCCAGCTCGGTGTCGACCAAGCCAGAAACCAACGTCGACGGCGGCTCCCGGAGCAGTCGCTGGAAGTGCACCGCGCCGACAAAGCGACCCGTTGGAGTGTCCAAGGGCGGTCGGCACACGTAGACCATGCAGGCCAGGGCCGGGGTGAGCTCTGCATCACGGATCCGAGCCAGTGCGTCCGCAACGGTTGCATCCGGCGGCAAGATCACTGGCTCCGGAGTCATCATCCCCCCAGCGGTCGACTCGGCATAGCTGAGCAGCCGCCGTACATCCTTGGCTTCTTCGGGCTCCATACGTCCCAGCAGCACTTCGGCCATCTCAGGGGCCAGCTCGGCGATCAAGTCCGCAGCATCGTCTGGATCCATCTCCTCCAATATGTCGGCGGCACGCTCGGTGTCGAGCTCAGAGATCAACTGGACCTGTTCATCCTCGGGTAGCTCTTCCAAGGCGTCGGCCAGTTTCTGATCATCGAGCGCGGACGCTACCTCGGCTCGTCGCTCCCGCGACATTTCGTGAAGTTCGCGAGCGATGTCGGCGGCCTTCATGTCCGCCATCTGCGCCAACAGTTGGTCAGTACCTCGGCGTCGATCGAACCCCAAAATCTTGATCTCGGACCAGTCAACGATGGTGACATGACCGCGACGGCCGAATCGCCGACGGCTTCCGGTTTCCCGCAATGCCACCTGTGACAGCTCCCAGTCGTGAGAACGTGCCGGCCGCATCGCCACATCAAAGATCACCGACGAACCGGGATGGTCGGTGCGCTCCACAGCCAGGTCGAACAGGTCGTCTATCGCCAGCATCTCGGACTCCCGGCGCTCGAAGCGGCGCGTGTTGACGACGCCGGTAATGACCACCTGAATGCCGTCGATACTGCGTACCCGAGCCATCGGGACGAAAATCCGATGCCGTGCGAATAGCTCCACCACGAGGCCCTTGACACGTGGCGCCCGGCCGGCAGCTCGGCGCTGTACGACAACGTCGCGCACCTTGCCCACCTGGTCCCCAGCGCTGTCGAGGACTGGCAGGCCCCGGATGCGTGAGATGAAGACCGAGGTTGCGCTCGCTGCCACGCTTCGATTATCACAGCCCGACGTCGACATCTCGGCTAGCTGCGAGCGTCGGCATTGCGCGAGTAGCTGCCAAATAAACCCTAGGGCCGATCCTCAATGTCTCAAGATCACGTCAGCTATGGTCTGGACATGGCAGCAGCCGAGACGAACAGCTTTAAGGACCTGTGCATCGACGCGACTAATTCTGAGCTCCTCGCCACTTTCTGGGCGTCCGCGCTCGGCCTTCGCGCCGAGCCGAGTGGCGGCGACTTTCGGCTGGTTGATGATGTCCCCGAGCACACGCTCTGGGTGAACACGGTGCCTGAGTCGCGGACGGTCAAGCAGCGCGTGCACATCGATGTTCATGTGGCGGCTGTCTCAGACCTGACCAATCTCGGTGCAGTCATCCTCGATGAGACGCAGCCGTGGACAGTGCTTGCTGATCCGGAGGGCGGCGAGCTCTGTGCCTTTGTTCGCGATCCCCAAACCCTGCCCGACTATCGGGTCTATGAAGTAGTTGTCGACTCGGCCGATCCTGTCGGGATCGCGTCCTGGTGGGCGGAACGGTACGGCTGCGAGGTTTGTCACGATCAGGACCGAGGATTTTCCTGGATCGATGGGGCACCCGGGATGCCGTGGGCGATGGTTTTCCAGTGGGTTCCGGAGCCAAAAACCGTCAAGAATCGCGTGCACTGGGACATCTGGGGCGAGACCCAGAACGTACTTTCGGCGGGTGCCAGGCTGCTTCGCAGCCGCGATGACGAGATCGGCTGGGACGTACTCGCAGACCCAGAAGGCAACGAGTTCTGCGTGTTCACTCGGCACGAGATCTGACGGGGTTTGTTTGGAGCTGCTCGTGCAGTGCCGACGCTCGGAGATCGGCAGGCAACGCCCAACTCATCGATAGCTCCAACGAGTAAATTGGGATAGCCACCCCTGAGGAGGACACGATGGCTATGCCGCCGCGGCAGTTCGGATCTCTTTTCGAGCTGCAGTTCCCCCAGTCGGTCGGGATCTACGGCAGCTATGAGGACGCACAGAAAGCCGTCGACTTCTTGGCCGACCAGAAGTTTGAGGTGCAGAACTTGGCCATTGTCGGTACCGATCTGAAATCAGTCGAGCGGGTTCTTGGCCGGCGCAACTGGGGCACCGTGATTACCCAGGGCTTGCAGTCAGGCATCTCCACTGGCCTGCTCGTCGGTTTGGTGATGTTGATCTTCACTCGGCCGCAGAGCATCTTGCTGCTGTTGTTGGTTTCCTTGGCGATCGGCGTTGCGCTCGGCATTGGGTTCAGCGCCGCGGCGTACGCGATGAGCCGTGGGCGGCGGGACTTCACCTCAGTGACTCACACTGTCGCAACGAAGTATGAGGTGCTTTGCGAGCACAAGGTTGCCGCGCAAGCCCGCGAGATGCTGCAGGGTATGCCCGGCGCCCGGGCCGCGGCGTTTGAATAGCGGCTACGCTCACCGGATCGCGCGACGCCGTGCTGCGGAGAAGTGAGGCGATACGTCGGCGAACGACGACAAAGTAGGCGGCATCCCAGCGCGATCCGCGCGGAGCGAGCGCAGCGAGTGGAGCAATCAAACACACGGGCGCAGCGAGCCCTAGCTAACTAGTTGCCTCCCCAGATCCCCGAGATCCAGGCTTCGACCTCGGCGCTGCTGTGCGGAAGCATGCCCGAGAGATTCTCATTGCCGTCCGAAGTGATCAAGATGTCGTCTTCAATCCGTACGCCGATGCCACGCAGCGGCTCTGGCACTAGCTCGTCATCAGGTTTGAAATACAGTCCAGGCTCAATGGTGATGATCATGCCCGGCTGCAGAATGCCTTCCCGATAGTTCTCCTGCCGGGCCTGTGCACAGTCATGTACGTCGATGCCGAGATGATGCGACGTCCCATGCACCATCCAACGTCGATGCTGTCCACCTTGCTCGCCGAGCGATTCCTCCACGCTGACCGGCAACAATCCCCAGGCGTCAAGGTGCCGAGCGACCACTTCTATCGCTGCTTTGTGAACCTCAGAGAACTTGACGCCCGGGCGCGCTGCGGCAACGCCTGCCTGCTGCGCCTCGTAAACAGCGTCATAGACCATCCGCTGCTCATTGCTGAAGCGTCCGCTGATCGGCAAGGTGCGCGTGATATCTGCTGTGTAGAGGGAATCCAGCTCGATGCCTGCGTCCAGCAGCAGCAGTTCATCTTCGTGGATGTCACCGTCGTTGCGAATCCAGTGGAGTGTGCATGCGTGGTCACCGGCGGCGGCGATGGTGTCGTAGCCGACGGCGTTACCGGCGTGCCTGGCATGCAAGCCGACGATGCCCTCGATCCAGCGTTCGCCCCGGCCGCGCCGTACTGCCTCGGGCATGGCCGCTACAACTGCCTCGAACGCTAGCGCCGTCTGTCGGCACGCTTCGCGCATCTGGGCAATCTCAAAGGCATCCTTGATCAGCCGAAGCTCGCTGAGCGCGATCGCAAACTCGCGATCGGCTTCCTCGATCGTCGACAGTTCTTGATCATCTTCGGCAGCCGGTCGGGAGCTGCGGACCTCGTCGACGAGCCTGCGGATTTCAGAGTCCAGGTCGGTCGCCAGCACTCGCAGCGAGATCGTGTCGCTGTCTTTTCGCAGATGATCCGGTAGTTCGGAGATAGATGCACACGGGATACCACACAGCGCGCTCATCTCCTCCAGCGATTGCCGCCGACCGACCCACAGTTCGCCGAAGCGGCTGTCGGCGTAGAACTCCTCAGAGTCGCGCGGGGCGCGAGGTCTGAAGTACAACATCGCATCATGCCCGGCGTCGGTGGGCTCCAGCACCAACACGGCGTCCGGCTCGCGATCGCTGCCAAGACCAGTCAGGTGAGCAAAGGCCGATTGTGGGCGGAACCGGTAGTCGGTGTCGTTGGAGCGGACCTTGAGCCCACCTGCGGGAATGATCAGCCGATCGCCAGGAAATTGAGCACTGATCCGTTCCCGGCGCCGCCGGGCCGGGACGGCCGCAGCAAGTTGATCTGGGAGATCTTTGGGGTGCGGCGCCCAGCCTTCGACGATGAATTTCTTGAAGGCATCCGAGAAAGGGATCTGGCGGTTCGGCAGCTCGGGCCGTCGATCGCTCACATGTGCCATTGTTGCACTGGGCCGATCGTTGGATCTCAGCCTGAGCTTGTCGAAAGCCTTCGGCCGACTGAGGACGCGTCGACCGATACGGTGAACCGCATGCCGACACGTCTGTTTCTCGTCCGACATGGCGAAACGGAATGGAGTCGATCCGGCCGACACACCTCGATTACCGACTTGCCGCTCACCGAGACCGGCAAGAAGCTGGCCCGCGCCATCAAGGGCCACCTTTCGCCGCAAGATTTCCAGTTGATCCGTAGCAGCCCACGCAGACGTGCCCTGGAGACCGCGGAGTTGGCTGGGTTCGTTGACGCGTACGAACCAGAGATCGACAACGATCTTGCCGAATGGTTCTACGGCGACTATGAGGGCAAGACCAGCAAGGAAATCTGGGAAACGGTGCCGGGCTGGACGATCTGGAACGGTGAGGTTCCCGGTGGGGAGACAGCTGCAGAGGTAGCGGGTCGGCTCGACCGCGTAGTCGCTCGGGTCCGCGAATCAGGCGTCGATCAGGCGATCTGCTTCGGTCACGGCCATGCGCTCCGGGCGCTGACCATGCGCTGGCTCGGGTTCGACTTGAGCCTGGGCGTGCACTTTCCGCTCGACACAGGCACCGTGTCGGTGCTGGGCGAAGATCGAGGGGCGCCGGCCCTGGAACGGTGGAACGCCCGCCCCTAAGCCGCGGATCCGCATGTATTTGGCGCCTCTCCTGACGGCTCTGTTTCTGTGCGAGACGGTGATGCGAGACGGTGAAAGGAATCCTGATGAGCTTCATTGAGGACACTTTGGCGGCTCCCCGCCCCGATGCGCTGGCGGTGCTGGATTTGCCCCGTCGGCAGCAATATCACCCTTCGCCCGATTCGTGGCAGGACGAGGTCGTCTACTTTTTGCTCGTCGATCGGTTCAGCGATGGCGCCGAGGGCACGCGGCCGCTGCTTGACCGCGGGAGGCTGACAGACGCCCGGCCAGACCAGACCAATGGGCAGCCGTGGCAGTGGATCAGCTGGGCTCTGTCGGGAGGTGATCGTTTCCAGGGCGGGACGTTGGCAGGAGTCAGCAGCAAGCTCGATTACCTTCAGGCCCTAGGCATTAGCACCGTCTGGCTGAGCCCGGTCTTTCGGCAGCGCGGGCATCTCGACACCTACCACGGATACGGAATTCAGGACTTCTTGGAGGTCGATCCGAGATTCGGCAGCCGCAATAACCTGGTCGATCTTGTCCAGCAGGCCCACCAGCGGGACATGCGGGTGCTGCTTGATGTGATCTACAACCATTCAGGTGCGAACTGGCTCTACCCGGCCGGCACGCCCGGTGGCCCGGAGAAGCCGACCTATACCGAGGGTCAGTATCCGTTTGGAGACTGGCGTGGCGCCCAAGGTCAGCGGATCGGCGCAATTGCTGGCGGCGAGGATGGCATATGGCCGAAGGAGTTCACCGATCCGGACCGCTACACACGCGCTGGAAGAGGCAGCCTCGACGCCAGCAAATTTGCCGATACCGACGACGCTCAATTCCGCCGCACGGACTTTGAGGACCTGCGCGATTTCGCCCTCGCGCCAGAAACCCTGAGTTTTCTTGCCCGGACGTACATGTACTGGATCGCACTGACCGATTGTGACGGTTTCCGGATCGACACCGTCAAACATGTCAGCTATGAGCAGGCGCGGAACTTTTGCGGGGCGATCAAAGAGTTCGCGACCAACCTTGGAAAGCGCGACTTCTTCCTTGTTGCAGAGATTCCAGACGATAACTTCGCCAACCGCTATCTCAATGCCGTCGGGCGCAACTTGAACGCGGCACTAGACATCAGTGATGGGCGGCTCGCACTCCGGGAGCTGTCTCGAGGTCTGGCCGACCCCGGTCCTTACTTCAGCGGCTTCGACGTTGGATCAGCGCCGCTCGGCTCCCATCGCAACCTGGGCGACAAGCTGATGTCGGTCCTTGATGATCATGATCACGTCTATGGTGAGAAGCTTCGGTTTGCCGCCCGTGCCGCAAATGATCATCAGGCGTCGGCGGCTACGGCTCTGCAGTTGCTGACCCTCGGGATTCCGTGCCTGTATTACGGGACCGAGCAAGGGTTTGCAGGTCCAGAACGAGCGGAGTGGCAGTGGTTGCCTGAATGGGGTGGTCATGATCGCTACTTGCGTGAGGCGATGTTCGGACCGCGTTTTCCAAGGGCGGCGGGCAGGGCCGGAGTTCCAGGAGCCGGTGGCGGGGACGGTCTTGATCATCAACTCCCCGGATTCGGACCATTTGGCACCGCGGGAATCCATTGCTTCGACCCTAAGCACCCGCTCTACCTGCAGATCGCGGCAATTGCGGCTGTCCGCGCCGCCTTCCCGGTCTTGCGCTCCGGTCGCCAGTACCTGCGGCAAGTCTCTGTGTTCGGCGAACCATGGGGCCGGGCACGGGCCGGGGAGTTATTTGGCTGGTCGCGAATCCTCGTCGATGAGGAGGCCCTCTGCATCATCAACCCCAACGGGCTGGAAGCTCGTGGTGCCGACGTGCTTGTCGGTGCCGAACTCAATCCGCCGGACTCGACCTTTACCGTGATCATGAACTCGGCGGAGGCCGCCGGTGGAGCCGCCGGTGATCACTCGGTCGGCAACCAGATACCGGTACGTCGTACCCCATCCGGCACCGCGTACGTGGAAATCCGTAATGTGGGCCCGAGCGAGGCACTGGTGCTAGTAACCGGCCCTAATCCTGCGATGAGCGATCAGTAGGGTTGTGCCGCGGGCGTACCAGCGCTCCGGGGTGCTGAGGAGGATGAGGGCAATCAGGGCCGACAAAGGTGCGCAGCTGCGCCTGCTAGATCTGCAAACGGTCGACACAACCCTCGCCCAACTCAACCATCGGCGCCAGACCCTGCCGCTGCATGCGGCGATTGCCCAACTGCAAACACAGCGAGTGGCGCTGGCCTCAGATCTGGTAGCGGCGGAGACCGCCATCTCAGACCTGGAATTGGAGCAGGCAAAAGCCGAGAGTGACCTCGAGCCGGTCCGGGAGCGGCTGACGCGAAATCAGGCTCGGATTGCGAACGGCACCGTTGCCGACCCCAAGGCGCTTTCCTCGATGGTGGAGGAGGTCAGCCACCTCAAAAGGAGGATCAGCGATCTGGAAGATGCCGAACTTGAGGTGATGGAGCAACTCGAGACGGCGATGGCGAGTCGAGAGACGCTGCATGCGCGCATAGCACAAGTCGACAACGACTTGGAGGAGGCCATCGCCGAACGCGATCGTCAGCTTGCCGGACTCGAGGGCAAGATGGTTGGGCTGCGCGCCGAGCGAGCCGAGATCGTGTCTGTGATACCGGACGATTTGTTGACTCTCTACGACAAGATCGGCGCCAATCATGGAGGCATCGGCGCCGCTGAGCTTCGGCAACGCCGTTGCACGGGCTGTCAGCTGGAGATCAACGCGGCGGATCTGCGGACGTTTTCGGCGGCAGCTGAAGACGAAGTGCTGCGATGCGAGGAATGCGGCCGAATCCTCATCCGTACGCCCCAGTCGGGTTTGGCACAGTCCGGTTTGGCACAGTCGGGTTTGTAATGGTCAATCACCCGGCTGGCGACCGTAGTGGACCCGGCCTCTTCGATGACACAGGCGAGCCGACGGAGGCCAAGTCAGACAGTCGCTTGATCGTTGAAGCCGACGGTGGCGCGCGCGGCAACCCGGGCCCAGCGGCGTACGGAGCAGTGGTACGAAACGCCCAAACGTCGAAGGTCCTGGCAGCCGAAGGCCTGCCGATCGGACGCGCGACGAACAATGTTGCCGAATACCGCGGCTTGATCGCCGGACTCGAGATGGCCCGCGAACTCGACCCAACGGCGGCGCTGGAAGTGCGAATGGATTCCAAGTTGGTGATCGAGCAGATGGCCGGGCGCTGGAAGGTGAAGCATGCCGACATGAAGGTGCTGGCGCTCCAGGCGGCCCGGTTGCGACCGGCCACGGTGACGTGGACTTGGGTGCCGCGGGAACTCAACAAAGCTGCCGACGCTTTGGTCAACCGCGCCTTGGACGGCGATCCGGTTCCGCGACAGTACTTGGTCGATCGACCCGGCTGACCAGCGAACATCGCGGCGAGCAATTACACACAGCGAGCGCCAGCGAGCAATCACACACGGATCGCGCCCCCGCCGTGGTGAGGAGGAGCGAGGGACATGCTTTTCGTCGTCGAGCGACGACGAAGGAGGCGGGCTCAACGGCGCGATCCGCGCGGAGCGAGCGCCAGCGAGCGGAGCAATCAAACACGGATAAGCTGCGATCATGCCAGCCCGCAAGCTCGGACTGCCACCAGTTGTGCCTGAGGAGCTCGCGGAGGGCTTAGGGGCCATTCGGGCTGTAGCCGAAGTGCCGTCGGACTTCCCTCCCGAAGTCGAGGCCGCCGCTGAGAAGGCTGCGGCCGAGCCGCGACTTCCCGATCTTGACCGTACGGATCTGGAGTTGATCACGATCGATCCCGCCGGTTCTCGTGATCTTGATCAGGCGTTGCACATTGCGCGCGGCCCGAGTGGTGAGTTCGTGGTCTCGTACGCGATTGCCGATGTGGCAGCGTTTGTTCGGCCAGGTGACCCGATCGATCTTGAGGCGCACCGACGTGGCACCACGCTCTATGCGCCCGACCGTCGAGCCCCGCTCCATCCGGCGGTGTTGAGCGAAGGGGCGGCCAGCCTGCTTCCGAATGAAGTCCGACCAGCGCTGCTGTGGACAATCACCTTGGACCATCGCGGTCAGATGTTTTCGGCGGAGGTGGTACGGGCCAGGGTACGTAGCCGCGCCCAGCTCAGCTATGACGAAGCCCAGAAAGAGATCGATGCCAGCACGCCCCGCCCGATTCTTACCCTGCTGAAGCTGGTGGGCCAGTGGCGGGAGATCCGGGAACGTGATCGCGGCGGCGTCAGCCTGAAGATTCCGCAGCAAGAGATCCAGCGTCATGGAAACGGCTGGACTCTCAGCTTCCGAGCCCCCGAACCCGTGGAGGGATGGAATGCGCAGATCTCGCTGTTAGCCGGCATGGCGGCCGCACACATCATGCTGTACGGACAAGTCGGGGTATTGCGGACTATGCCGCCAGCCGACGCGTACTCGTTGGGCAGGCTCCGTCATGTCGCCAAGGCGCTGCGGATCGTTTGGCCCCCGGAGATGGATTATCACGACTTCGTCCGTACGCTCAACCCGGCTCGTCCGGATCAGGCGGCGATGCTGAACTCCGCCACCAGGTTGTTCCGCGGAGCCGGCTATCGAAGCTTCAGCGGTGGCATCCCTGAAGATGTCGATCATGCTGCACTTGCCAGCGATTACGCCCACACTACGGCCCCACTGCGCCGCCTTGTGGACCGCTACTCCGGGGAAATCTGCGTTGCACTGTGCGCAGATCAGCCAGTCCCGTCCTGGGTCTTCCGCTCGCTCGACGGCCTCCCCGAGCAGATGGCAGTCGCGGAACGACGGGCCAAGAAATACGAGAAAGCGATCATCGATCTGCTCGAGGTCTATCTGCTCGCTGGCAGGATTGGCCAGAAGTTCATGGGCACCGTGATCGAAGTCAATCGCGACAAACAGCATGGCACCGTCCTGATCGAGGAACCGGCCATCGAAGCCCGTCTCATCGGTGATCGGCTGCGCCTGGGGCAGGAGGTGCTAGTCCGCCTAACATCGGCCGACTATGCCAAGGGCGCGGTGGCGTTTGAGGTCGCGCGGACCGTTTAACCGCCGATCTGACGTTTGGCTGCCGCCACCACTGCCTCAGGAGTAAACCCGAACTTCGATTGCAGCGCTTTGAGCGGTGCAGAAGCGCCGAACGTACTCATCGCGATGATCTCGCCTTTGGTGCCGGCCCACCGATCCCATCCAAACGAGGAGGCCTGCTCGATCACAACGCGGCCGGTCACGTCAGGCGGCAGTACGCTGTCGCGATATTCGTCGGTCTGCCGGTCAAAGAGCTCCCAGGACGGCATGCTGACCACACGTGCTTTGATTCCCTCATCGACAAGCTGCTCGTACGCCGAGATGGCAAGCGCGACTTCACTCCCAGTGGCAATCAAAATCACCTGCGGCGTCTCGTCGGGATCACCGGCCAGCACGTATGCGCCCTTGGCGAGTCCGCTTGCAGAGGCGTACTTGCTGCGATCCAGCGTCGGCAGCGCCTGCCGCGACAAGAGTATTGCCACCGGGTCGTGCCGCAGCGGCATGATCACGCGCCACGCTTCCACGACCTCGTTGGCGTCGGCCGGCCGCATGTCGATCATGCCTGGCATGGCGCGTAGCGATGCCAGCTGTTCGACGGGCTGATGGGTTGGGCCGTCCTCACCGACGCCGATGGAGTCGTGCGTGAAGACATGGATGACCGGTAGCTCCATCAGCGCCGACAATCGCAACGCGCCGCGCTGGAAGTCCGAGAAGATCAAGAATCCGGCCTGGTACGCCCTGATCTTGCTGAGCGCCAACCCGTTCGTAATGGCACCAGCGGCATGCTCGCGGACTCCGAAATGCAGGTTGCGGCCGGCACGGTTTTCCGGCTGAAAGTCACCGGCGCCCTCGAAGGTGAGACGCGACTTGTTGGACGGTGCAAGATCGGATGAACCGCCGATCAACCACGGCACGCGCTGGGCGACGATGTTCAGCACCTTCTGACTGGTGTCCCGGCCCGCAGCGCCCTTCGGATCGGCAGGGTACTCAGGCAAGTCTGCGTCCCAGCCCTCAGGCAATTGCCGGCGTTGCATCTTGTCCAGATGGTCGGCGAGCTCCGGGTACTCCTCGTTGTACCTACCGAAGAGTTCATCCCATGATTGGCGCAGGTCGGCGCCACGCTTGCCGAGGTCGGCGTAGTGACTGCGTACCTTCTCGGGAACGAGGAAGCTCTCGTCCTCCGGCCAGCCGTAGAACCGCTTGGCGCCGCGGATTTCCTCGACGCCCAGGGGTTCACCATGCGCAGAGTGGCTGCCCTGCTTGGTGGGAGCGCCGTAGCCGATGATGCTCTTGACGATGATCATGGTCGGCCGGTCTTGCTCAGCCTGGAACGCGTCTAGTGCTCTATTGAGCGCGTCCAGATCATTGGCGTCGTCGACGTGCTGGACGGCCCAGCCATAGCCCTCGAAACGGGTGGCGACGTCTTCAGTGAAGGCCAAATCGGTGCTGCCCTCGATTGTGATCCTGTTGCTGTCGTAGAGCCAGCACAGGTTGGACAGCTTTTGATGGCCGGCAAGTGAGGCTGCCTCGGCGCCGATGCCTTCCATGAGGCAGCCATCGCCAGCAATCGCGTAGACGTTGTAGTCGAAGAGTTCGTAACCGGGTCGGTTGAACGTGGCCGCCTGCCACAGGCCGGCTATCGCCATGCCGACGCTGGTCGCAATGCCAGTGCCGAGCGGACCTGTTGTGCATTCAATGCCTGCAGTCCAGCGGTATTCCGGATGCCCAGGACACTTGGAGTCCAACTGGCGGAACTTCTTCAGATCCTCGAGAGGCACAGCGAGTTCACCGAGGACTTCATATTGCGGATTGACCGACTTGACGCCAGCCAAATGGAGCACCGAGTAGAGCAACGTCGACGCATGGCCGGCGGATAGCACGAAGCGATCGCGGTTGCTCCAGATTGGACGGTCCGGATCAAAGCGCAATTTCTGCCAGACCGCATACATCACCGGCGCGAGTGCCATTGGGGTGCCTGGATGCCCGGAATTCGCGGCCTGCACGGCATCCATGCACAAGGTGCGGATCGTGTCGATGGCCAGCTTCTCGATGGGATCGCTGTCGAGGGCGGGGAAGTCGGTGCTGGCGGTCTGGGTCATGGTCAACCTTCCTCGGTGCGCAACCTGCATTCCTGGTCGCGGTCACTAGTTTTTGTAACGTGGCGGTGGTCCGTGGCAGACAGGCTTGCCTGAATGCACGCTATCGCCCACGACTCTTGGCGGGAAGGATGGCCGGTCGATCACCGCCTGCTCAGTGGGACCTGCATGCGCCCAGGCCCCAAACGTGCAAAGCCCTCCGCTCAGACTAGGCGGAGGGTTTGGTGGAGTTCTAGATCAGCTGGAGGACCACGATCACCAGGATGATGATGACCAAGACTCGATTACGGTCCACATCCATGGGGCCATTGCTGTCACCTCCTACCCGGCATCACTGCGACCCGGCGGTTCCTGGAGTCTCAAGTTCCGCGGCGGGTCAGTGATCTCCTACCCTGAATCGGCTCCTGTCACGGTCGAGCACCAGACTTATAGGGACGAGCCGGTCGATAAGCCGGATTCTGTCGCGGCCGTTGCCGGCCGGGGCGATCATCCATCTGCGACCGCTGTTACCAACGGCCTGGTGCGATCTACCCGGAGACTTGGGCGAGCAGCCCTCGAGTGCCTCCGCAGACGCGTACGCGTCCTTTTGATCTTGCTCCAGGTGGGGTTTACCGAGCCATCCCAGTCACCTGGGATGCTGGTGGTCTCTTACACCGCCGTTTCACCCTTACCTCCGTGTCGATGAGATGGCGAGCACCTCATCGGTCGTCAGAGGCGGTCTGCTTTCTGTGGCACTGTCCCGCGGGTTACCCCGGGTGGGTGTTACCCACCACCCTGCTCTGTGGAGTCCGGACTTTCCTCGGCGACGTATGCACGTCGCCGCGATCGCCTGACCGACTCGTCCACCCTTCAGCCTAGTGACTAATGCTAGGGAAGGGTGAGGACTTCCGCGCCCTTCTCGGTAACTGCGAGGGTGTGCTCAAATTGCGCACAGCGACTGCCATCAGCAGTGAGCACGGTCCAGCCGTCGTCCCACATGTACCAATCGCCGGTGCCGAGGGTGATCATCGGCTCGATCGTGAACGTCATGCCGGGCTTGATCACCGTGTCGTAGGCGGGCTCGTCGTAGTGCGGAATCACCAGGCCCGAGTGGAACGCGGTATGCACGCCGTGACCGGTGTAGTCACGCACCACGCCATAGCCGAAGCGCTTGGCGTAGCTCTCGATCACTCGGCCGATCACGTTGACTTGGCGGCCGGGCTTGACAGCGCTGAACGCGCGTACCAACGCCTCGTGGGTGCGCTCGGTGAGCAGCCGGCTGGGTTCATCGACGTCGCCGCAGCAGAAGGTCGCACAGGTGTCCCCATGGACGCCGCCGATATAGGCAGTCACATCGATCTTGACGATGTCACCCTCCTGGAGCGGGCGAGCGTCCGGGATGCCGTGGCAGATCACCTCATTGACCGATGTACAGCAGGATTTCGGGAACCCGCGATAGCCGAGCGTTGAGGGGTACGCCCCGTGAGCGATCAAGTATTCATGGACGACCTGATCCAGGTCATCGGTTGTTACGTCCGGCTTGATGATTGCCGCCGCCGCATGCATTGCCTGCGCCGCAATCCGACCCGCGACTCGCATCGTCTCGATGATCTCGGGCGACTGCACGTCGTCGCCGGTGTATGGAGCCGGAGCAGCCCGGCCCACGTAGGGCGGCCTCGCAATGCTGGCTGGCACCTCGCGTGGAGGCGAGATCGTCGCGGGCTGGATGGTCACCTCGTGATCTTACGGGGACTTGCCCAAATAATGCTCGCACCTTCAGGGCCAACCGCTGCGTTCGCCCACCTCGATCTCTCGACCGGCCAAGCACCGGTCAGTAACAAGAGACTAGGCTCCCAATGACGACATCGTCTCCAAAGACTCAAACGCGCAGCCCGAAGGAGGGGTGAGATGGCGGAGGGCGATTGGTGGTTTGACCTCAAGACCCACACGGTGGTACCGGACGATAACGCGACCAAGATCACCGACCGGCTCGGCCCTTACAAAACCCGCGAGGAGGCCGAACGCGCACTCGAAAGGGTCGAAGAGCGCAACGAGGAGTACGACAACGATCCGCGCTGGAACGACGATCTCTGATTGTGCACAGAACCTCGGCTAGCCATAGCTCTGCACAGGCTGCTGACGGTCTGCACAGGTTGCAACCTGTGCAGAGCGACCGGAGCTTAGGTGAACATAGGTTGCGGCACCGAGTCGGGGGTTGGAAGGTCGAGAGGGTTATCGCTCGTCGGAATTGGTGCGGTGATTCGGACCTGAGAGGCGTTTGCCACTCGCCTGATCCACACCGGCACTCCCAACTCCAGTGCCTTGGCGGCCGCCTCGGCTCGCGTCAGCGTCACGAGCACCGGTGGCGCCACGTCGTCCTGGGTTAGCCGGACGTCGAGTCGTACCTCGAATCCCACACGGTTGAAGCGCTCGATCCGCCCCCGATACGCGCCCTCGAGCGGATGTGTCTCAATCTCCAAATCATGTGGGCGCACCAGATGGTTGTCGAGCGTTGTCACTGGGCCAAGGAAGCTCATCACGAACTCTGAGTTTGGGCGATCGTAGAGCTCATCAGGAGGGCCGACCTGTTCAATCCGACCCTGGTTGATCACGACAATCCGATCAGCGACGTCGAGCGCTTCCTCTTGGTCGTGGGTGACGAAGACAGTGGTGACATGTACCTCGTCGTGCAGCCGTCGGAGCCAGGCTCGCAGCTCCTTGCGGACGTTGGCGTCGAGGGCGCCGAAAGGCTCGTCCAACAGCAACACGGTGGGCTCGATGGCAAGCGCGCGGGCCAGGGCCATGCGCTGCCGTTGGCCACCCGAGAGCTGAGCAGGCAAGCGGTTGGCGAACTGTGACAGGTGCACCAGCTCGAGCAGTTCGTTCACTCGAGCGGTGATTTCCTTGCGAGGCCGCTTCCGTACTTTCAGCCCGAAGGCGACGTTGCCCTCGACGGTGAGATGCCGAAAGGCCGCGTAGTGTTGGAAAACAAAGCCGACGTTGCGTTTCTGGGCCGGCAACCCGGTGGCATCGACTCCCTCGATCTCGACTGATCCGCTGTCGGCAACTTCCAGACCGGCGATGATCCTGAGCAAAGTTGATTTGCCGCCGCCGCTCGGTCCAAGCAATGCGGTCAGCTCGCCCGTTGCGATGTCGAGGTCGATGTCTTCCAGCGCTACAAAGTCACCGAATCTCTTGCCGACGCCGGCGATCTTGATGCTCATTGGGACGCCCCCTTGCCAGGTCGAAGGCTGGTTACGATGATCAAGGCCAGCACAGCGATGAGCGCCAGAATGAAGGCTGCTGTGTACGCAGTGATCGAATTTACGAGCCCGAACTGCTGATATCGCTCCTCGACCAGAAGCGTCGCAGTTTGGGTCCGCATAGCGACGCCGCCAGAGACGATCTTGACTGCACCGAACTCACCGAGGGATCGGGCCAGACTCAGCACTACCCCATAGATCAATCCCCACCGGATGGCGGGCAGGGTGATGCGGCCGAAGGTTTGCAGGCCTGAGGCGCCGAGGCTGCGGGCGGCCTGTTCTTGCTCGGTTCCGATCTCGGTGAGCACCGGAACGACTTCGCGGATCACTAGCGGCAGGCTGACGAATGCCGTTGCCATAATGATCCCCGGCGGTGCATAGATGACTTGTAGTCCAGCCTGCTCCAGGCCCTGGCCTAACCAGCCGGTACGGCCGCTGTAGACCAGCACCAGCGCAAGCCCCACGACGACGGGCGAGACCGATAGCGGCAGATCCACCATCGCATTAAGCGCGCGGCGTCCCGGGAAGGTGTAGCGCACCAGTAACAACGAGATGCCGACACCGAAGATCGTGTTGATCACTACCGCCCAGAAAGCAGCTGACAAAGTCAGCTCAAAGGCAAAGATCACTTCCGGTTGACGCAAGGCATTGATCACCGGAGCTAGACCCCCTGCGAAGGTCTTGACTGCGACCAAGCCAACCGGCCAGATCACCAGGAAGAACAGGTATCCGATCACGATCAGCCGCAGTGCCCAGCGGATGACCCGGTGAGCAGCGGTGTCATGCATAGCGGGCCACCCGCCGGGAGATCACGTCGAGCGTAATGATCACGATCAGTGCGACCACAAGCAAGATCGATGCCAGCGCTGCCGCCGCGGTGAGATGGTCGCCCTCGACTGAGGACATGATGCGCACTGATGCCACCTCGGTGGAGTAGGGCAGGTTGCCGGAGAGTAAGACCAGCGATCCGTACTCACTGATCGCCCGACAGAACGACAGCGCCGCTCCCGAGGTGATCGCCGGCGCCAGGCTGGGGAGGATCACAAGCCGGAAAGTGGTGAACCGGCTGGCCCCCAGCGAGGCCGCCGCCTCCTCGACCTCCTGCTCAAGCTCCAGGAGTACCGGCTGCACGGTTCGCACAATGAAGGGCAGCGTCACGAAGAGAAAAGCCAGAAAGACTGCAACGCGAGTGTTAGCCCAGTTGACGCCGAGTGGGCCCGACGGCCCGTACAGGCTCAGCAACACCAGACCGGCGACGATCGTCGGCAGTGCAAAGGGAATGTCAATGACGACCTCGAGCAGCTGCTTGCCGGGAAACTGATCACGAACCAGCACCCAGGCGATAGCAGTCCCCATGACGACGTTGATCGCAGTGACGAGCACGGCCTGACCGACGGTGAGCTTGAGCGCCGCCAGCGTCTGAGAACTGGTCAGCGCATCCCAGTACGCCGACCAGCCACCGGCCGAGGCCTGAACGAGCACCGCCGTGAGCGGGATCAGCACGAGCAGGCTGAACCACGTCAACGCGATGCCCAGCCCGAGCCCGGAAACGGGCGTAAGCGCGGTTGCGCTCCTGGCACGGGGCAGACGGTGTCGCTTTCCGGGGCCACCAGTGGTGGCCGCGCCTGCTGGTGGAGCGGGTGCGAGCTGCTGGGCATCCACCGTTCCAGCGCCTGGAGTCACTGAGACCTGCCAGTTGCCTTCTGAATCTCGGGCACCAACCCGCCCTCATCGAAGAACTTTGCGTTGACCGCGTCCCAGCCACCGAGGTCGCTAATGGTGAACAGTTTGGGCGGCACGGGGAACGGCTTGGCCGGGTTGTTGGCACCGGTCACTTCACCGATAGGGGTGTTCGCCACGACAGGCCGGAAGCCCTTCTCGACGAACTCCTCCTGGCCCGCGGGGCTCAGCACGAAATCGAGGTAGGTCTTGGCCTTGGGGTTGGCGTTCTTGAGCACCGCACCTGGATTCTCAATCTTAAGAGTGGCGTCGGGGAGGATGTAGTCGAAGTCCTCACCAGACTGGCGGGCCAGGATGGCCTCGTTCTCATACGAGATCAACACATTGGCTGAGCCATTCAGAAAGGCGTTGGTCGCATCACGTCCGCTGCCTGGCAGCGCCGCCACGTGGTTGAAGAATTTGGTGAGGTAAGCCTTGGCGTCGGCCTCGGTGCCGCCATTTGCGATCACCTGTTGGTAGGCCGCCAGGATGTTCCAGCGTGCCGAACCAGACGACGACGGGTTGGGAGTGACGATCTTGACTCCCGGCTTGGTCAGGTCTGACCAGTCCTTGATGCCGAGCGGATTGCCCTTCTGGACGACGATCACGACGGTGGAATCGGAGACGATGCCCTTCGTTGGTCCGGAGTTCCAGTTCTCGTCGACCAAGCCTGCCTTGACGAGCCGGGTCACGTCGCCTTCCAGGGAAAAGTTGACGTAGTCAGCTTTGAGGCCGTTAACCACAGCTCTGCTCTGATCGCCTGAGGGCCCGTAGGACTCCTCCCAGGTGACGTCTTTACCTTCGGGCGTCTCGGCGAACTTTTCCTGGATTGCGTTGTTCGCCTCTTTGGGTACCGCGTAACCGACGAGGTGCAGCGTCGTTCCAGCACCGCCCGGCGCTGTGGCAGCGCCACCGACGCAGCCGGTGAGCAGGATTGTGGTAGCCACTGCGATCAATGCCGCCACGGTGCGTACGCCCACGAGTTTGCGTAGGGACATGATTGGTCACCTTCGGTCGAGAGGAATAATCCTCTATCTCTACTGGATCGCTAGAGAATATAGAGATTCGGTATTGCCGAGACGCCGTTTCGGGATACGAGATGCATAGACGCGTCCACGTAAGGTGCGCAGCTTGATCGGGCGCTACGATCTTGTCTTCTTGAACTCCGGCCGATTTGTTGAGGCCGTCAGCGAGGAGAGACCCTGATGCCAGTTCCGGACAAGGCGAGTTGGTGGCGATGACGCGCCGCCTGACGGTCGGCTGTGAGTTCGTTCACGAGTCGGAGACCGACGTTCACGCAGTGTTCCAAGTAGAGCCGTTGAGTGATCAAAAAGTCGACGTGATCGACGCCCGTTGGTCGCTGGAGCCTGATGGGCCGACTCATGCCTACACAGACCTCTACGGCAATCCCTGCCGACGCTTGATCGTGCCGGCCGGGCGCTCGGTGATCAACTATCGGGCGACCGTGATCGCGCCTGACGCGGTAGAGGATGTCGACGAGGAGGTGCCCGAGCTAACCCCAGATCAGCTGCCCGACGAGGCGCTGATCTACATTCTTCCCAGCCGCTTCTGCCTGCCAGACGTGCTCGGCGCCGAGGCCTGGGAACGCTTCGGCAACACCCCGCCGGGCTACCGGCGGGTGCAAGCCATCTGCGATTACGTTCATGATCATCTCCAATTCCAATACGGCGCTAGCAACCCGTGGACCACGGCCGCCGATGTTCACACCAGCGGATATGGAGTGTGCCGGGACTTCACCCACCTCGCGGTTTCGTTCTGCCGTGCCCTCAACATTCCCGCTCGCTATGTCTTCGGCTACCTGCCAGAGATTGAGATCCCGCATCGCGATCTACCGATGGATTTTGCGGCCTGGATGGAGGTCTATCTGGGGGATCGCTGGTGGACCTTCGATCCGCGCAACAACGAGCGACGCAAGGGCCGGGTGCTCATCGGGCGAGGTCGCGACGCCAGCGATGTCGCGATGGCCACCACGTTCGGCGCACCGCGGCTGGCGTCGATGATCGTCACCTCCGAAGAGGATGCTGAAGGCTAGCTAGCCTGCAGCCCCCGTATCGTCCTGGCCAGTACGGCGTCAAGCTGCGCATTACCGATCGGCACCGCACCGAAGAAGAATCCCCAATCCTTTCCATCGCGCACCACGATGAAGATCGTGTGATCGCCAGCGACAGGAAGGTCGGGTCGGTCAACGGTGATTTCGCTGTCGATGAGCCATCCGCGATGACCATTGATGCTCAGACTCTCGCTACGGATATCGCTACGGGTCGGAAGGTACGGGCTGTACATCTTGCCGGCGATCACGCAGCGCACCAAGTTCTCCGCGGTGTTCCGCGGATCGTCGACGAAGCCGTCCTTTGCGCGCAGCTGACCGACCGCCAGTTGCGCAATCCAGCCCGGGTCCTGACTCACTTCGAGAGTCTGCTGCAGTACGTCGTAGGCGAAGCTGAAGCGCGACTCAAGCGCTGCCGGCTCGAAGGTGGGTTGCTCTGCGAACGACAAATTGCCTCCGTACACTCGGCCGTCGCTGGGATGCCGAGCCCGGAGATCGGGGTTGCCCTTAGGGCAGCGCAGCGGTACCGGACTTGCTGGCGTCGCGCTGGGTGAGAGGCCCCGCGATGGTCCCGCTGTCGGAGGAGCCGAAGAGGCGTTCAAACTCCCTGACGGGGTGGGCACTGCGGTGTCGGCTTGCCGGTGGTTGCCCAGGTAGACGGCTACTGAAATGACGGCGGTCACGACGACCGCGAGTACGCCGATGAGCAGGGCGAGCCGACGCCTTCCCGAGACTGGGGTAGCTGCCCCCTCCGCTGGAGCATCGCTTGGAGGTTCAGCCGAGCCGGCATCGGTTGGCAGCGGTTGGTGAGGATCGTAGGTGGTGACAGTCGACCACTGTGAGCCGTCCCAGTACCGATAACGCCCAGGCGTTCCTGCAGGGTCTGGGTACCAGCCGGGGAGGCCTTCTGGCATATCCCGCTACCTGGATAGGACCGGATCTGACCACCCCGACGTCAGGCAAAGGAAAGAGGTCACCTCAACGCCACCTCAACGGCCCTCACGCCAGCCGTTGGTGATCGGCAACCGCCGATCGCGGCCGAATGCCTTAAAGCTGATCTTGGTGCCCGGTGGATATTGCCGCCGCTTGTACTCGGCAAGATCAACTAACCGGATGACCCGGTCGACTACTTGGGGATCAAAGCCCATTTTCACAATGTCGGAATGACTTGCGTCACCCTCGACATAGTCGTCGAGGATGTCGTCGAGCAGTTCATAGGGCGGTAGCGAGTCAGTGTCCTTCTGGCCGGGCCTTAGCTCGGCGCTGGGCTCCTTGGTAATCGCGTTCTCCGGGATCGGTGGGGTCTCGCCCCGCTGCTCGGCTTGCTCATTTCGCCAGCGCGCCAGCTTCCAAACCCACGTCTTCGGTACGTCCTTGATCGGCGCATAGCCGCCCACCGCGTCTCCGTAGATCGTGCTATAGCCGACGGCGAGCTCGCTCTTGTTGCCGCAGGCCAGCACGATCGAGGGTGTGTGCTGATTGGACTCCGCCATCCAGATCACGGCGCGAATTCTCGCTTGGAGGTTCTCGGCGGCGATGCCGTCCAGCTGGAGCATCTGATCAAACGCGTCGACAGCCGGGGCGATTGGCACCGAGGTGAAATGCAGGCCGGTCCGTGCGGCCAACTCCGCGGCGTCGCTCTTGGAGTGCTCAGAGGAGTAGGCGCTGGGGTTGGAAATGCCATAGACCCGGTCTGCGCCGAGCGCGTCACATGCCAAGGTGGCAACCAGCGTTGAGTCGATGCCTCCGGACAGTCCGAGATAGACCCGCTCGATTCCGTTCTTGTGACAGTAGTCCTGCAGGCCCATTACCAAGGCGAGATAGACCTCGGCCATGGCTTCGAGCGGCTTCGCGACAACCGGCGTGATCATTTCACCAGGCGCCTCTCCCGCATCGGAGATGTGATGGCGAAGGATGATCATGCCGCTCTGGCCGGGCTCGGCCGGGACGGTGCCCTCGGCGACCTCCGGCTGGAGCGGCGCCGTGCCGGGCGTCAGATCAAGATCAGCTACAACGAGGTCTTCGACGAATTGCACCGCGCGTACGAAGATCGTGCCGTCTGGACTGGCGATCATGGTGTCGCCGTCGAATACCAGCTCATCCTGCCCGCCGACGAGGTTGACGTAGCCAAGTGGACAGCCCGCTTCCTGGGCACGCCGCCTCACCAGGTCGCCGCGTACGTCGTCCTTGTCCCGCTCGTACGGGCTGGCGTTGATCACCGCCAATAGTCCGGCATTCGCTTCGGCGGTCGCGGCCACAGGGCCGCCGTCTTGCCAAAGATCTTCACAGATGGCGACTGCGACGTCGATGCCTCGGATGCGCAGCACGTGCAATTCGTTGCCTGGCTTGAAATAGCGGTACTCGTCGAATACCCCGTAATTGGGCAGGTGGTGCTTCGCATACGAGCAGACGACACGGCCCTGGTGTAGCACTGCGGCAACGTTGAGTGGATGCCCGCCCTTGGGATGATCAGGTTCGTCGGTGCGGTCGAGGTATCCGACCACGGCGACAAGATCACCAAGCCCAGCGTCGAGCAGCCTGGTTGCCAGTCGATTGATCGAAGTCCGCGATGCCTCGACGAAACTCCTTCGCAACGCGAGATCCTCGACTGGGTAACCGGTGAGCATCATCTCGGGGAACAGTACGAGATGTGCGCCGGCATCGGCTGCTTGCTTTGACCAGTCCATGACCAGGTCCGCGTTGGCCGAGATGTCGCCGACAGTGGCATTGACCTGGGCCATGGCAATCCGTAGATGAGGCACGGCACGAGACTACGACGCGACGGCACGGCGGCGGCATGGGCCAGACCTGAGTCGGAGCCCTCGGTCCGTAACCCTGCTGTTACATCCCGAGCGGCAGACTTGGCCGGGTGGACAAGCAGACCGAGTTCGTATTGCGGGCGATCGAAGAGCGCGATGTGCGATTCGTCCGTATGTGGTTCACCGATGTTCTTGGCTTTCTGAAGTCGGTTGCCGTCGCACCGGCCGAGCTGGAGGGAGCCTTCGCCGAGGGCATGGGTTTCGACGGTTCAGCGATCGAAGGTTTCGCCCGGGTCTACGAGTCCGACATGCTCGCCCATCCCGACCCTTCGACCTTCCAGGTGCTGCCATGGCGGGACACCAGCCCCGCGACGGCGCGGATGTTCTGCGACATCACAATGCCTGATGGCTCGCCCTCCTACGCCGACCCGCGCTATGTGTTGAAGCGGGCGCTCAAGAAGGCCGCTGATCTCGGATTCACTTTCTACACTCATCCAGAGGTGGAGTTCTTCCTCTTCAAAAACCCGATCAAGCCGGGCAAGCCGCCTGTTCCGGTAGATCAGTCCGGCTACTTCGACCACACACCACAGAGCTTGGGCACTGACTTCCGGCGCCGCGCGATCACCATGCTGGAGCAGATGGGCATCTCGGTGGAGTACTCCCACCACGAGGGTGCTCCAGGTCAGCAGGAAATTGATCTTCGCTACGCCGATGCGCTCTCCACGGCCGACTACTTGATGACCTTTCGGGTGGTTGTCAAGGAGGTTGCGCTGTCCCAGGGCATCTCCGCCTCCTTCATGCCCAAGCCCTTCACCGAATATCCGGGATCGGGCATGCACACCCACATGTCGCTCTTCGAAGGTGATAACAACGCCTTCTACGACGCCAGCGCAGAACACCATCTGTCGAAGATTGGGCGCTACTTCATCGCCGGCCTGCTCCGGCATGCCGCCGAAATCACCGCGGTAACCAACCAGTGGACCAACTCGTACAAGCGATTGGCCGGTGGCGGCGAGGCGCCCAGCTACATCTGTTGGGGGCGCAATAACCGCTCGGCGCTAGTCCGGGTGCCGATGTACAAACCAAACAAGGGATCTTCGGCTCGGATTGAGCTGCGTTCCATCGACTCCGCCGCCAATCCCTATCTGGCCTTTGCGCTTGTGCTGGCGGCGGGATTGGCCGGGATCGAGGGTGAGTACGACTTGCCCGAAGGTGCCGAGGACGACGTCTGGTCTCTCACGGAACGGGAACGGCAGGCGCTCGGCATCTCACCGCTGCCACGGAACCTAGACGAGGCGATCCACACCATGGAGCAGTCCGATCTTGCTGCCGAAACGCTCGGTGAGCACGTTTTCGACTTCTTCCTGCGGAACAAGCGTGCGGAGTTCGAGGAGTATCGCCGACAGGTGACGCCCCTGGAGCTAACGCGGCTGCTGCCCGTCCTCTGATCCACCTCTGATCCTCTAGACGTATGTACGTCGCCCTGGGAACGGTTCGCCGCAAGGGCAGGACTGGTCGGGACGGTCCGGGTCGACGATGGTTCCGCACCTCGGACACCGCAGCCACTGCGGATTGAGGTGCTCGGGAACCCAGACTCCGGTATGCAAGGCAGCGCCGAAGTCAGTCTCGAAGACCTCTCGGGCCGCGACCTTGTGCAGGCTGTTTGCTCTGAGCTGCCCTATGGTCTCGGGATCGTCCCACAGGGTGATGGTGTAGAGCCGCTCCGCGATGCCGATCCCTACCCAGCCGATGAAGCCGGGCACCCTGCCATCTCAGCAGCGATTGCACGGCTCCGCTGCTTCACATCCTCGGCTTCCGCCTCGGAGCGGACGTCGATCCACGTCATACTGAGCGCGCCCGGGACGCTGGTATTGGAGGAGCGGAACCGGACGGATGTGCCAAACGCCAAAAGGTCCGACGTTTGTCGGCTGAACTGTGACCTGAACGCCGAGCTGCTCGAGGAGGGTCCAGTGGTCGAAGTAGCCCTCGACCGAGAGCAGTCCTGATTCACCCAAGGTGATGACGTCGATTCCGGGGAGCTTGATGCGCGCTTCGGTCGGCGGCAGCCCGTTGAGCGGCCCAGACTGGGTGCCGATCATGGTCCACTGCGCAACCACGTACGGTTCATCGACCGCGGTGACATGCAGCTCGAACCGCAAATCGGGGAAGGCGCTGAACAGGCCGGATGCGTACGGCAGTACTTCAGAGGGTGCCCTCACCGTAGGACGGCAGACTCGACTGCGCTGGCAAAGGCCTGCGCTGACTGCGCGGTACGCCCATCGATGCGAGCTGTTAGCCCAGCCAGCCTGCCTAGCCCGACGGACATAGGCCTGCATCAAGGCCGTCTTGCCGACACCGCCGAGGCCCGAACCCACAGGACGCTGACGCGTTCCGGGCGCTCGAGCAATGCGTCGAACGCTGCCAACTCCGCGGCGCGCCCAATGAACTCCCGACGGCTGGCCGCGTCCAGCGTGTCCGCCAGTAGCGACTTGTTTCTCGGACTTTGTTGCTCCATCTCGCTTCGGCTTGTCAGAACTCCAGCACCAAATCTGGTGCTCAGATTCTGACAAGTCTGCCGCTAGGAGAGTAGAGGCAGCGCCGAGGCAAGGTTGGCACGCAGGCCGGATGCGTGGACCGATCCGGCCGCTACCGCATCGGCCCAGGTAATGCGACCGGTAGCCAGCCGAAGAAATGTCAGCGGGTCGGTCTCCACGACGTTCGGGGGAGTGCCGCGGGTGTGAGTTGGCCCTGGATCGCTGATCGCACCCCTGATCGCGCACTGTACTGCGGCGTACGGCGGCACCCGGACCTCCACGGAGCGGCCGGGATGTTGGGCCGCGAGGATGCCGGCGAGGGTACGCGTACACCGCGAGAGTGGACCGCGATGCAGCTCCGCTGGTGCGGCTTCGGGCAGCGAGCGGTTGAGGTCGTCGGTATGGACGACTATCTCCACGATGCGGGTCGTGAGGTAGTCCTCGATTGTGGTCGGACCACGCGGGGCAATGATCACCTGCGACATTTGGACACCCGCATCGAGCCGGATCGCAAGATCATCAATGACCGAACCGAGCCGCGCCACTACCTCAGGGCCGGGTAATCCTTCGGATGCCTCGAGGGTTGCGGCCATGATCATCTCCACGTCGCGGCGATACCGCTTCACGTACTCATGGCTCGGGAGCGCAGGTTCCTTCGTCGGTTGATCCAACGAGTGCCTAGCGAGGATATGGACCAGGACAAGGTGACCGACGAGCTGTCGCACACTCCAGCCAGGCAGCACACTTGGCCGCTCGAAGACCTCGGGCGCTAAGCCATACAGCCAGCCCAAGACCGTTCGCGACTGCTCCAGAAAGGCCTGCTGCAGCGCCAGTCGTTGCCTCACTGCTGAGGATCTCTTGCCATAGTTGCGACCTCCGCGGCGACGCTACCAGCCCCAGACACGACCGAGTGAGTGCTGATCGATCAAGACGGTGCCTGCTCAGTAGCATCGAGGGAAATGATTCGGATCGAGACGACCCAAGGCACGCTGGCGCGACGCGGATTCGTCGACGCCGAAGCAGCAGTACGCGTCATCGATCACTGGGACGACGAGCATGAGCCGCTGCTGGATCTGCTGGCGCAGTCTGCCGATCCCGACCAGGCGCTGGCGGGGTTGGACCGGCTCTGCGACCGGGTGCCAGGGCTGCTGTCTCGTTTGACTGCTGCGCCAATCCTGGCTCACCAGCTGATCATGGTCTTAGGTGCCAGCAATCGGCTGACCCATCACCTGATCGCTCATCCGGAGCATATTGAGCTCCTCGAGAGCGAGCTGGTCAAGGTTCCTGCGGCGTCGCTGCGGCAGGAGCTGCTGCAGGCGACAGGTGCTGATGCCGAATCGCCGCTGCCCATCGCTACCGACGCCACGGGCGATCAGCTGCGTATTGCCTATCGTGGAGCGCTGCTGCGGATTGCGGCTCGTGATCTATGTGCGCCCGAGCCAATCGAGGCAGTCGTTGATATTGCCGACGAACTCTCCGACCTCGCCGACGCGACGCTTGAGGCCGCGCTCTCGATCAGCCGACTCAAACTTGGTGAGAACGCTCTGAAGACACGGCTGGCCGTGGTCGGACTCGGCAAGTGTGGCGCCCAGGAGCTCAACTACGTTAGCGATGTCGACGTCCTCTTTGTCGCCGAGCCGGTTTTGGACGCGGATGGTACGCCGTTGATCAGCAACGATCAGGCAGTACAGATTGCCACGCGGATGGCCGCTGAGATGACTCGCATCTGCTCGGCACACACCTCAGCCGGAACGATCTGGGAGGTCGACGCGGCCCTGAGACCGGAGGGCAAGGCGGGCCAGCTGGTACGCACGCTGTCCAGTCATCGCATCTACTATGAAAAATGGGCCAAGACCTGGGAGTTCCAGGCGATGCTTAAGGCTCGACCGGCCGCTGGTGATCTGGAACTCGGGCAAGCTTTCGTCGATCTTGTGACGCCGATGGTCTGGCGAGCGGCGGAACGAGAGAACTTCGTCGCCGATACCCAGGCGATGCGCAAGCGCGTCGTCGCCCATATCCCGCCCCGTGATCAGGGTCGAGAGCTGAAACTGGGCGAGGGCGGCCTGCGCGATGTCGAGTTCTCCGTCCAGCTGCTGCAACTGGTACACGGCCGGGTCGACGAGCGACTGCGGTCACAGGCCACCCTGCCGGCGCTGAAGTCCTTGATCGACAACGGCTACGTGGGACGTGAGGATGGCAAGGGATTCGCTCTGGCCTATCGATTCCTTCGCACACTTGAGCATCGCATCCAGCTTTACAACCTGCGGCGTACCCATCTGCTACCCAACAATGATCATGATCTTCGCCGACTGGGCCGCTCGTTCGGCTACAAGGACCCGGTGGAGGAGCTGCTGAGCACCTGGCGGCACACTGCTCAGCGGGTACGCCGGCTGCATGAGCGACTCTTCTACTCCCCGCTGCTGGACGCGGTGGCCAAGATCCCTTCTAAGGATCTCAGGCTGACCACCGACGCAGCCCTGGACCGGCTGAAAGCGTTGGGATACGCCGACCCAACGGCGGCGCTGCGCCATATAGCAGCGCTCAGCCAAGGTGTAACCAGGCAGGCCGAGATTCAGCGCCAGTTATTGCCGGCAATGCTGGGCTGGTTCGCGGGAGCACCAAACCCTGATCATGGCCTGCTGGCATTCCGTCAGGTCTCAGAGGCGCTGGGGACGACCCCCTGGTATCTGCGGGCGCTTCGCGATGAGGGCGCAATGGCTGAGCGACTGGCCCGCATCCTCGCTTCCAGCCGGTACGCGGTAGAGCTACTCAAGCGAGCACCTCAAACTGTGCAGATGCTGGCTGATGATCAAGAGCTGAGACCTCGATCACTGGCTGAGCTGATGGCTGAGATGCATGCAGCAGCCGGCAGACAGAGCAATAGCGTCGCGGCTGTCGAGGCGATCAGGGCGATCCGCCGCCGAGAGCTGTTCCGGGTGGCGGCCGGCGATCTTCTCGGGGAGAACGATGTGCTGAGCGTCGGGCAGGCGCTCACTGTGCTGGCATCAGCCACGATCGATGCGACCTTGGCCGTGGCACGTGAGGCTGCCGGTGGCGACGTACCTCGGATCGCAGTAATTGCGATGGGTCGATGGGGTGGCCGGGAAATGTCGTATGCCTCGGACGCGGACGCCATGTTCGTGATGGAGGACGCTGCCGACTCCAACGGTGATCCGACCAAGCTTGCAACCGGGGTGATTAACGAGATGCGGACTTTGCTTACCCGGCCAAGCGCTGATCCTGCGCTGAGCATCGACGCCGATCTGCGTCCTGAAGGCAAGGGCGGTGCGCTGATCCGCTCGCTGACCGCCTATCGCAACTACTACAGCCGCTGGTCTTCGACTTGGGAGCTCCAGGCCTTGGTTCGCGCTGACGCGCTCGCGGGCGACGAAGAGCTCGGCAAGGCTTTAATGACCGAAATCGATGAGCACCGCTGGCCGGAAGGCGGACTGAGTGCATCGCAGCTCACCGAGATCCGCAAGCTCAAAGCGCGCGTTGAAGCCGAACGGCTGCCACGTGGTGCTGATCCTGCCAAGCACACCAAACTCGGACCCGGCGGCATCGCGGATGTTGAATGGACCGTTCAGCTACTCCAGCTGCAGCATGCCCATAGGCTTTCCGCCCTGCGGTCGACGCAGACAATCGTGGCCCTGCGGGCCGCCTGTGACGCCGGCGTCATTGATGCGATGGACGCTGGGCATTTGGAGGCCGCATGGACTCTGGCTAGCCGGATTCGCAATCAGATCATGCTGATGCGCGGCCGCGGCTCCGACTCGCTGCCTGGTGACAACCGCGAGCTTGCGAGTCTGGCTGAGCTGCTGGGTTATGGTGCGGGGGAGTCCTCACACCTGCTTGCCGATTATCGTCGGGTGACCCGGCGAGCCAGGAAGGTTGTGGAGCAGGTCTTTTGGGGGGCCAGCGGATAGTCGAGTCACGCCGTGAGCAACGAGGCCCTCATGGCGGCCCAGTACGCCTGGAGCGTGGCGGCAGCGGTGTTGTCCCAGCTGAAGGTCGCGGCGTGCGCTGCCGCATTGACGCCCATTTTGGTCCGTTCATCACGATTATCGAGGATCGTGGCAAGGGCATCGGCCCACTCTCGTTCGTCGTGCCCTTTGACAAGTAGACCGCTGTAGCGATCCCGGACCGTCTGCCGGAGTCCTCCGACATCGGCTGCGACCACCGGTCGACCGCAGGCTTGCGCCTCGAGCGCGACGAGGCCGAAGGACTCGTTGTAGGACGGCACCGCCACAACGTCAGAGACGCAGTACCAGCGAAACAGCTCCGTGCGCACCGAGTGTGGCCGGAAGTCGACTATGTCGTCGATGCCATGATCGATTGCCAGTGGACCAAGTGTCTTTGACCACTCCGCGTCTGCGCCACTGGGCCCGCCAATGATGATCAACTGCAAATGATCACGACGTCGCGGCTCGCGTCTCACCAGCTCCGCAACAGCTTTGATCAACACGTCCGGTGCCTTCAACGGCTGGATGCGGCCCACGAACAAGATCACCTGAATGTCCTGCGCTACCCCCAGATGAGCCCGCGACTTCGGCTGATTGCAGGGATGGAAGGTGTGCAGGTCGACGCCCGGAGGAACGATCATGATCTGGGAGTCCTGCGCGCCGTAATTCGCACGGAGTTCGGCCGCTTCATCGCTGGTGCTGGCAGTGAGTACGTCGGCCGCTTGAACGATCGCGGCCTCGCTGCGTATGCGTACATGTGGCTCGGCTGACTGACCCGCACCGAGATTAGAGTTCTTCACCCGTGCCATGGTGTGCATGGTGTGCACCAGGGGCAGGCCGTGCCTGCGCTTCAGCTCCAGCCCGACCTCACCGGAGAGCCAGTAGTGGGAATGAATTAGATCATGACCGTCAAGCCGTGCCTCCAGCCGAGCGCGGAATTCCTCAGTCAAGGAGTGCAGCGCCTCTTTGGGAACGTACTCGGCCGGTCCGGCTTTGAGATGAATCACTCTGGTGTGCTCATGGACCTCGACGATGTCGGGCACGTCGGGCCTGTCACGGCGCGTAAAGACATCAACCTTCAACCCACGCTCGCCTAGCCGTCGCGCTAGCTCGGCCACGTAAACATTGAGTCCTCCAGCGTCCCCAACTCCCGGCGTCGCCAATGGGGAGGTGTGCATGCTCACCATCGCGACCCGACTGGGATACTCGCAACCTGCGTGCATGTTTGCCTCCCGGTGCGAGGCTACAGGTGCGTCCTAGAAGCTCGCTGCCGTTACTCAATTACCCACTTACGAGCACCAGCGCAGCGACCGCAAAGGCTAGCCCGGCTATTTGAACACCGTGCAGGCGCTCCCGGTCGATGATGAGAGCCAAGATCACGGTTGTCACGGGATACAGCGCGGCTAGCGGGGCGATGACGCTGAGATCGCCGCTGCGGCTGGCCACCAGAAAGAGCGCGTTCGCCGTCATGTCGCACGGGCCGGCCACCATCGTGAAGCGCAAGCTGGTCCGGCGCGGCCACGGTCCAGGTCGCGTCATGAGAAGCAGCAGGCCACAGATGATCAATGCGCTGAGTTGAGAACCCGCAATTGGCCATAGCCCAGCGGAGCCGCCAGCCGCATCACCTGCCAGGGCTAGCAGTATGAAGAACAGCGCAAAGCCTCCGCCGGCGCCGAGCGCCGCTGCTACCAGTCGTGAACTGATCACCTGACGCTGGCCTGACGAGTGCGGCGAAATGCTTACCAGGGCTATCGCAAGCAGCGCGCAGCCAACCCCAAGGAGCCGTGGGCCTGACGGCCGTTCGCCGCCCAGCAGGCCGACGACGACCGGAATCGCAGCCGAGGTGACGCCCGTGACCGGTGCAACAACGGTCATGGCGCCGGCGGATAGTGCACGATAGAACAGCACTAAGCCGACGAGGCCCGCTACGCCCGACATGGCACCCCAGGCCAGGCCAATGGGAGTAATGGGAACATACGTCGCCACCAGGTAGATCGCGAGCAATGGCAGGCTCACCAGCTTCGAAACCCATACGACGGGCAGCGCAGCAGCCTGTTGGGTCGCCTTGCCTCCGGCGAAGTCGCCGACGCCCCAGATGAGTCCGGACAACACGGCAAGTGCGACGTTCAGCACCTAGGCACCCTAATGCCCGGGTCGGACGCGCCTGTGCGTCGTCGTTGGTGGCAGGCCTAGCGGCGGTTCATAGGCGGAAACGAAAGCGGCGGCTGACCTTGGATACTTTCCCCAGGGTCAGCCGCCGTTAGTTCGGGCTGCAGAGATCAGCGACGATCAGACGTCGTAGTAGAGCTCAAACTCGTGCGGGTGCGGACGCAGTCGCACGGCATCGATATCCTCGCGCTTTAGCTCGATCCAGGTCTCGATCAGATCGGGTGTAAAGACATCGCCTGCGAGCAGATAATCATGATCGGTTTCCAGGTTGTCCAGCACACCGTCCAAGCTGTCGGGAACTGTTTGCACGGAAGCGTGCTCCTCAGGCGGCAGCTCGTACAGGTC
>DATLQC010000120.1:0-2297 GCA_035535395.1 Propionibacteriaceae bacterium | reverse complement strand
GAACTACAGCGACCACGCTGCAGAGACCGGTGCGGCAGTCCCGGACGAGCCCATCATGTTCACCAAGTCACCCAACACGCTTGTCGGCCCGAACGATGACGTCCGCATCCCGCGCGGTTCCACGAAGCTGGATTATGAGGTTGAGCTGGGCGTGGTGATCGGTAGCCGAACGAGCTATCTCGATGCGGTCGAGCAAGCCCGGTCAGCGATCGCGGGATACCTGGTCGTCAACGACGTCAGCGAGCGAGCCTTCCAGATCGAGCGCGGCGGCCAGTGGTCGAAAGGGAAGTCGGCGGAGACCTTCAACCCAGCCGGACCATGGCTCGTCACACCGGATGAGATCGACGATGTCCGCGACCTCAGGATGTGGCTCGATGTGAGCGGTGTGCGGCGCCAGAATGGGTCGACATCGACGATGATCTTCGACCCGTACTTCATCGTTCACTATCTCAGCCAGTTCCTAGTGCTCGAGCCAGGCGACTTGATCAATACCGGTACGCCACCTGGGGTCGGCATGGGCATGCAGCCCCCGGTGTGGCTGAAAGCCGGTAATGTCATCGAGCTCGGCATCGAAGGGCTCGGCAGCCAACGCCAGACCGTGGTGCCGGCCCGATCCAACTAGCGAGTCACCGGCCGGATCAGCTCGACGTCGGGGTTGAGCTCGACGCCGAAACCCGGCGTGTCGGGCAGCTTCATGCGACCGTTGGCCGGCACCGGCTCGCCAACCAGCAGCGGTGAGAACATCGGCACCACTTCATCAGCCTCCGGGGCCATCATCAGGAACTCCGAGAACGGGCTGTTCGTCCGGGTGATCACGAAGTGATAGGAGTACACGCTCGACCCGTGCGGAACCACAAGGGCACCGTACGCGTCGGCAAGCGCGGAGATCTTGATCAGCTCCGTAATGCCCCCGCACCAGCCGACGTCTGGCTGCAGGATGTCGGCGCAACCCATCTCCAGCAGCATCCGGAATCCGTACCGCGTTGACTCGTGTTCACCGGTGGAGATCAACATCCCGGGCGGCACCTTCTGGCGAAGTTCGCGGTAGCCCCAGTAGTCGTCAGGGATCAATGCCTCCTCCAGCCACTTCAGCCCGTATTCGTGGGCTGCGGTGGCCAGCCGGATGGCGTAGTCAAGATCCAGCGACATCCAGCAGTCCCACATCAGCCAGAAGTCGTCGCCGACCTTGTCTCGCATCGCCGCGAGCTCTTCGATGTTCGCCCGTAGTCCGGCCAGCCCTTCATGTGCAGCGTGGTGCAGGGGAAGCTTGCCGCCGATGAACCCCATCTGCTGAGCAAGATCAGGACGGGCGCCGGTGGCGTAGAAGATCAACTCGTCACGCACCGCACCGCCGAGCAGGGCGTAGACCGGCTCCTGCCGCAGCCGACCCAACAGGTCATACAGAGCAAGATCGACTGCACTGATCACATTGAGGACCAGTCCCTTACGACCATAGAAGAGGGTGGATCTCCACATCTGGTCCCAGATCTTCTCAATATCATTCACCGAAGCGCCCTCAAGAAACCGCGCCAGGTGACGCTCCACGATCCACGCCCCGGGCTCCCCCGCCGTCGTCACCCCAAACCCAACAGTGCCGTCGTCGGCCTCAACCTGAACGACCAGCGTCCCCAACACATTAAGACCAAAGCTGCGGCGGCTCTCCTCGTAACCCGGATAACGCGACATCGGCGTCGCAATATGATCATCGATCCAGTGGTAACCCTGCTGATCGTGATAGTCGGCGCCGCCTCCAGCGCCGACAATGAAAGCGCGGACGTGGGCGATCTTCCTGGTAGTCATGCCGAAGCTCGGTCTGGCGGACCATGAGGGAACACCAAGATCTTGCTCGCCGAGCTGCGACCCCGAGCAAGATCATCAAAGCTCTGCGGCGCCCCCTCCCAACCCACCCGACCGTCGATCAACTCGCCGATCCCTTCGGGAACCGTGCCGACCCACTCCGCCGTCTGGATGAACTCGGCTGCGGTATAGGTGAACGACCCGATCAGTGATCGTTCCGCCGTGCTGAGCGTGTACGCAGCAAGATCCAGTTGGGGCGAGCCCATGCCGACCAGCACGATCCTGCTCCCCAAGCTGGACGCGGCCATTGCATCCGCCACAGTTCGGTTTACCCCGACCGCATCGACTACCAGGGTCGCGGGCCCACCGAGCCGGTCAGCCACCGCCTCTGGCAGGTTGCCAGCAGTGGGATCGACCACTTCGGCACCGAGCCGAGCGCAGAGGTCGCGGCGCGATGGACTGACATCGGATAGAGCCATGGCCTGAACTCCCAGTCGGCG
>DATLQC010000119.1:0-11145 GCA_035535395.1 Propionibacteriaceae bacterium | reverse complement strand
ACAGGTCGGGGAGGGCTGAATGAAGGAAGCGATTGTCCTGGTAGGCACCAAGAAGGCGCTGTTTGTCGGTCGGTCCGACGAAGAACGCAGAGAGTGGACGTGGTCGGAGCCGCAGTTCCTTATGGAAGCCGTTTACGGGACCGGGATCGACACCAGAGGAACAGAACCCAGGCTTTTCGTCGGTGGCACCAGTGAACATTGGGGTCCTGGGGTCTATTACTCAGATGATCGTGGCCACACGTGGACCGAGACTCAAGGTGCCGCCGTACGTTTCCCGCAAGAGCTCGGCAGCAGTGTCGAGCGAGTCTGGCAAATCCAGCCCGCGGGTCCTAACGATCCCGACGTGATCTACGCCGGTACCCAACCCTCGGCGCTGTTCCGCTCCACCGATCGGGGCGAGTCCTACAGTCTAATCCGTTCACTGTGGGACCACCCGCATCGCGAGCAGTGGCACCCCGGAGGCGGCGGACAAGCGATTCACTCGGTGTTGCCGGATCCGACCGATCCGGCCCACGTGACAGTGGCCATGTCGACCGGTGGCGTTTATCGGACCTACGACCGGGGCGAGAGCTGGAATCCCGCAAACGCTGGCATCAGGGTGGGCTTCGCGCCCGATCCGCTGCCTGAGTTCGGGCAATGCGTGCACAAGATCACTGCCCATCCTGAGGCGCCGCACCGGATGTTCGCGCAAAACCACGGCGGGGTCTACCGCTCCGACAATGCGGGCGACCAGTGGACTTCGATCGCCGACGGGCTGCCGAGCGACTTCGGATTTCCGATCGTGGTTCATCCGCATAAGCCCGAGACGGTATTCGTCTTTCCTCTGGCGGCGGACATCAATCGCTTCCCGCCGGAGGGCAAGGCGCGGGTCTGGCGCTCCGACGATGTAGGTGAGACCTGGACACCGTCCGAATCTGGCCTGCCGGATCGATTTTTTGCCGCGGTGCTGCGCGATGCGATGACTGCGGACAATGCCGAGCAGGCGGGTCTCTACTTTGGCTCGCGCGACGGCTCGGTCTTCGTGAGCACTGACGATGGCGCTAATTGGCGGCAGATCGCGGCGCATCTGCCAGACGTGCTATCCGTACGCGCGGCGGTCGTGTAGCGAGACGACACAGGTCTGCACAGGTTGCTTACGGTCTGCACAGGTTGCAACTTGTGCAGACCGTAAGCAAGCGACGTGCACGTAGGTTTCCGACTTGGGGTGTGGGAGTGAAGAGTGCGGGAAGTCAGGCGGCGCCGTTGCGAGCAGTGCCGGTGGTGCCACGCACGACCAGCTCAACGCGCAACTCCTGCTGGCGTTCCTTCTCCGAGCCGTTGCCATCTCCCGACACTGCCTTGATCATGGCATGGGCGGCTCGTACGCCTTGCTCGTGAGCATGCTGGCTTACCGTAGTCAAACCCCACCAGCGAGACATTGGATGATCATCAAAGGCTGCCACGGAAAGATCATCGGGACAGCGGAGTCCGGCGGCCCGCAGTACCGCCATGGCGCCAAACGCCAGTTCATCGGTGTGGCAGAAGATCGCCGTTGGAAGCTTCCGGCCGCTGGCGAGAAGCTCATTCATGGCGCGCTGGCCATCAGTAGGGTGGCAGTCGCCTGGGTACACAACGTTGCGGCTGTCGATATCAAACCCGGCTTCTCGTATCCTGTCGCGCAGTCCGTCGGTCCGCTGATCCCAGACGTGGTAATCGCGCTTGCCCGCCATGCGTCCGTCAAAGATACCGATGTCGCGATGACCCAGCGCAAGCAGATGCTCAGCGATCAACAGTCCACCCATGCGGTTGTCCACGAAGATCCCTGGCACGCTGGTTAGCGGCGAGCCGGATGCCAGCACCGGTACGCGAGCCGAGTCGGGGCTCTCCTCATCTCGCTCCGTTGAGATAGTGCCCGCGAACAGGAGCGCATCCCGGCCTCGCCCGGCGCCGAGCTCGCGGAACAACTTGCGAAACTGTGGCGAATCAACCTCCAAGAAATCGGAGTCGACATCGAGATTGATCAGTTCCACTCGGAACCCGGCGGGACTGAGAATCTCGCTTGCCCCGGAGGCGAACTCGCTGAAGTACCAAGAGCGCAGCGTGGGAAGGACGATGCCGACCGTCCTGGACTGTCCACTGGCAAGTGCGGTCGCCAAATGTGACGCCGAAAAGTCGAGCCGGTCGGCCGTCTCGATGATGCGTTCCCTGGTCGATGGTCCGACTCCTGGGATGCCGCGCAACGCCCGCGAGACCGTTCCCTTGTTGACGCCCGCCTCCCGCGCAACATCAGCAATCGTCGTACGATGAGCGGTGGCTTGCGGCCTAGTCGCAATTACCCACGTGCTGGTGTCAGCAAGCACGAGACAAACTATACGGCGGGTATGCGCTTCAAGCAGCCCCTTCTGCTGGCCTCTGACCAGGGGAATCGCTACACACCGGCTTCGATTGCCCTCTGACCGGCAGCCCGCGAGATTCACCTCCTTCGTCGCTCGCCAACATGCGCCCACACCTGCGCTAGCGCAGCTAAAGCCCCTGACTTTCCCTAGAACGCCGGACCAAGAGACAATGTCGCGGAAGCCTGAGTAACAAGGCCTGGGGAGGACCGATGACTGCAGCGCTGGGACGCTGGCGTGCCACGTATACGCCAGGGGAGTGGGTAGTGCTGTCCGGGCCGACCTCGTTGGTCCTGCTTGAGCCGCCTACGCACGAGTGGGCCTCGTTGATCAACACCGTATGGGACGAGGTCGTCGCCTCCCGCTCGATCACCGATCTCGCGGCGCGGCTGGCACATTTCAAGATCGATGAACTGCCCAGTCTGGCCGCCTTCTTCTGGACCGACGACGGCATGCGTTCTCTGATCCGGGGAGAGATTTCGGTCATCGATCTCACGACTGGCAAGGTGGTGGCCGATGGGGAGGGCATCCAGACCTGGAGTGAGGTCGGTCTCGCCGGTGTTGACCACGTTCGCATCGAGGTGCCACATGACGGAGACGCCACCCTGCTCGAGTTGCCGCTCGTCGTGGGAGCCGTACGCGCCTCGTCGGTGACCCTCGACGCTTCAGATCGGGCCCAAGTCAGCTCCCCGCAGAGGGAGCCCGGGCTGGTTGCAGCAGCGCCCGCCGATCGCTCCGAATCCGTGGGTGATGGCGCCGGTGCCGACGCCGGTACGCCGGCCGAGCGGACCGCTGAGTTGTCGGCACAGGAGATCGCCGCCCTGGCGAACGCCGAGACAGAGCTGATGCCTTCGCCATTCGAGGAGTCGGAGCCAGGCGCGGGGTCGGAGGCGGGTGCGCCTCAACAACTCGAGGTTGCGGTCGTTCCCCAGTTGGCTGAGGATCCGGCAGCCGCCGTAGCCCGCGCTGTCCCGCCGAGCTCCGAAGATTCGCCGGGTGAGGTGGATCTCCAGGATTCAGCGATCTTGGCGGCCATTTGTCCGAACGGTCACGCCAGCCCACCAAGTGCGACCAGCTGTCGGGTATGCGGGGGGCCTGTCGGCACACAAGGGCCGCAGTTTGTGGCGAATCCTGTCGTGGCTGTACTGCGCGCTTCCGACGGGACCAGCGCCGACCTCGACCGGCCAGTCCTCATTGGCCGGGCACCTTCCACGGATCGATCCAACAGCCGAGCGCCGCGGCTTATGACCGTCCCGAGCCCAAACCACGACATCAGCCGGACACATCTGGAGGTGACTCCGGATGACTGGCAGATTGTTGTCACCGATCTGAATTCCACGAATGGAACGATCCTGGTACGGCCCGGAGGCCGGGATCGTCAGCAGCTGGCTCCAGGTGAGCCGGTCGCCGTCCAAGTGGGCAGTGTTATGGAGCTTGGTGACGGAGTTTCTGTATTGATTGACTTTCCGCAGTAGCGTCTGGTGCTGCGACTAAGTCACCAACGACGAGGAGCCGTAGATGGAATCGCCCGTGCCGGGTCGCCCGGATCGCGAGACAGGCCTGCCGCCAGGGGTTGAGGTAGCTCCACTCGGCAAGCGCTTCGTGGCGTACCTGATCAACATGTCGGTTCCGGTCGTGGTCAGCATGGTGCTGTTGTTGCTGCTCCCCACTACGAGCGGCGGACTTCAGACAACACTCGTCGTGATTGGTTTGGCCGTCATGATCGGCTGGGCCATTGTGGTCTTGTACCTGCTTGCCGAGCGGGCAGCGAGCCCCGGTTTGCGGGTAATGAAGCTGCAGCTGGTCGGTTTCCTTGACGGTCGGCCGATCGGCTGGGCTCGGGCTTTGATACGAGCCTTCGTGTTCTGGGCTTTGTATGTCACCGGCATCGGCCTGCTCATCATGTTGATCATGGAGCTGAGACATCCGCGTAAGCAGGGCTGGCATGACCTCACCGCTACTGCGGTGATGATCAAGGAGCGGGTCCTCGCGCCATCGGCGCAACCGGCCCGGGCGGCCACTCCCGCGCAGCAGGGTCCACCGGCTCAGGTCGGCAATGGGCCACAGCAGCTGCAGCCGAATGGTGCCCGGGCGCCGATGTCACCAGGCTACGGCGGTGGAGAGAGATACGGCTCTCCTGGGACTCCAGTCCCGCCCGGCCAGCACACTCCACCGCCTGGCCCATTAACTGCACCGTCCGGTTACCCGACCGGCTCGCCGTCGTATGCGCCAGCCGGTGCGCCACAGGGCGGACCCGGGGCCGCGTACGGCGGCAACATTTATGCCACTCCCTATCCGGGCGCGCCGTCTGGACCGCCGCAGCAGTACGGACCGGGCGGCGAGATGTACGCCCCCGATCAGCAGGGCCCGGTGTCGCAGTCGTCCAACGGGTCTCCCTCGGCCGCCGCGCCGGCGTATGAGGAGATGCAGCAAGCGTCGGCCGGTGATTTTGAAGATCAGACTGCGGTCGCACCCCGCTCCCCATATGTCCAGGACTGGTCGATCCTGCTGGACGACGGCAGGCGGATCGCGCTGGACGGACTGGTCCTGCTGGGTCGCAATCCGCAGCCCAAGGCGGGTGAGGAAGACGCGCAGTTGATCAAGATCGCCGACGAGACGCGTACCGTCTCCAAGTCGCATCTGGCGGTTGGCGTGGACGCCGGCGGTGTCTACGTCGTTGATCAGGGATCGACCAACGGCTCAACCGTCTCGACGACGAACGGGATGTCGACGCGCTGCAAGGCTGGGGAGATGGTCCGGGTCGGTGAAGGCGCGATCATTTCTATTGGTGATCATTGGCTGGAGATCACGCGCGGCAGCTAAGGGCTGCTTATCGCGGTAGGGTCGCGCCATGTTGCTCTCGGACCGCGACATCAAAGCCGAGGTCGATGCCGGCCGGATCGGGCTGGAACCGTATTCCGCCGATCTGGTTCAGCCGTCGAGCATTGATGTTCGTCTCGACCGATATTTCCGGGTCTTTGAGAACCACCGCTATCCCCATATCGATCCTTCGGCCGATCAGTCTGAGTTGACCCGGGCCGTTGAGCCGGTGGGCGAGGAGCCCTTCATTCTGCATCCGGGAGAGTTTGCACTGGGCTCCATCTATGAAGTGGTGACGCTCCCGGACGACATTGCGGCTCGGGTCGAAGGAAAGTCATCCCTGGGTCGGCTTGGGCTGCTGACTCACGCAACGGCCGGCTTCATCGACCCCGGCTTTTCGGGTCATGTGACTCTTGAGCTGTCGAACGTCGCGACGCTGCCGATCAAGCTTTGGCCGGGGATGAGGATCGGCCAACTGTGCTTTTTTCGGCTGAGTACGGCCGCCGAGCACCCGTACGGCTCGGCTCAGTACGGCTCCCACTATCAGGGTCAGCGTGGTCCTACTCCGAGCCGCTCACACTTGAACTTCAGCCGCACCAAGATCTAAGTGGCGGCGACTCCGACCCGGCTCTGTCGGCAACCTACGTACACGTAGGTTGGCTGCGCTCTGCACAGGTTGCAACCTATGCAGACCGTCAGCAAGCTACGTAAACGTAGGTTTCGTCAGAGGCGACTAGGCGCGATAGATCCCGATGTCGCCGGAGGCCGTACGCGCTCGCACCGAGATGTACGGTTCGCCAGGTTCTGGAGGAGCCGTGGACTCCAGTGCGATCCGAATATCACCGGAAACGGAGTTGAGGTCGAGCCAGGTGGGCAGGTTGTCAGCGACACCGACCGTCAAGGAGCCGGACGCCGAGCGCAGTTCGACGGATCCGCTCGTGGACGCAATGCCGATGTCGCCGGATCCAGAATTGGCTTGCAGGTTGGCGCCTTCCAGCGTCTGCACCACGACATCCCCAGAGCCAGACTTCGCCGTAACAGGGCATTGCGCCTCGCCGACCGACACGTCGCCTGAGCCTGAATTCAGCCGCGCAGCTCTGCCGTCCACTCGAGCCACCGAAATGTCACCGGATCCGGTACTGCAATCAAGATCAACAGCGTTGCTAATGGTGATATCGCCGGAACCGCTGACGATCTTGGAGCGGCCAATGTCAGCGCTGATCGAGATGTCTGCAGATCCGGTCTTGATCACGTACGTCAGACCATCTGGTACGCCGAGACGCAGCTGGGCTTTGGTATGCCGGAGGAGCTGTTGCGGAAAGCTGATCCGCAACCAGTCGTGATCATTGCGGACCTGTACTTGTTCGACGAACCTGTCGTCATCGGCGTCGATTGACGCCTCAACAAGATCTTCCCGAGCGCCCGGCTCTACGATGATCGATCCGCCGCCCAGGTTGTCGACAACTATGTGCCGTACGCCCTCATAGGAGTTCGTGAGGCTCATCGCACCCACCCCTGAACGTTCCCGCGGGAACGACCGCTTGCTTCGCGTAAGGGCCTCTTGAGGCGCTCACCGAATGGACCGCCCGGTCCGAACGGACCTTCCGGCCCAAAGACGCCATGTTGTCCGAACGGCCCGCCCGCGCCGAAGATCACATTGGGCGAGGGTGGCATCGGGGGCTGTGGCGGCTGCGGCCACTCCGGTCGTGAGCTGCTGCGTTCGGACAAGGCATCCATGACGGCGCGGATGAGCCAGGCGTTGGTGGAGATTCCTTCAGACGAGGCCATCTCATCCACTCGTGCCTTGACCGATTGCGGAAGCCGCAGAGTGATGCGAGCTGCTGGCTCGTCCTCGGCCTCGGACGGCGACGGTTCCTCGGGGCTTTCGGTTTCTCGCTCGGGCTCTGGCATCAGTAACGTCGGTTCAGCTTCGCCGCTCTGGACGTTCACGACGAATTCGGGGTCCGTGCCGACCATGCGAAGTTCGACAGAGGACGGGGCCAGCTCCGCGCTAATGCTGCCGGCGGCATCGGAGAGGGCCTGGATGAGAGCCAGGCGTGTCGAGGAATCGATTGCCGTGCCGAGGCGCTCGGCGACCTTTTGGGTTTGTTCGTCGGCCAGCGAGGATGCGTTTGCGACACCTGCTCGGACCGACTCGAGATATGGTGAAAGATCCATGACACCACTATGACGTCAGCCTGACGTCATATCCAGACTCAATCGACGTCTAGTTTGCTTGTAATGCAGTCACGGTCCGCGCTTGACCGCCTCCAAAAGCAATTGCGCGACATCAAGCACTTCAGTCGTTTCCGGTGCAGATCCGTTCGCCTGCTTCGCCGTCAGCCCGTCAGTCAACATGATTCGGCAGAACGGACATCCGGTCGCAATTGCATCGTGGCCGTTGCTTCCCGAGGCCGCGAGGGTACGCAGCGCCTCATCGGTGCGGTTCTCGTTGATTCGAGTACCGATCCGCTCCTCCATCCACATCCGCGCACCGCCAGCACCGCAGCAAAACGAGCGCTCACGTGTCCGGGGCATCTCGGTGACCGTGGCACCCGGCAGCGAGTCGAGCAGATCGCGCGGCGGATCATAGATCTCGTTGTGCCGCCCGAGGTAGCAGGCATCGTGGTAGGTGATCGTCCGTCCGGCGACCGAGCCCTCAGGTGGTGCGATCGGCGTTAGTCGACCCTCGCGCACCAGCCGGTTCAGCAACTGGGTGTGGTGGACCACTTCGCAGTCAACGCCGAGTTGCGGATACTCGTTCTTCAAGGCGTTCAGGCAGTGCGCGCAGGTGACGACGATCTTGGTCGCCTTGGCCTCCCGCAGCGTCTCGGCGTTCTGCATCGCGAGCTGCTGATAGACGAACTCGTTTCCGGCCCGTCGGGCCGGGTCGCCGGTACATGTTTCACCATTTCCGAGCACGGCGTACCGCACGCCTGCAGTATGCAGCAGCTCGGCGACAGCACGCGTGGTCTTCTTGGCGCGATCTTCGTACGCGCCGGCGCAGCCGACCCAAAAGAGGTAATCCACCTCGCTGAGGTCTGCGACATCCTCACCGATCACTGGCACTTCGAAAGGCAGATCCTTAGCCCAATCCATCCGGCCACGCGGGCTCATGTTCCACGGATTGCCCTTGCCCTCCAGGCCCTTGAAGAGCCCGTTGAGTTCGCTGGGGAATTCTGCGGACATCATGACCTCGAAGCGGCGCATGTCAAGGATGTGATCAACATGTTCGATGTCAACCGGGCATTGCTGCACGCACGCACCGCAGGTTGTACAGGACCAAAGCACGTCGGGATCGATGACGCCCGGGACGCCGTTGGTCACCTCGATTGGGCCAACCAGGGATCGGGTTGCATCGATCTTGGTCTGCTCAGGCAGCTCAGCACGAGCAGACTCCGCAGCCTGGAGATAAGGCGCCTTGGCGTACGCGTGCTCGCGCAGGTCCATGATCACGAGCTTCGGTGAGAGCGGCTTGCCGGTGTTCCACGCCGGGCATTGGGACTGGCAGCGACCGCACTCAGTGCATGAGGTGAAGTCAAGCAATCCCTTCCAGGTAAAGTCCTCCACCTTGCCGACGCCCAGCGAGGCGTCTTCGTCGAGCTCCTCGAGCTCGGCAAAGTCAAGCGGCTTAGCGTCGATCATGATCGGCTGGAGTGCGCCGAGCGCTGGGCGGCCCGACGATTCGCGCTTGAACCAGATGTTCGGCCAGACGGTAAATCGGTGCCAGGCGACGCCCATTGTGATGTTGAGTCCGATGATGATGAACCAGGCCATCGAGATAATGATCTTGATTGTGGAAACCATCACGATGCCGGTCTCGAGCGCTGCGTTAGAGATCTCGGCGGGGAGCAGGAACCAGGTCAGCGGGAAATGCACCGGCGACGTTTCGGCGCCCAGGAGCTGGTATTCCATTGCCCGCAAGGCCAGAACGCAGATAACGATGCCGAGCACGGTGAACTCGACGTAGTAGCCCTGCCAAGATCGTGACCTGAAGAAACGGGACTCTCGGCCGCGGCCGCGGAGGAACAGTCGGACCAAGATCAGGAAGCTGATGGAGATCAGTCCTGCCCAGGCGATGATCTCGGCGGCCCACTCGTACACCACCCAATGCCCAATGATCGGGATGGCGAAGCGAGGGTCGAAGAGTTGCCCGTACGCGGTGATCAGCGTAAAGATCAAAGCGCCGAAGGCGATGAAGACGAACCAGTGCGCGGCGCCGACCTTGGTCCACTGCAACATGCGGGTATGGCCGAGGGTCTCGGCGAGCATGTGCCGCCATCGCTCGCCGGGATGATCACCTCTCCCGGGAGCCGGTTTGCCCAGCTTGATGACGCCGACGATCGCCGCGATGGCGCGGACAAAGAGCACAACGCCGACGACTGAGACGGCCAACGCCACGACGATCGCGGCGATTCTCACGTGCGACTCCTCCTCGAGGGCAATGCGCGGTCGGAAACCTACGTGCACGTAGGTTGCTGATGGTCTGCATACGTTGCAACCTGTGCAGACCGTACGAAACCTACGTGCACGTAGGTTTCCGACCGGGCTGGCGCACCTCAGCCTAGTGCGGGGCCTCAGGGGGATTGGTGCGAAGGATGACGAACACCCACTCTGTTGGCCAGTAGCAAGTTGCCGAGGCTGTAGGTGGCCAGGTCCCTCGTAACGGACGGCCTTGTACAGCATCGGGGCGCTGACAACGAACAGGGCGGTCGTATCGATCCGGCGAGGACCGAGAAGCCGGGGTGTCGACATCCGGCACAGCCGGGCTGGGGTTGACTTTCAACTCGTCGCCGGCCCACCGCCGACTGTAAGCGGGGCACGCCGCGCCGCGTACTCGAATTGTCAGGCCCGGCGACTAGGGTCTTCTTTGTCCTCCGTACGCGGCGACGAGATCTGTGGGGTTGGCGTGATCGAGTTCGAGTCAGTCGGCAAAACATACCGGGATGGCACGGTGGCGGTCGTCGACCTCAATCTCACGGTTCCCTCCGACAAGATCACCGTAATCGTCGGGCCCTCCGGTTGCGGCAAGACAACGACGCTCCGGATGGTCAACCGGATGCTGGAGCCCACCACCGGCCGAATCATTTGGGACGGCGCCCCGCTGCGCTCCAAGCGCAAAACCACGCTGCGCCGTCAGATGGGCTATGTCATCCAGAGTGGCGGTCTGTTCCCGCACCGCACTGTCCTTGACAACATTGGCACGGTGCCCGGCCTGCTCCACTGGTCCAAGAAGAAGATCGAAAAGCGAGCACTGGAGCTCCTCGACAGCGTGGGTCTGGAGCGCAACCTCGCGCACCGCTATCCCGCGCAGCTTTCCGGCGGCCAGCAGCAGCGGGTCGGCGTCGCCCGCGCGCTTGCCGCGGATCCGTTGGTCATGCTCATGGATGAGCCTTTCTCCGCAGTGGATCCGGTCGTTCGCAGCGAGCTTCATGAGTTCTTTCTCGGGCTGCAACGAGAGCTCAGCAAGACGATCATCCTGATCACCCACGACATTGATGAGGCCATCAAACTGGGCGATCAGGTCGCCATCATGCGGGTCGGCGGACATCTTGCCCAGGTCGGCACGCCGCAGCAACTGCTGGATGAACCTACTGACGCGTTCGTGGAAGGGTTCGTCGGTCGCGATCGTGGCTTCCGCTCCCTGTCCTTCCAACCGGCGAGCGAGCTGAGTCTGGAAAGAATCAAAGTGGTCAGGGACGTCGAAACTGCCGCGGGCGCAGGACCGATTCTGGTGGTCGATGGTGATGCTCGGCCGGTCGGTTGGGCGGATCCGGAGCGCCCAGGCCAGGTGTTCCCGCTCGGCTCGACCTTCAGCCCTGAGACCGACTCACTCCGGGCCGCTCTCGACTCCGCACTCACGTCGCCCCATGGCCTCGCTGTCGCTGTAACCGGCGACACCCAGCGCTATGCGGGTGTCGTCAGCGCAGACACAATCCTGGACAAGGTCAAG
>DATLQC010000118.1:0-5254 GCA_035535395.1 Propionibacteriaceae bacterium | reverse complement strand
GTGCCGACCGAGCGTCCCGATTCCATAGCAGGCGCCGAGGAAGGGGAAGTCTCGCTAGACTACCTGGTCAAGCAACGTAGCTAGCTCGGCCTCAACTCGGCGCTGTGTCGCAGACTTGCTGTCCTCCGGATCGCTAGCCTGAAACGGCCCTCCGCCCAGGATGATTCCGGACCAGCGATCAAGATCAACGCTGCCGAGCTCGGCCTGCTCAATCCGGAATCGTTGCAGCTGTGCTTCGTGAAGGCCCGCGAAGCGGAGCATCGCCGCATACTCGTCGTCGGCTGCAACATCCTCGGCTCGAATGGCAAGCAGCAGGAAGGGCTTCACGTCCGCACCTTACGTGATAATGAGAAAGTTGAGCGGCGAGCGTCGGCATTGCGCGAGCAGCTCCATAAACTTCGGCCATGTTTGAGGTACGACCTCTTACGGACCAGACATGGGCCGATCTTGAGGAGCTTTTCGGGCTGTCAGGTGGATCAATCGTGCGCGGCTGCTGGTGCGTCTACTACCGGAAGGTCGGCCAAGTCGGCATCGGCAAGGCGCAGGCTCCCAGCAACAAGAAGGAGCTCCATGGGCTCGTCCGGTCCGGCGTCGTACCGGGCCTTGTCGGGTACGCCGACGGCTTGCCCGTCGGATGGATCAGCCTTGGGCCGCGTGAGGACTACCGCAGGCTGGAGCGTTCACGCATCATGAAGCCTGTTGACGACACTCCGGTTTGGTCCATCGTGTGCACGTTTGTCGCGAAGATGTACCGCGGCAAGGGCTACCAGCACAAACTGCTGGCCGGAGCCATCGACTATGCCCGTAATCAGGGCGTACGGATGCTCGAGGCGTATCCGGTTGATAAGCCGGAACGCAGCCATGATGACTTCATGTTCTTCGGCTCACGGAGTCTGTACGAGCGGGCCGGCTTTCGGGAGGTGGTACGCCGGTCGCCGACACGAGTTGTCATGCGGCGAGGGCTGCGTCCTCGCCGCACGTCGTGACCGCCATCGTTAGCTACCGAGAATCTTCGCCTTCTGTGCGGCGAACTCTTCTTCGGTCAAAACTCCGGCTGCTTTGAGCTCGCCAAGTTTCTGAAGCTGCGAGATCGTGTCCTCCTGGGATGGAGCTGCAGCCTGCTGGGGAGGCGGCGCATAGCCCTGCTGCGGCGGATACCCCTGCTGCTGGTCAGACTGCTGCTGCCTGTAGGCATCTGCATCCGCTGCATCCTGGGCTTGCTGGTCCTTTTCTGCCCACCGGTTGCCCTGCCGCCGTGATACGCGGTTCGACACCGCGGTTGCAGTTCCTGCAACGACTGCAGTTCGGGCTATTCCACCAATGAGTCCCATGGGTCGTCCTCTCTTCCTCTTCCACGTCTTTCGTTATGTCGCCTGAGCCTGCGCTTCGTCCGCCTCGAGCGCGTCGAGCATCGCCTCTACCTCGTCGGCCGGAATCCGTCCGCTTGCGATGAGCTCCGCGCCGGCCCGTCTCATCGCCGCAACGAACGGCGCCGCCCAGGTGTTCTCGTAGAGCAGCAGCGCCACGACTTTGCCGGGCTCAATGAGCTCGGCGGCTTGCCGCAAGTCGTCATCATCCAACATTCCGGACTCAATGCCTTCGAAAACGGCGAGATCAAGGGTTCCGTCGTGGTCGAGATCGGTGATCGCGACTGCGGTAAACGTGCCGTCGTCCTCCCGCCTGACAGCCCTTAGATCAAGTACCCGAATAAGGCCTCGATCGACTAGGTCGACGAGTGCAGCGAGACCTTCTCCACTCATTCTGGCGGCTGGCAACTCAATCGCCAGATAGTCAATAGGCCCTACCGCCAGCTCGGCCATGCTGTCCTGTTCCACCATGCTGTCCTGCCCGCTCATGCCGCCCTGCTCTGTCATGCTCCACCTCCCGCGCCAATCGGCGCACTGATCTGCATCGTCCTAGGTACGGTCTTCGTCAACTTGACCTTGATGCTCTCACCAACGAGACGGGCTGAAATCACCCTCTACGGGTGATCAATGAGATCTCAACTCGGCGGACCGGCCGCCGAGAAATTAGAGGCGGCGCGACCACCTTGGATGAACGTCGGCATCCACGATATCGCGGTGCAGATGTCCTAAAGTGATTTGCGGCTGGCGCGGTGCCGCGCTTGATCGACTCAGCGGAAGGCTGGCGTAAATGAATAGTTTCTGGGACTTCTTCTGGCTCCTGGTTTGGACCTTCTTCTTCGTGTTTTACCTCATGGTGCTCTTCCACATCATTGCTGATCTGTTCCGGGACAGGGATCTAAGCGGGTGGTGGAAGGCGGTCTGGATCATCTTCTTGATCATCTTCCCCTTCCTGACGTCCCTCATTTACTTGATCGCGCGCGGTAGGGGAATGGCCGAGCGGCAGGCAGGCGAGATGAAGCGGGCTCAGGTCGCCACCGATCAGTACATCCAGACCGTCGCCGGCCAGAGCAACCCGGCCGAACAAATCGCATCCGCGAAGAATCTGCTGGACAGCGGCGCGATCACTCAGGAGGAGTTTGAGAAGCTGAAGGCGAAAGCGCTCGCTTCCTGAGCCCCCTGACTCTTAATCACGGCGACTCTTAATCAGCGGCGATAGGCGAGAGATCGGAACAGACCGCCGTAGTCAAGCACCAAGCCGTCGCGGTCGACGACGAGCTCCGCCTGGAAGTCGCCGGTCGAGAACCTCCAGCGATCTTGTGTCAGGCGCTCGTAGCGTTGCTCGGAAGGGATCACCTCCAGGTCTGGGAACTGGATCCATGCCATCCGCAGGTCTGCGGCTTGGCCGACTTCGAGTCCTAGGCGACGGATGGGAAGAGTGTTGGTAGCAGGAGTAACGGTGAGATCGACGTCCAGCGCGCCGGCAACGTCGGTCAACTCGGAGACACCGTCCCAATGCCAGCGCCCAACACCATCAGCGAGCAATAGGCGGCGGGTGGATCCGTCCAGATCCAGCTCGACCCGGCGGGTTAAACCGTTCTCGTCAGTCACAACCAGATAGCGGACCACCAGCGGGTCACCGTAGGCGGCCGTGAGCACCGTACCCGCCAGCCGCAGCCCGCTAGGAGTGGAGTCAAGCCGGCAGCGGTCGAGGGCGCCGTTTGAGATGTCCTGCCAGAGGATCGTGGACATGAGCGGTCAGCCTAACGGAGCCGGCCGCGGTGAGCAGGCACTCGATCTCTAGGCTTTGGCTATGGAATATCGCAGCCTTGGACGTACCGGCATGCAAGTAAGTCCACTCTGCTTGGGCGCCATGATGTTCGGCGCCTGGGGTGAACCTGATCACGACGTATCAATCAAGATCATCCATCGAGCGCTGGACGCCGGGATCAACTTCATCGACACCGCTGACGTCTACTCCCAAGGCGAATCGGAGGAGATCGTCGGCAAGGCGCTGGCTGGTGGGCGTCGGGACGAGGTCATACTGGCCACAAAGGTCCATGGGCAAATGGGTGTCCCACCCGGTGAGCAGGGTGATCCGAACAAGCGCGGCATCTCACGGCGCTGGATCGTCCGAGAAGTCGAGAACAGCCTGCGCCGGCTGCAGACCGATTGGATCGACCTATACCAGCTGCACCGTCCCGACCCCGGCACCGATATCGAGGAAAGTCTGGGAGCGCTCACTGACCTGCAGCGGCAGGGCAAGATTCTCGCATTTGGCTCCTCGACGTTCCCGGCACACGAGATCGTCGAGGCGCAATGGGTCTCCGAACGCCGAGCCCTTGGGCGCTTTGTGACCGAGCAGCCGCCGTATTCGATCTTGGTACGCGGGATCGAGGCCGATGTCTTGCCGGTGACCGCGAAGTATGGAATGGGCGTCATCCCGTGGAGCCCGCTCGCCGGAGGTTGGCTGACTGGCCGCTATCGCAAGGGACAAGAAGTGCCTGAGTCGCGGCGGGCCCAGCGGCTTCCTGGTCGGTACGACCTGAGCAAGCCTGGCAATCAAGCAAAGCTTGATGCCGTCGAGGAGCTGGCGCTGCTGGCGGAGGACGCGGGCATCACGCTGATCCACCTCGCGCTAGCCTTCACCCTTGCTCATCCTGCGGTTACCGCGCCGATCATTGGGCCCCGGACGATGGAGCAACTCGAGTCCCAGCTCGGCGCCGTGGATGTGACGCTGAGCGACGACATTCTTGATCGCATCGACAAGATCGTTCCGCCGGGAGTGACACTCAACCGTGAATCCGATTCGGGCTACCTGCCGCCAGCCTTGCGCGAGCCGTCCCTGCGTCGCCGTCGTACGGCCTAGTCTCCGGCGTACTCGATCATGTAGCCCTCGTGTTCGACGGGTTCGAGGTCCAATGGCTTGACGTATCCGATGCTGTGCGGCTTCGAGTCCGGGTGGGCGGCCGTGGTCCAGCGATCGTTCTGCTACATGGGCATCCCCGCACGCACACGACGTGGTTTCGAGTGGCCCCAATGCTGGTCGATGCAGGCTTCACCGTTGTGTGCCCGGACTTGCGCGGTTACGGCAAGTCAACGGCGCCGGCGCCGCGACCCGACCACTCGCAGGCGTCCAAACGCGAAATGGCCGCCGATGTCGCGGAAGTGATGTCACGGCTTGGTCAGCAGCGGTACGCGGTTGTCGGCCATGACCGTGGCAGCTATGTCGCGTTCCGCCTCGCCATGGACTATCCCAACCGTGTCACCCATCTTGTGGCGTTCGATTGCGTTCCGATCGGCGAGGCCTTACGGCGGGCCGATGCCAGGTTCGCCCAAGCGTGGTGGCACTGGTTCTTCTTCGCTCAACCGAGCAAGCCCGAGAGAGCGATTCTGTCCGATCCTGACGCCTGGTACAGCACCGGGCCTGGACAGGAAAGCCGGATGGGATCGGAGAACTACGCCGACTACCACAGCGCCATCCACGATCCAGCCGTCGTGGTTGCGATGCTTGAGGACTATCGCGCTGGGCTGGGTCCTGATCGGGTGGCCGACGATAACGACCGTGTTCATGGGCGCCGAATTGAGTGCCCCACCCTGGTGGCTTGGTCCGCACACGATGACCTGCGAGACCTCTACGGCAACACGGACATCACCTGGCTGAGGACAATCCCACTGCCGTAGCCGCCGCCATCATCGAGCACTGCTGGTTGCCGAGCAGCTCCCCGCCTCCGGTGCCGGACGGCTGACTCGGACTCGCTCGAACACCTGGGCCGGCATCGCTGAAATGGTGGCCGGTCATGGAAGTTGGCCGATGGCGCCTGTCAGAAACCTACGTAAACCCAGGTTGCCTACGGTCTGCATGGGTTGCAACCTGTGCAGAGGGACAG
>DATLQC010000117.1:0-5807 GCA_035535395.1 Propionibacteriaceae bacterium | reverse complement strand
CGCCGACTGGGAGTTCAGGCCATGGCTCTATCCGATGTCAGTCCATCGCGCCGCGACCTCTGCGCTCGGCTCGGTGCCGAAGTGGTCGATCCCACTGCTGGCAACCTGCCAGAGGCGGTGGCTGACCGGCTCGGTGGGCCCCCGACCCTGGTAGTCGATGCGGTCGGGGTAAACCGAACTGTGGCGGATGCAATGGCCGCGTCCAGCTTGGGGAGCAGGATCGTGCTGGTCGGCATGGGCTCGCCCCAACTGGATCTTGCCGCGTACACGCTCAGCACGGCGGAACGATCACTGATCGGGTCGTTCACCTATACCGCAGCCGAGTTCATCCAGACGGCGGAGTGGGTCGGCACGGTTCCCGAAGGGATCGGCGAGTTGATCGACGGTCGCGTGGGCTGGGAGGGGGCGCCGCAAAGCTTCGACGACCTTGCCCGGGGCCGCAGCTCGGCGAGCAAGATCTTGGTCTTTCCGCACGGGCCGCCAGAGAACGGGTCTAGGTGAGTACGCACAAGATCGCCCACGTCCGCGCCTTCACCGTCGGCGCTGGAGGCGGCGCCGACTATCACGATCAACAGGGCTACCACTGGATCGATGATCACATCGCGACTCCGATGTCGCGCTATCCGGGTTACGAACAGAGTCGTCGAAGCTTTGGGCTCAATGTGCTCGGCACGCTCGTCGTCCAGGTCGAGGCCGATGATGGCACCGTCGGTTTCGGCGTCACAACGGCCGGCGAGCCGGGTGCCTGGATTGTCGAGCGGCACCTCGCTCGCTTCCTCGAAGGTGCCCAGGTGATCGACATTGAGAAGATTTGGGACCAGATGTGGAGATCTACCCTCTTCTATGGTCGTAAGGGACTTGTCCTCAATGTGATCAGCGCAGTCGATCTTGCTCTGTACGACTTGCTCGGTCGGCTGCGACAGGAGCCGGTCTACGCCCTACTCGGCGGTGCGGTGCGCGACGAACTGATCTTCTATGCCACAGGTGCGCGTCCTGATCTTGCCCAGCAGATGGGGTTCATCGGCGGCAAGCTTCCCCTGCACCACGCTGCACATGAAGGGCTGGCCGGACTGCGGGCGAATATCGAAGAGCTCGCGGCGATGCGAGACAAGGTCGGCGACGACTTCTGGCTGATGTGGGACTGCTGGATGTCGCTGGATCTCGACTATGCCGTCCGGCTTGCCAACGCGGCTGGAGAGTACGGGCTGAAATGGCTGGAGGAGGCATTGATCCCCGACGACTACTGGGGTTACCGCGAACTGCGCGAAAAGGTGCCCCGCGGAATGTTGATCTCGACCGGTGAGCACGAGTCCACGCGGTATGGGTTTCGGATGTTGCTCGAGATGGGTTGCGCCGACATCTTGCAGCCCGATGTCGGGTGGTGTGGCGGGATTACCGAGTTGATCAAGATCTCTGCACTCGCTGACGCGTACGGCGCTCTTGTCGTACCCCACGGGTCGAGCGTGTACTCCTACCACTTCGTGATCACCCGGACCAACAGCCCATTCTCGGAGTTCCTGATGATGGCGCCGGAGGCCGATGAAGTGATGCCGATGTTCTCACCGCTGCTGCTCGGTGAGCCAGTGCCGGTGAACGGCCGGATGAAGGTGCCCGACACGCCTGGGTTCGGGGTCGAGCTCAACCCCGATGTCCAGCTGGTACGGCCGGTGGCTCGCTAGCCGGCATCAGAGTTGGCCTTGCTTGTCGGTCCCGGCTGGCAACGGCACCAGACGTGTTACCTCGGTCGGCGACGCCAGCAGCCCTTCCAAAGATGCGTTCAGCGCCCGAACGGGCTCTCCGACGCCATGATCATCAAGTTCGCCGACCGAAGTCCACTTCTCGATCATGACAATCGTGCCGTCCGGCGCATCGTGGATGGCGTAGAGCTCGCAGCCTGGCTCTTCATGCACAGCCGGAATCGCCTGTTGGAGGGCCTCCACCACTTGATCATGCTGTCCGGGAACGGGATGGAAGTACGCGGTGACGACGACAGGCATGGACATGTCACTCCTTTGCTCTATTGGCTGCTCTATCGGCGGGGATAACGGTCTGGCGTTGCGTGCCCAGACCTTCGATGCCGACTTCCATGACATCTCCGGCTTTCAGCCACACCTGAGGTCGCAACCCCATCCCGACTCCGGCGGGCGTGCCGGTGTTGATCAAGTCACCCGGTTCTAACACGAGGAACTGACTGAGATAGTGAACGATGAAGTAGGGATCGAAGATCATGGTCGACGTGGACCCGTCCTGGCGGCGTACACCGCCCACGTCCAGCCACATTCTCAGGTTGAGGACGTCATCGATCTCGTCCGGTGTGACGAGCAAGGGCCCGGCTGGGTTGAAGGTCTCGGCAGATTTGCCCTTCGACCACTGTCCACCGCGCTCGGTCTGGAATGCCCGCTCGCTGACGTCATTGACGACCAGGTAGCCCGCGATCGCGTCGTGGGCATCGGCTACGGAATCGAGATAGCTGGTTCGCGTTTTGATCACGACGCCCAGCTCGACCTCCCAGTCCAGCTTCGTCGAGCCGCGCGGGATGCGAACCTCATCGTTCGGCCCAATGAGTGTATTGGGCGACTTCGTGAAAAGGATGGGCTCTTCGGGAATTGCCGCACCGGTTTCTGCAGCATGGTCGCTGTAATTCAACCCGATGCAAAGAATCTGGTGCGGTCTCGCGATCGGGGCACCGATGCGCTCTCCGGTGAACTCGCGTAGCTGTCCGGCCGTACGTCGCTCCCGCACGATGTCGCCGAGGCGAGTCAGCCCGTCGCTGCCGAAGAACGCTTCGTTGAAGTCCTCGACGGCATCAGCCACGTCGATGTAGTGGAGATCATCGATCAGCACGACTGGTCGCTCTGAGCCGGCGGGGCCGATGCGCATGAGGTACATGGAAAGCTCCTGAATGGTGAGAACTCAAAGCGTTGTGGGTTCGGCGTACCCGATCGCTTCCGCCGTGGTCTGTACAGCCAAGAAATCGTCGGGTTGCGCTATCTTCCGTTTCGCATCCAACACCATCAAGGCAACCTGCTTTGAATCGCCGCGCGCCTTGCCCCGTTCCCGATGAGGGCTGCGCAGCTACGGAGCAGTAGAAACAGTGCCTGGCAAACATCCGGCTCTGCCAGGCCGTACCGGCGGATCATTCCGCAGAGCACGGCGAAATAATCCCCGAACGCCGACAGGGGAGAGCGCCTTGTCGGCAACCGTCGCAACAGCCGGTCCTTCTACGCTGTGTTGATGAGCGTTCAGGCTTAGTGCATGGCAACAGCCGAGTCGACGTCACAGCCTCCCCCTGAGTCGCGTTCCGCGGTGCCCGATGCGGTCCGGGTTCAGATCCTGGCGACCGAGCATTGGAGCCTGCTCGCCACCAGGAGCATGACCTGGTCGGAGGTGATGAGCCGCATCACGATCCACCTGACCATCTGCTCGGCGTCGTTAGTAGTCCTCGCGCTGGTGGTCCAAGCGTTCGGCTTCGGAACTGCGTTTCGGGTGCTCTCTGTCGGACTCGCATCGGCCATGCTCGTCCTCGGCACTCTCACCAGCATCCGAGTGATGAATGCCAGCGTGGACGACCAGGCGCTGGTCGCAGGGATGAATCGGTTAAGAGCCGGCTACCTCAGCATTGACCCGAGCATCCGAGACTATCTCGTCACTTCCTGGCGCGACGATGCAGCCGGTGTCATGGCGACCCTCACCATGGGGCAGCCTCGTACGCTGCGCAGCCACGTGATTGGCAGTACAGGGTTCTTCATGAATGTCGTCAACACAATCGTCGCCGGAACCGTTGCCGCTTTGATCACGCGAGCTGCCGGGGGAGACATCATCCTGGTGGCTGTGCTGGGGAGCCTCGGTGCGCTCGCATACCTGGCGGTCATGGTCAACCTCGGTCGCCGACGGTTCGCGGCTGAGAGATTTACGCCGCCCTCACCAACAGTCGTCAGGGCTTCAAAGAAGAAATCATCCAGTTCGCCATGATGGCCCGGGCGCGGTACGCCAAATTGGCTAGCAGCACGCTAGAACGTTCCCGCGGGAACGTTAGATGCTGAGGGCAACGCCCTGGGACAAATTCCCAGTATCGGCAATTCCCGACAAAGCGAGAGAGTGAGGAGCCGTGAACCCTGAGCACCCCAACGCCGAGCCCATTCGTCGGTCGTTCGACGCATTCGCCCGCGGCGATATGGCAGCTATGAGGGCGCTGGTCGCCGAGGACACCGTATGGCACATCCCAGGCCGGGGCCCGCTGGCTGGTGATCGCTACGGCCGCGATGCCGTGTTCGAGATGTTCGCCCGGTTGGTGCAGGGGTCGGATGGGACCTTCACTCAGGAACTGCACGATGTGCTGGGGAGCGAGGACCATGCAGTTGCATTGACGCATGCCAGCGCCAGACGTGGTGATCACGACTACGCCGGCCAAGACGCCTGGGTGTTTCACGTACGGCAAGGTCAGATCGCCGAGGCGTGGTGGCGGCCCGAAGACCTGTACGCCGCCGACGAGTTCTGGACCTGAGCTCGCTAGCCCAGCGGGTACAACGGCTCCAGCCGCACGGCTCACACCCTGTGATTGCAGGTGAGGCGTCCCGGCTCCCGCACCGCCGGTGGAGAAGGTGCCACGCTGGGTCAGCATCCCAACCGCGTAGGACCGGCGAGAGCCGCAACCGCGTGCAGATCACAGGATTTTGTCGAGGCTGATCGCCCGTCCCTCACGTTGTGAGCGACTCGTAAGCGGCCGTGGACCCCGGTTGGGTTTCAATTTCCGGTCAACGTCATGAGGCTGATCATCGTGGTTCAGCAGCGACCGAGCTGGTGGCCGAGGTTCAGCAGCACGCTGAGATCAACAGCCGTCACCGCGAGGATCGGGCGTGTCCTCGGCATCGCGATCGGGCTGCTCTTTGTGACCGGCTTACTCAGCCATTACCAGTACGAACCCTGGGCGTGGCTGCCCGAGCCGGCGAAGCCCGTATGGGGATACCGGCTGACCCAGGGCATCCACGTCACGACTGGCATCGCCACCATCCCGCTCCTGTTGCTCAAGTTGTGGTCGGTTTACCCCAACGGGTTCCGCTTTCCTCCGTTGCGCTCGATCAAGCACGCGATCGAGCGCTTGAGTGTGGCGATCTTGGTCTCTGTCGCGCTCGTCCAGGTCGCCACCGGCTTTCTCAACGTGCTCAACTGGTACCCGTTCCCCTGGTATTTCCTGACTGTCCACCGTTTCTTGGGCTACGTGTTGGTGGGAACAGTGCTGCTCCACGTCGGCGTCAAGCTGCCCGACATCGCATACGGCCTCAGCGCCAAGGTCGCGGAGGCGGACGTACTCACTGAGATCCCATGGAATGAGAATCCCGAGTCCCACAGCAACGCCGGCACGCTTCCCGATCCGCCCACGCCGGGAATCTCGCGACGCGGCATGCTGACCGCCGCGGGGGCAGGTGTAGGCGTTGTGATCCTCACTTCGGTCGGGCAGACAGTCACCCCGCTGGAGCCGCTGGGCCTGCTCGCACCGCGGCAATGGACGAAGGGTCCGCAAGGCGTCCCGGTCAACCGAACCGCGGAGCAAGCAAAGATCATGGCGGCTGCCACATCGCCGACGTGGTCTCTTGAGGTGGTCGGTCCACGGCCCTACCGGCTGACGCTGGCCGACCTTGATCCCAGGGCTGTGCACGAGGCGCGGGTGCCCATCAACTGCGTCGAGGGCTGGAGCGTTGGGGCCGACTGGCGCGGCCTGTCTCTACTCGAGGTAATCCTGCAGGCCGGCGGCGCCGCCGACTCCCGCATCCAGGTGATCTCACTCGAAGAAGATTGGGGCTTCAACC
>DATLQC010000116.1:0-35869 GCA_035535395.1 Propionibacteriaceae bacterium | reverse complement strand
CCGCGTTCTTGATGCCCCCTGCCCATGACTGCATGTAAGGCACTGATGGCGATACGCGAGCCGCCCATTTTGCTGGGTGAACTTCACCATGCGCTGGTTGGAGTGTTCGCATGTGCTGGCGCAACGGCCGCAGAGGAGTCTTGGTGGCTTCTCGGTGGGCATCCCCAACGCTCACACGGTCGCGTCGGATAGCTGCGACGCGGTCCGGCCCGATTCTGCTCGTGACTTACCAACGTAGTCGACAGCCGTCAGGATGAAATCATGACTGACCTTGATACCCGAGGGTGGCGCAACAGCCTTCGCCGGCACGACGTCTTGGTGTTCATGCTGGCTGCCCTGATCTTGACGTGGGTGGTCTGGGTGCCACGCGCCATGTGGGCGCAGGTCGGGGTGATCGGTCAGTTGTGGACCTGGATTCCTGCGATGACAGCCCTCGGTTGTGCGGCGGTGTTGTACGGCCGGGCTGGCGTACGCGATCTGGGTCGCCGATTGGTGTTGTGGCGGGTCAGGTGGTGGTGGTATCCGGTTGTCCTGCTGGGGCCGCTGGTGTTCGCGCTGATCGTTGCCGGGATAGCGGTGTTGCTCGGCGAGCCGTGGGATGCAGCGCGCCCGCCCGCATTGACCCTGTCGATTCCTGCGCTTGGGTTGACGTTGCTGATTCTGGCGCTCACCGACGGACTCGGCGAAGAGCTGGGCTGGCGTGGGTACCTCCTGCCAAGGCTCCTCATCCGCCACCGTGCTTTCGTTGCCAGCCTGATCGTCGGGCTCTACTGGTGGCTGTGGCACCTCCCGTCGCTCTGGACTGCGGGTGGCGCGATGGAGGGTCAACCGCCGTGGCTGCTGCTCGCTGACCTTCTGGCCAAGTCGTTGCTTTTCACCTATGTGTTTCTGGGCACGCAGGGCAGCGTGCTGATCGTGATCTTGCTGCACGCCTCGACCAATCTCTTCGGAGTGTCACCGCCCATAGGCCCGGATGGTGACCTGACGGTGCCGCTCGTGGCGCTGGCCCTCAAGTGGGTGCTAGCTGTCGCGCTATTCGTTCGGCTACCCCGATCGTTTAGCGATGGATCGGCCGAGTTTCACTGATCAGCTACTCCTGGGTAAGTCCGGCGAGCTCGGCGGAGACGGTGATTCTGGCGAGTCCGGACTGCTTGCCGAGTCCGGCGAGTCGGGACTGCTCGGTGAACCGAGGCATCACCAGCAACGGGCGCGCCACTCGCCGAGGTGCGGTCGCTCATTGCCCAGCGTCGTGTCATCTCCGTGACCGGGATGCACCACGGTGTCGTCGCCAAAGCGGTCGAAGATCTTGCTTTCAAGGTCATTCATCAGGGAAGTGAAATCCTCTGGAGTTGTTGTCCGCCCAGGGCCCCCTGGAAAGAGGCTGTCGCCGGTAAACAAATGTGTCCGGCCGGCGCCGGGATACCCGAGAGTGATCGAACCCGGCGTGTGCCCGACCAGCCCGATGACTTCCAGCCACTCGCTACCCAGCTGGATTCGATCACCGTCCCAGACCCCGTTCAGGCCCCGTAGTTCGGTGCCGATCCTGATCGCCTCAAGATCAGGTTGGCCGCAGATCAGCTGCGCCCCAGTAGCAGCAGCGACCGACGGCAGAGCCTGCCAGTGATCATCATGCCGGTGGGTGGTCACAATGGCGCCCACCGGCTGATCGGAGATGATCTTGAGAAGTCGATCACCGTCGTTGGCGGCATCAATGAGCACGCTGCCGCCGCTGCTGTGTTGCAGCAGGTAGGCATTGTTGTCGAACGGTCCGACGCTGATCTTGGCCAAAGTGACCGAGCCGGAGAGTCTCAGAACCAGCGGCGGGCCACCGGGTTCGACGTGGTAGATGCCAAGCATCAGTACTCCGTTAGTCGTAGACGGGCGCCTCCGGTGATCGCGGAGGCGTCTGTCCTCCCTAGCAGCCAGCCAAGGAGATGGGCGCTGGTGCCATTGACCGGCACCGGATCCCCAACGCTGCCCACCGCAGTGGTAACGCCGGAGTCCGACGTCAGCTCCAGCTTCGGAAAGTCCTCTCGATCTCGCAGCCGGAACGCACACCACTCCAGTAGCCAGTCCGCTGTCTGGTTGTCGATGTCGGTGATCTCGTAACCGACGTCAAGATCAACATGGTGGATCACCACCTCGAGCAGTCGCGCCAGCGGCAGCAGCCGGGCGGGCACTTGCAGTCCCCGGCTCATCTCGACCACTGCGTCCCAGACGTCGGCATCCTCGAGTTCGTCGAATGCCGAATCCAACCGTCCGGCTGAGGTATCCAGGTCGATCTGGAGGTCGAGGCCGGACCGTCCAGCACCAGCCTCAATCTCAGCAGCCCGGTGCTCCGGCGAGGAATACATATCTTGGCGCTCGCCGGTAAGCGCCCACTGAGTCAGTCGGCATATGGCATCGGCATGACGAGCAATGTGAGTGGCTAGGTGGCCTCGTGTCCAGTCCGGCAGTCGGCTGGCAGCCCGCCACTGCTCGTCGGTAACCAAGATCGTTTCGCCCAGCAAACGCTGGGTGGCGGTTCTCACCAGTCCGCGCAGCGTCTCCAGCTGCGTTGTGGCGGGAGATGCGGCGGCAGTCATGATGCATACCGTAGTGCCCGACCCTGGTGCTGGGGAGGGCTCAATGCGATCAGATTTTCTGGCGCATTTTCTGGTATCTCCTGTCAGTGCGGGCACATACGATGTGCTCCGTGAGTGACCGTCTCGTCGTCCGGGGTGCACGCGAGCACAATCTGCAGAACATCTCGCTGGATTTGCCGCGAGATGCTCTCATCGTCTTCACCGGACTATCCGGATCTGGCAAGTCGAGTCTGGCTTTCGACACCATCTTTGCCGAAGGCCAGCGCCGCTACGTCGAGTCGCTCTCGGCGTACGCGCGGCAGTTCCTGGGCCAGATGGACAAGCCGGACGTGGATTTCATCGAAGGCTTGTCACCTGCGGTTTCCATCGACCAGAAGTCCACCAGCCGCAACCCGCGCTCGACGGTAGGGACTATCACTGAGGTCTACGACTATCTGCGGCTGCTGTATGCCCGCGCCGGTCGGCCGCACTGTCCGATCTGCGGCGAGCCGATCAGTCGGCAGTCGCCCCAGCAGATCGTCGACCGCCTGATGGCGATGGAAGAGGGAACCAGGTTCCAGGTGCTTGCGCCGGTCGTCCGTGGCCGGAAGGGGGAGTACGCCGAGGTTTTCCGCGAGCTTGCCTCGGAGGGTTTCAGTCGCGCCCGTGTCGACGGTCAGGTCGTCCAGCTCACCGATCCGCCAGTCCTGGACAAGAAGTACAAGCACTCCATCGACGTCATTGTTGACCGGCTTACCGTAAAGCCAACGGCCAAGCATCGCTTGACCGACTCGGTGGAAACCGCACTGAAGCTGGCGCAAGGCATCGTTGCCGTCGACTTCGTGGATCTCGACCCCAAGGATCCGCAGCGCGAACGCACCTACTCCGAAAAGATGGCCTGTCCCAACAACCACGACATTGCCATCGATGAGCTTGAGCCTCGGCAGTTCTCCTTCAATGGCCCGTGGGGTGCCTGCCCTGCCTGTTCCGGTCTGGGTACCCGAATGGAAGTTGATCCAGAACTCGTGGTCCCAGATGACGACAAGTCTCTATCCGACGGTGCAATCGCCCCTTGGTCATCCCAGCACGTGGCCGACTACTTCGGTCGACTTATCGACTCGCTTGCTGAGAGCGCCGGCTTCTCAACCAAGTTGCCCTGGCGCCGCCTGCCGACGTCGGCAAAGAAGATGTTGCTCGAGGGCGTGCCCGGTCTGGTGCATGTGCGCTATCGAAACCGGTACGGTCGCGAGCGCAGCTACAACGCGAAATATGAGGGTGTCATCCCCTATATCGAGCGGCGGCACGCCGAGGCGGAAAGTGACACCTCGCGGGAACGGTTCGCCGGCTATATGCGTGAGGTGCCTTGCCGGGTCTGTAAGGGCGCACGGCTGAAGCCCACCTCGCTCGCAGTGACGATCGGCGGCAAGAACATTGCAGAGCTGTCAGCCATGTCGATCGATGCCGCCGCGGCGTTTCTTGGTCAACTCGAGCTCAGCGAGCGTGAGCGGCAGATTGCCGAGCGGGTGCTCAAGGAGATCAACGAGCGTTTGAAGTTCTTGCTCGACGTGGGCTTGGACTACCTGTCGCTAAGCCGTCCGACGGGCAGCCTCTCCGGCGGGGAGGCGCAGCGAATTCGGCTCGCGACGCAGATCGGCTCGGGGCTCGTGGGCGTCCTCTACGTGCTTGACGAGCCAAGCATCGGGCTGCATCAGCGCGACAACCGCCGGCTGATCGAGACCCTGCTGCGGCTGCGGGATTTGGGCAACACGTTGATCGTGGTGGAACACGACGAGGAAACGATCAAGGCCGCCGACTGGGCGGTCGACATTGGTCCAGGTGCCGGTGAGCACGGCGGCCGGGTAGTGCACTCGGGCACTGTCGAGGAACTGCTGAACAATCGCGATTCGCTGACCGGTGCGTACCTGGCCCGGCGCCGTTCCATCCCACTGCCAAGCTCGCGCCGTCCGCGTCTTCCAGGCCGGGAGATCACCGTCCATAGGGCGGCTGAGCACAATCTGCGGGACATCACGGTGTCATTCCCGCTAGGCCAGCTGATCGCCGTCACAGGAGTGTCCGGGTCCGGCAAGTCCACGCTTGTCAACCACATCCTCTACAACGCCCTGGCCAAGCGGATCTACAACGCACGTGAGGTGCCCGGTCGGCATCGCTCGATCAGCGGAGCTGAACAGATCGACAAGGTCATCCACGTTGATCAATCACCTATTGGCCGTACGCCGCGATCAAATCCGGCAACCTACACCGGCGTTTTTGATCACGTACGCCGACTCTTTGCCGAGACACCGGAGGCCAAGGTACGTGGCTACCAGCCCGGCAGGTTCTCGTTCAATGTCAAGGGCGGTCGCTGCGAGAACTGCACCGGGGACGGCACAATCAAGATCGAGATGAACTTCTTGCCCGATGTGTACGTGCCGTGCGAGGTATGCCACGGCGCTCGGTACAACAGGGAGACCTTGGAGGTCCACTACAAGGGCAGGTCGATCTCCGAGGTTTTGGACATGTCGATCGAGGAGGCGCTGGAGCTCTTCGCTCCGTTGCCCGCAATAGCGCGGCACCTGAGCACCCTGGTCGACGTCGGACTTGGTTACGTACGACTGGGGCAGCCGGCGCCAACGCTCTCCGGCGGTGAAGCACAGCGCGTCAAGCTAGCCAGCGAACTGCAAAAACGAGCAACCGGGCGCACCCTCTACGTCCTGGACGAGCCCACAACAGGTCTGCACTTTGAGGACATCCGCAAGCTGTTGGGTGTGCTGGGACGCCTGGTGGACGCGGGGAACACTGTCGTGGTCATCGAGCACAACCTCGACGTGATCAAGACTGCCGATTGGTTGATAGACATGGGGCCCGAAGGTGGATCACGTGGTGGCTTGGTCATCGCCGAGGGCACACCGGAGCAAATCGCGAATAACCCGAAGTCCTATACCGGCGAGTTCCTACGCGCGTTGCTGGATGGTCGTGCCGTCCCCATCAGGGCGACCCAGCCGGCGCTTGTTGCCAGCTGACACGCCGTCGATCGAGCTGCGAGCGTCGGGAATCGCGGCGGATCCCAAGTGCGATGCGCGAGCAGCTCCAAAAATTCGAACCAAATCGAGGCCTATCTCGTGTGGGGTCGCAAAAGCGTCTTCACGCCAGGAGGCTTCTGTGACCGAACTCGGCGATCACCGGCCAGCCCACGAGGCGGCGTCGGGTACTAGCCGGCGGACCGTGTTGCGGGCCGCCGGACTACTCGCTCTGACCGGCACCGGGGCCGCCGCGCTGGCTGGTTGCTCGGCTGATGCCGAAACCGGCGCGCCGTCCGCAACGCCAGCCGCCGAAACGACATCTCCCACAGCTTCGCCGTCGCCGACCGCCGACGCGACTTCACCCAAACCGTCCGCCTCGCAGGCTAAGGCGCCCAACGGTCCGAGCGTCGCGACCTCCAAGGTGCCGGTTGGCAGCGGCGTGATCTTGGCGGACGCCGATTACGTGGTAACCCAACCGAGCAAGGGAACCTATAAGGCGTTCAGCAAGATCTGCACGCACCAGGGATGCCCGGTGGCATCGGTGGAAAACAGCGCCATACATTGCAACTGTCACGGCAGCGAGTACTCGATCGCCGACGGCTCGGTGACGAATCCGCCAGCCACCAAGCCGCTTGCCGAGTCGAAGACAGCAGTCTTCCGGGGCAAGGTCTACGTAACCGAGTGAATTAATCGACACGCGCCCTGAGCCTGTCGAAGGGCACATGCGCGCGCTTCGGCAGGCTCAGCGCGCATCGTCGGTCGCCCGTCCTAGTCTGGGCGCGTGGTACTTCCAGTTTCGTCTCGGCCGGCCCCGGCGTACCGGCCTGCGCCGGGATCCATCCCGGACCAGCCTGGGGTGTACCGCTTCTCCGATGCCCAAGGTCGGGTCATCTATGTCGGGAAGGCCAAGAGTCTCCGGTCCCGGCTGAACTCCTATTTCGCCGATCCGGCTTCGATGATGAGCCGTACCCGATCGATGGTCGGTACCGCCACCAAGGTCGATTGGACGGTGGTCCAAAACGAGGTGGAGGCGCTCCAGCTCGAGTATTCCTGGATCAAGGAGTTCGATCCTCGCTTCAACATCAAGTACCGAGACGACAAGTCGTATCCCTGGTTGGCCATCACCTTGTCTGAGGAGTTTCCGAGGGTAATGGTCGGCCGCGGGGCGAAGCGGAAGGGCACTCGCTACTTCGGTCCCTACTCCCACGCTTGGGCGATCCGCGAGACGGTCGACCTGCTGCTTCGCGTTTTTCCGATGCGGTCCTGCCGGCCTGGCGTATTCAAGAACCACAAGCAACTTGGTCGACCCTGCTTGCTCGGCTACATCGGCAAGTGCTCAGCGCCGTGCATAGGAAGGGTGACGGCTGAGGAGCATCGCGCGATCGTCGATGACTTCTGCCAGTTCATGTCCGGCCAGGCCGGACCCATGATCAAGAAGCTGGAGCGGGAGATGCGGGCAGCCAGCGATGCGCTGGAGTTTGAGCGGGCGGCTCGGCTGCGGGATGACATCGGCGCGCTGCAACGAGCCATGGAGCGCAACGCCGTGGTCTTCCGAGACGGCACTGACGCCGATGTGATCGCGATCGCCGAAGATCCGCTGGAGGTCGCCGTACAGATCTTCCACGTACGTGGCGGACGGGTCCGCGGGGAGCGTGGTTGGGTTGCGGATCGGTTCGATGACGGCGGGACTGATGAGCTGATCGAACAGTTCCTCGTGCAGCTTTACGCCGAGCCCGATCCCACCATGAATGATCGAGATGCCGTGCCACGGGAGATCTTGGTGCCGGTGATGCCATCCTCGGCGGAATCTCTGACGCGGATGCTTGAGGACCGCCGCAGTTCACATGTTTCGATCCGCGTGCCGCAGCGTGGCGACAAGCGGGCGCTCATGGAGACGGTCGCCCGCAATGCGAGTGAGATCTTGATCAAGCACAAGACCACTCGCGCAGGTGATCTTTCGACGCGCAACCGCGCGCTAGAAGAGATTCAGGACGCGCTTGAGCTGCCGACTGCGCCGCTTCGCATCGAGTGTTACGACATCTCCAACCTGCAAGGCACCGAAGTGGTCGGCTCAATGGTCGTATTTGAAGATGGTCTGCCGCGCAAAAGCGAGTATCGGCGATTCGTGATTCGGCAGGTCGAGGGCCAAAACGACGTCGCCGCCATGCACGAGGTGATCACCCGCCGGTTCCGCCGTCTTATCGATGATCGTGCCGCCATGGCCAAGCAAGCGGGCGACGGCTTCGCCGCTGGATCTGAGGACGACGAAGGGCCGCTGCTGGTCGATCCGACGACCGGAGCGCCGCGCAAGTTCGCGTACGCACCGTCACTGGTGGTAGTTGACGGCGGACCGCCACAGGTAGCCGCCGCTGCCAAGGCTCTCCATGAACTCGGCATCGATGACATCGCGCTGTGCGGCCTGGCCAAGCGTCTGGAGGAAGTGTGGCTGCCTGACGTCGATGAGCCGGTGATCTTGCCCCGGACCAGTGAGGGCCTGTACCTGCTGCAGCGGCTCCGGGACGAGGCACACCGCTTTGCGATCACCCACCATCGCTCTCGGCGCAGCAAGTCGATGGTGGAGTCATTACTGGACCAAGTGCCGGGTCTGGGTGAGGTTCGCCGCAAGGCGTTGATCAAGTACTTCGGCTCCCTGAAGAAGCTGCGCGCGGCAACCGTCGAGGAGATTGCGGCCGTACCCGGCTTTGGCACCAAGACCGCAATCGCGATCAAGGACGCATTACAACAGACACCTCAGCCGGAGGCTATCGACATGGCGACCGGGGAGGTCCTGGACAGCATTTGATTGCTCCGCTCGCTGCGCGCGGATCGCGCGGATCGAGCCTTGGCATCTGGTGCTAATGCGGCGTTTCTCCGCACAAGGTCGCATCTGACGACCGATCAGGCGGATCCGGTCTTCATTCGTGGCCGTGTGCGGAGAAACGCCCGAGGAGGTCTTCAGGGAATAATCAATCTCGTGACCAGCCCGAGCCCCGAGGGTCAGCTCGACACCGAGAGCCCCACCAAGCCGCTCCGGCTGGTTGTCGTCAGCGGCATGTCAGGCGCGGGGCGCTCCACGGCGGCCCACAGCCTGGAAGACCTCGGCTGGTACGTGGTGGACAACTTGCCGCCCAGCGTGCTGCCGGAGGTGTGCCGCCAGGCCCGGGAAATCGACCTGACCCGGCTCGCCGTTGTGCTGGATGTCCGTACCCGAGGCTTCTTCGAGCAATTGCCGACGATGTTCACCGAATTGGCCGCGATCGGTACCTTGCCCGAAATCTTGTTCCTGGAGGCGGCCGACGACGTTATCGTCCGACGCCAGGAGTCGGTACGCCGCCCACACCCCCTGCAGGGTGATGGTCGGCTGCTGGATGGCATCCACAGAGAGCGCGAAACCCTGGCGACACTACGGGCAGCGGCCGACCTGGTGATCGACACCTCGTCGCTGAACATTCACCAGTTGGGCTCCCGGGTCGCTCACGCCTACGGTGGTGCCCCTGATGATCAACTGCGGGTCACGCTGCTGTCATTCGGCTTCAAATACGGCATTCCGGTGGATGCAGACATGGTGTTCGACGTGCGCTTCCTGCCCAATCCGCATTGGATTCCAGAGCTCCGCCCGCAGACGGGTCTCAGCAAACCGGTCAGCGACTACGTGCTCGGGCAACCGGGCGCCGACGCGTTCCTTACCTCGATGCAAGACCTGATGCAGGTCGTGTCAGTGGGTTATGTGACCGAGGGCAAACGGTTCGCCACACTCGCCATCGGCTGTACCGGAGGCAAGCATCGCAGCTCAGCGATGGCTGAGGAACTCGCGCGCCGGCTGCGAGCCACGGGCCTGCCGACCACAGTGCTCCACCGCGACCTAGGTCGAGAGTGACCGCCCGCGATGTGGCCCGCAACTTCCCGTCGGGCTCATTAGGTCCCAGCCTTCCGACTGTCGTCGCCTTCGGCGGTGGGCATGGACTCGCCGTATCGTTGACCGCCCTGCGACGGGTTACGGATCACTTGACCGCGATCGTTACCGTCGCTGATGACGGCGGCTCCTCCGGCCGGCTCCGCGACGAGCTGCACTGCCTGCCACCCGGAGATCTTCGGATGGCGCTCGCGGCGCTGTGCGGCGATGACGAGTCGGGTCGTACTTGGGCAGACGTCCTGCAGTATCGGTTCAGTACCCATGGTCCCTTGGATGATCATGCAATTGGCAACCTGCTGATCGTCGGGCTGTGGGAGCGCCTTGGCGATCCGGTCGCAGGTCTGGATATGGTGGCCAAGCTGCTGGGAGCCAAAGGTCGGGTGCTTCCGATGGCCTCAGTGCCGTTGGAAATCGCCGCCGAGGTGATCGGGCTCGATCCGGAGAAGCCGGACGAGATTTCCGAAATCCACGGCCAAGCACGAGTTGCCACAACCTCCGGGGAAGTGTGCTCGGTACGGCTGATACCGCATGATCCGCCGGCCTGTCCGGAATCGACCGAAGTTGTGTTGGGGGCCGACTGGATCGTCTTGGGGCCGGGCTCCTGGTTTACCTCCGTGATTCCACATCTACTAGTTCCCAAGCTCGCCGAAGCGATCCATACCACACGAGCTCGGCGCATCCTTACCCTGAACCTCGAACCGTCCGGGGAGACAGCGGGCTTCTCGGCCGCGAAGCACATTGAGCTGCTCGCCGACCACGCTCCCGACCTACGGCTCGATGTCGTACTCGCCGATAGCGGTTTCGCCTCCGACGACCCTCATCTGGCTTCTCGAGCGGAAGCTCTGGGGGCGCGTCTGGTGGTGGCCGACCTGGGCGCCCGCGACGGGTCGCCGCGCCACGACCCACTCCGACTGGCCTCGGTGTACGCCGACATCCTGGGCGTCTAGCTGCCGCGGCGCCTAGTGGGTTTCGGCTTCAGCGAACTGACGTAGGTGTAGCTGGCTTCGAAGTGCGGCGCTAGCTCGTCGACGTCGCGAAGCAGACTGTCTGGCACCTCGACGTACTCCTTCATTACCTTCCCATGCTGCTCACAAAGCACCGTCTGGTATTTGGCTAGAAACGCATCGCGCTCGGGCAGAGGAAGTCGCAGCGCGAGGTGCTCCTCCGCAGTGAGGAAGCTGAACATATGCCCGTTGAGTGAGGTGTACGGCATCGTTGCACCCTTGCGCTGCAGGTCCGGCTGAGTGGCGATCAGCCGTTCATAGAGATCGAGTACGTCCCGGGCCGGTGACATGGTCAACCCGTCATGAATGCCATGAATGCGGCACCGTCGACGACGACCTCACTGGATGTAAGCCGTCCATCCCGTACGACGAGATGCTCTGCGATCTTGACGTTCTTGCCGCCGTTGCTACCGGTGTAGAGCTGGAAGGCGTGTTCGCCGTCATAGGCCTCAGCGAGCAGAGTCGTGACCGCCTGCTCCGGCCAGCCGGTGGCACCGGCTCCGGCTAGGAATTAATCACGGCCCTCAATGTGCATCATGGCACTGTCGAATACGAACTCTTCAGCCATGAGCTCGCGGAGTGCTTCCGGTCCTTTGCGGTTGGTCCACGCATCGTGGTACGCGCGTGCTACGCGGCCAGTCTCATCGGTTGGCATCTGAGGTCCTTTGCTGTGAGAGGTAACGGGTCAAGGAAGCTAGTGCCGCATCCATCAATCTCGGCAACCGACGTTCGGACATTCATCGGTGCCCACCAGAGCACCACTTCAGCCGGTTCAGTAAACGCGCGGAACACCCGCTCGTTGTCGGCCCGGAACGTACGCTCCAACCGAACCGCCTCGCCGCCATCGCCCATTACCGCTCCTCAGAGAGATAGTCGGTGAGCGAGTCCAATGTGCCCGACAAGAAAACGGTCTGCGCCTCGATCCAGCGCCGCGCCTCGAGCAAAGGCCGCTCCCGCAGCACGCAGACCTGATGCCGACCGGAGCGGCGGCGCCGGACCAGCCCGGCGTGCTCCAACACCCGCAGGTGCTTTGAGACAGCCGGTGCGGACATCTGTAGCGGCTCACGGAGCTCGGCGACAGTCAATTCCCCGCGGGCCAGTCGCTCCACGATTCCGAGACGTGTCGAGTCGCCGAGCGCGCTGTACACCACGTCGAGCGCATCAACCACCCGATGATACTTAACCATTTGGTTCAGAGTTGTCAAATTGGATTGCTCCGCTCGCTGGGCTCGCTCCGTGTTCGATTGCTCCGCTCGCTGGGCTCGCTCCGCGCGGATCGCGCCTGGAAGCGATCCGGTCTCAGCAAAGCGCCAAGTTGTGGGGGTCAGCTATGTAATCATTCAGCAATGGCCATGACCGCCCAGGTGAAGTCAGAGCTGGCAACCATCAAGGTGACCAAGCCCTGTGACCGCAAATCGGAGGTTGCGGCAACCCTCAGGTTTGCCGGTGGCCTGCACATCGTGAGCGGTCGGATCGTCATTGAAGCCGAGCTAGACACCGGTGCCGCTGCCCGGCGGCTAAGGACCGACATCAGCGAAGTCTTTGGCCACCCCAGTGAGCTGGTCATCGTCAACGGCTCTGGCCTTCGGCGTGGTACCCATTACGTGGTCCGAGTGATCAAGGACGGCGAGGCGCTGGCGCGCCAGACCGGCCTGATCGACTCCCACGGCCGCCCTGCCCGCGGGCTTCCGCCACAGGTAGTGAGCGGCGGGCTCTGCGACTGCATTGCGGCATGGCGCGGCGCCTTCTTGGCGCACGGCTCGCTGACCGAGCCCGGCCGCTCGATGGCACTTGAGGTGACGTGCCCTGGTCCAGAGGCTGCGCTCGCGCTGGTCGGCGCGGCGCGGCGCCTCGGAATCCCGGCGAAGGCGCGCGAAGTCCGCAACGTTGATCGAGTGGTCATTCGCGATGGCGATGCCATTGCGGCGTTGCTCACCAAGCTCGGTGCACATGAATCGCTGCTGGTGTGGGAGGAGCGCCGGATGCGCCGCGAGGTGCGGGCGTCGGCGAACCGGCTGGCCAACTTCGATGACGCCAATCTGCGACGCTCGGCTCGAGCCGCAGTAGCTGCTGGTGCGCGTGTCGAGCGTGCGCTGGAAATCCTCGGCGATGACGTGCCGGACCATCTCAGGGCGGCTGGCCTGCTGCGTATCGAGAACAAGCAGGCGAGTCTGGAGGAGCTCGGCCAAATGCATGAGCCGCCACTGACCAAGGACGCCGTTGCCGGAAGGATCCGGCGCCTGCTTGCGACCGCCGATAAGCGGGCGGCTGAGTTGGGTATACCCAACACGGAAGCCAGTCTCAGCGCCGACATGCTCGACGAGGAATAGGTCTCTAAGTGACGTCGCTGCTCACCAGGAAACCGCCCGTCACGAGCATCAGCCAAGTTCGTTAAGGTGGTCATTGGCCCCAGCTGCCGAGGGCCTCATGACAGCCGAAGGAGATCGTGATCATGACCGTTCGTGTTGGTATCAACGGCTTCGGCCGCATTGGCCGTAACTTTTACCGCGCGCTGCTCGCATCGGGTGCCGACATCGAGGTCGTCGCTTTCAATGACCTGTTCGATGACGACACCCAGGCTCACCTGTTGAAGTACGACTCCATCCTGGGCCGGCTTGATCTACCGATCGAGGTTGTCGAGGGTGGCATCAAGGTCGGCGACAAGGTGGTCAGGTCCTACGCCGAACGTGATCCGGCCGCCCTCCCTTGGGGTGAGATCGGCGCCGACGTCGTGATCGAGTCCACCGGCTTCTTCACTGATGCGACGAAGGCGAAGGCGCACCTCGACGCGGGCGCGAAGAAGGTGATTATCTCCGCGCCGGCCAAGAACGAGGACTGGACTGTAGTGATGGGGGTCAACGATGGCGACTACGACCCCACGAAGCACACCATCATTTCCAACGCGTCCTGCACCACGAACTGCCTGGCGCCAATGGCCAAGGCGCTCGACGAGGGTCTTGGCATCGTCAAGGGTCTGATGACGACCATCCACGCCTACACCCAAGATCAGAACTTGCAGGACGGGCCGCATAAGGATCTGCGCCGGGCCCGTGCGGCCGCGCTCAACATCGTGCCAACCTCCACAGGTGCGGCGAAGGCGATCGGCCTCGTGCTACCCCAGCTGAAGGGCAAGCTCGACGGCTACGCGTTGCGCGTGCCGGTTCCGACCGGGTCGGCGACCGACCTGACCTTTGAGGCGCCGCGGGAGACCTCGGTTGAGGAGGTCAACGGCATTATGCAGGCGGCTGCCGACGGTCCGCTGAAGGGATACCTGAAGTACACCAGCGACCCGATCGTCTCCACCGACATCGTGACAGACCCGAGCTCGTGCATCTTCGACTCCAAGCTGACCAAGGTGGTCGGCAATCAGGTCAAGGTCGTCGGCTGGTACGACAACGAGTGGGGCTACTCCAACCGCCTCGTCGACCTTGTCGGCTTGGTAGGCCAGTCCCTCTAGATCACCTCATCGGGTTAGTCGGTTTCCTACGTGCACGTAGGAAACCGACGGTCTGCATGGGTTGCAACGTGTGCAGACCGTCAGAAACCTGTGCACAGCCTCCTCCGCAACCACTCGCCGATCTTGCTCGGGAAAGGATCAAGCGTGAAGTCAGTTTCTGATCTTGGCGACCTCACTGGCAAGCGGGTGTTGATCCGCTGCGACCTCAATGTGCCGCTGGATGGGCAGACGATCACCGACGACGGACGCATTCGCGCTTCGTTGCCAACCCTCAACGAGCTGCGGGACCAGGGTGCCAAGATCATCGTGCTGGCGCACCTGGGGCGACCCAAGGGCCAGGCCAACCCGAAGTACTCATTGGCTCCGGCGGCCAATCGGCTGTCTGAGTTGCTGGGCGCGGAGGTCGCGCTCGCCAAGGACGTCGTAGGGGTGTCGGCGAACAGCGTTGTCGAGAGCCTCGGCAATGGTGATGTAGGCATGCTGGAGAACGTCCGCTACGAGCCCGGTGAAGAGTCCAAGGACGAGGCCGAACGGGGTGCGTTGGCCGATCGCTACGCCGCCCTCGGCGAAGTATTCGTCTCCGACGGCTTCGGTGTCGTGCATCGCAAGCAGGCATCCGTGTACGACGTGGCCCAGCGGTTGCCAAGTGCAGCCGGGGAGCTGGTCAAGGCGGAGGTCGAGGTGCTCTCGCGGCTTACCGAAGCGCCGCCGCGCCCGTACGTGGTGGTGCTCGGTGGGGCGAAGGTCTCCGACAAGTTGGCGGTGATCGCGAACCTGATCAAGATCGCCGACACCTTGGTGATCGGCGGCGGAATGGCCTTCACCTTCCTCGCTGCGCAGGGCTACGAGGTCGGCAAGAGCCTGCTCGAGGAAGATCAGATCAAGACCGTACGCGGATATCTCAACGACGCTGCCTCCGGCGGCAAACAGATCGTGCTGCCCTCCGATGTTGTGGTGGCACCGGAGGTGGCCGCAGACGCCCCGCCCACCGTGGTATCGGCAAATGCGATACCGGCTGATCAGGTCGGGCTAGACATCGGTCCGGACTCGGCCAGGGTGTTCGCAGGGGTGATCAGACACGCTAAGACGGTCTTCTGGAACGGACCGATGGGCGTCGCGGAGTGGGAGAACTTTGCCAATGGAACCAAGGCCGTGGCGCAGGCGCTCACCGAAGTCGACGGACTGACGGTCGTCGGTGGTGGCGACTCCGCCGCAGTGATCCGTGATCTTGGTTTCCGTGATGACCAGTTCGGACATATCTCCACCGGCGGCGGTGCCAGCCTGGAGTACCTCGAAGGCAAAACCCTGCCGGGCTTGGCTGTTCTTGATGGCGGGAAGTGACGATGACCCGCAAACCGCTAATGGCCGGCAATTGGAAGATGAACCTCAACCACGTTGAGGCCGTCGGCCTACTCCAGAAGCTGGCATGGACGCTGGAGGACAAGAAGCACGATCCAGAAAAGTCCGAGGTGATTGTGCTCCCGCCGTTCACCGACCTACGTACGGTGCAGACGCTGGTAGATGGTGATCGCCTGGAGATCGGCTACGGAGCCCAGGACGTATCGGCATTCGATAACGGTGCCTATACCGGTGACATCTCCGCCGACATGCTGGTGAAGCTCGGTTGCCGGTATGTGGTTGTCGGGCACTCCGAACGCCGCCGCTTCCACGGCGAGGACGACAACATCGTGAATGCGAAGACCGTGAAGGCGGTCTCCCGTGGCCTGGCTCCGATCGTCTGCGTCGGGGAAGGCCTAGCAGTCCGCGAGGAGCTGCGCCAGGTGCCCGACACGCTGCACCACGTCGAGGGCGCGCTCGCCGGACTGACCGCGGAGCAAGTTGCAAACATGGTCATCGCGTACGAGCCGGTTTGGGCGATTGGCACCGGAAGAGTGGCGACACCGGAGGACGCCGAGGAGGTTTGCGAAGCGATCCGCGGCTGGATTTCGGAGCGCCACGGCAGCGAGATCGCTGACCGGATAAGGATTCTCTACGGCGGGTCGGTCAATGCCAGCAGCGTCGCTGCCCTCATGGCGCAGCCTGACATTGACGGCTGCCTGGTCGGTGCCGCCAGCTTGAAGGTCGATGAGTTCGCTGCCATTGCGCGGTTTTACGACATGCCGGTGTTCTGACAATGTCCGAAATCCCAACGCTGGTGGAGTTTTGACTTCTTTGCGAATCGGTGAGTTAGGCTAACGTCCGTGCTTCTCGTGCCCATGATGACCGTGCCGATTCTGATCTTCTCCATCATCTTGGTGATCACCAGCATCGCGCTCGCGTTGTTCGTACTGATGCACAAAGGTCGCGGCGGCGGTTTGTCCGATCTCTTCGGTGGTGGGATCTCTTCCTCCCTTGGTGGGTCATCAGTCGCAGAACGAAATCTCGACAGGCTTACCGTCATCATCGGAGTGGTCTGGATAGCGGCAATTGTGGCGCTCAACTTGCTCTACAAGCTGGGTGCCTAACTGCTCACAACCACCGGCCGGCCACTTGACTCGCAAGACACCGACTCATCCACAGCTAGGAAGGGCGAGGGAGAACGAACGTGGCTGGTGGAAGCGCCATTCGTGGCAGCCGGGTGGGCGCAGGTCCGATGGGAGAGGCAGAGCGGGGCGATGCCGCGCCGCGGCTCTATGTCTCGTACTACTGCGCACATGGTCATGAAACGCGGCCCGCATTTGCCGCAGATGCAACGATTCCTGAAACCTGGGATTGTCCCCGATGCGGCTTGCCGGCCAACCTCGACTGCCTGAATCCACCGCCACCGCCGAAGATCGAGCCGTACAAGACACATCTGGCCTACGTCAAGGAGCGCCGCACCGACAAGGAGGCGGCCGACATCCTCACTGAGGCGTTGCAGGCCCTTCGCGCCCGGCGGGAACGTGGCGAAGTCATTTACTGAAGCTCTTCTCTTCTGACGACGGCAAATACGGCCGGCATGATCCGGCATGCGCGTCCGGCTGATGTGCCGGCGATCGTGGCTGCTTATGACTGGCTGTTTGCGCCTCCCGGCGTACGGCCGCCGGATTGGTCACCCGCCATTGCCGCTGATCGTCTGAAAGCGGCCATGGCTGATGATCGGTCCGCCGTCCTCATCGCGGATGATTCCCGCGCTGCGAGCGTCGGTGGCGCGAGCAGCGCCCAAGAATCTGGCAACACAGTCGTGGGATTCGCGACCATCTATTTGGATTTCGTGTCTGTCCGTTTTGGGCAACGCGCCTGGGTTGAGGACCTTGCCGTGGCACCGCACCGCCGCTCCAGCGGGATAGGAAAGGCTTTGCTCGATGCGGCGAAGGCCTGGGCTCGTGATCATGGCGCTGCTCGGCTTGGGCTGGAATCAGGATCGGCACGCGTCGATGCCCATCGCTTCTACGAACGTGAGCGCCCAGAGAGCTCGTCGCGCAGCTTCAAGTGGAGGCTCTAGCAGACTAAATCCGGCCGCGCTGCTGCAGGTCGGCCGGCAACTCAGCTGCCGCGTCCCGATCGATCAACCAGAGCGTGCGTTCAGCTCCGGAGACCCCAGCCGCCGGCACCTGTACGGGCCCTGCACCGAGCAAAGCCATCTTGGCAGCCGCGGCCTTGTCAGCGCCGCTGACCACGAACCAGACCTCATGCGAGCGGTTGATCACTGGAAGCGTGAGACTGATCCGCTCCGATGGCGGCTTCGGTGAGGCTCGGACACCGATGACGTCCCCCTCGGCGTACGAGGAGGGATGCTCAGGGAAGATCGATGCGACATGGCCGTCTGGTCCCATGCCGAGCAGGCAGATGTCGAAGACGACATCGTCAAGCTCTCGCGCGTACGCCTCAGCGGCTTGATCAAGGTCGAGGCCGCCGTCGCTGGCCGGCATCTCGTGAATTCGATCGGGGTTCAATTCCAGCGGCTTTGCAAGCACGTCAAGAGCCTGCTTGCCGTTCCGATCTGGATTGTCGGCAGGCACGAATCGCTCGTCTCCCCACCAAAGCTCGACCCGTGACCAGTCGACGGCAGAGTTCGATCCTTCGTCGCCGAGTCGCTGATATGCACGGGTGGCGATTCGACCGCCGGTCAGCGCGACTTGGGGAATCCTGAAGTCACGCTGGATCTCGGTGAGTCGCGCCATCAGCCGCGCTGCCAGGGCCTCCGCGACCTCATCCGGCCCGGTATGGAGCAAGAGCTCAGGACCGGTCATGTCTTGCTAGAAGCCTTTCTGGCTCGCGACTTGCTGCCAGTGGACTTATCGCCGTCAAGCAGCGACTTGACCGTTCGCTCGTAGATCACATCCGGATCCAAGCGACGCAGTTCCTCAGAGATCAGCTCGGTGAAGTTGCGACGCTTGAGGGCTACGAGCCGCTCTGGCTGGCCGGGCACCGTGTAGGACGCGAGCAGCCCGTCGGGCCTTGTGATCGCGATATCGCCCGCCGCAGTGCTCATCCGCACCGCAGTGAGTCCCGGTCCGTCGCTGACCCCGCGGGTCACCCTGACCTTGAGTCGGGAACGCAACCACGCCGCGAGCAAGTCGGCCGAAGGATTGTTCCGCTCAGACTCAATGGATATGGATTTGATCTTGGCGGGGTATTGGTCGAGGGCAGCAGCCAACAGCGCCCGCCACGGCGTCAGCCTTGTCCAGCTCAGGTCGCTGTCGCCAGGGGTGTAGTCGCGGGCGCGCAACCGCAGCGCCGTGAGGGGGCGAGGCGATGCCGCGGCATCGGTCATACGTCGCATTGCCAACTTCGCGAGTTCATCACCGGTCCGGTTGTTCGGCGCTTTGCCCGGCCACCAGATCACCACAGGGGAGTCGGGCAATAAGAGCGGTCGGATTACCGAGGCCGGATGTGCTGCGACTGCGCCGCGCATTCGGATCACCACAACCTCACCCGGCGTGCCCTCGCCAATGCGTACTTCGGCGTCCAGCCCTGCGTCTCGTCCCGCTGCAGTGACCACCAGCAAGATGCGCGATGGATGCTCGCGGCCCGCGACGATGCTGGCCTCGAGTGCACTTGCGAACTCCGACTCGTCACAGACGATGATCAAGGTCAAAACCATGCCCTGGGCCGGACTGCCTTCACTGCGCCGAATCCTTACCAGTTCGGCAGAGATCTTCGATGAGGTGGTGCCCTCAAGGGTGAGGATCATGGCCGTCTCCAGCTGAAGCCGTCCCGGGCCAACATAATGTCCGCATTCTTCGGTCCCCATGATCCCGGTTCATAAGGCTCGGGTTGCTCCGGCACACTCGCCCAGTAGTCCAAGACCGGATCCAAAATCTCCCACGAAAGTTCCACCTCCTCGTGCTGTGGAAACAGCGGCGGATCACCCAGCAGTACGTCCAAGATCAGCCGCTCGTACGCCTCAGGTGAGGACTCGGTGAAGGCCTCGCCATAGGCGAAGTCCATGTTCACGTCGCGAATCTCCATCTGGGTACCAGGCACCTTGGCGCCAAAGCGCAAGGTGACGCCCTCATCCGGCTGGATCCGGAGCACGATGGCGTTGTAGCCCAGCTCTTCGGTGTCTGTTTCGGCAAAGGGCAGATGCGGTGCGCGCTTGAAGCCGAGCGCGATCTCAGTCACTCGCCGAGCTAGCCGCTTTCCTGTCCGCAGGTAGAACGGAACGCCCGCCCACCGGCGGTTGTCGATATCAATCCGAATTGCAGCGTAGGTCTCGGTCCGGGAATCGGGCGGGATCCGATCTTCCTCGAGATAGCCCTTGACCTTCTCTCCACCTGCCCAACCGCCCGCGTACCGGCCGCGAGCCGTGTGGATATCCATCTGTTTTGGCGGTCGCGCAGCGGCGAGCACCTTCTGCTTTTCGGTCCGGAGTTGGCTTGCCTCGAAGGAGTTGGGTTCCTCCATCGCCGTCAGCGCAAGCAGCTGCAGCAGATGGTTCTGGATGACATCGCGGGCGATGCCGATGCCGTCAAAGTATCCGGCGCGGCCGCCGATCCCGATGTCCTCGGCCATGGTGATCTGCACGTGGTCGACGTAGTTGTTATTCCACACCGGCTCGAACAGCTCATTGGCAAACCGCAGTGCCATCACGTTTTGCACTGTCTCTTTACCGAGGTAATGGTCGATGCGGAACACCGAGGATGAGGGGAAGACGCTGAGAACAATCCGGTTCAGTTCCCGAGCGCTGGCCAGGTCGTGGCCAAAGGGCTTTTCGATCACTACCCGGCTCCATCGGCCGGCATGCTGCTCGGCCAGCCCATGGGAGCGCAGCTGGTCGACAACGGTCTGGAACAGCCCCGGCGGGATGGACAAGTAGAACGCGTGGTTCCCGCCGGTGCCGCGGGCTTCGTCCAGATCGAAGATCGTCTCGGCTAGCCGGCTGAATGACTCATTGTCACCGATCTCACCTGGCACGAACCGGATGCCTTCGGAGAGCTGTTGCCAGACTTCCTCTCGAAACGGGGTTCGGGCGTGCTCTTTGACGGCGGTGTGGACGACGTGTGCAAAGTCCTCACGCGCCCACTCGCGGCGGGCAAACCCCACTAAGGCGAAGCCTGGCGGTAGCAGCCCGCGGTTGGCCAAGTCGTAGACCGCGGGCATCAGCTTCTTGGTCGACAGGTCGCCCGTAACACCGAAGATCACCAGGACACACGGACCAGCGATCCTGGGCAGTCGCCGATCTTGGGGATCCCGAAGTGGGTTGGGACGCAATTCAGTGGTCACGGGAAGACTCCCCCTTTCTTGCGAGCTGCTCGCGCAGCTTCAATAACACGCTCGCAGCTGATATACGGGGACTCCTGACTTGGTGACCGATGCCGTCAGAGAGCCGCCTTGGCGGCCTCAAGCTCCTGCTTGACATCGACCACGAGCTCATTCCAGGACGCCTCGAACTTCTCTACGCCCTCCTTCTCAAGTACGTCGACCACGTCGTCGTAGGAGATTCCGACCCGCTCCAGGTCATCGAGCACTTGCTGCGCTTCGGCTTTGGTTCCGCTCACCATGTCGCCGCGCACCTCGCCGTGATCGGCAAAGGCCATCATGGTTTTCTCAGGCATGGTGTTCACGGTGTTCGGGACGACAAGCTCGCTGATGTACATCGTGTCGGAGTAGTCAGGGTTCTTGACGCCAGTGGATGCCCACAGCGGCCGCTGCCGATTGGCCCCATTCGCCTCGAGTGCCCCGAACCGTTCGCTACTGAATTCCTCCTCGTACAGTGCGTAGGCGAGCCGGGCGTTCGCGATAGCGGCCTTGCCGCGCAGAGCCAGCGCCTCGTCGGAGCCGATTGCCTCCAACCGCTTGTCGATCTCGGTATCCACACGTGAAACGAAGAAGGATGCCACGGAGTGGATCTTGCTCAGGTCATGGCCTGCTTCCCCGGCCCGCTCCAGCCCCGTCATGTAGGCATCGATCACCTCGCGGTAGCGCTCCAGAGCGAAGATCAGTGTCACATTCACGCTGACACCCTCAGCGGTCACCGAGGTAATCGATGGCAAGCCGGCCTTGGTCGCTGGGATCTTGATCAAGACGTTGGGCCGGTCGACGATCTTCCACAGGTCGGTAGCCTGCGCGGTGGTGGCGTCGGTTTCGTTGGCAAGATCGGGATCGACCTCGATCGAGACCCGACCGTCAAGGCCGTTGGTTGCCGCGTAGGTGGCCGACATGACGTCACAAGCATTGCGTACATCGTCAGTTGTTAGCTCCTTGATGGCGTCGTGGAGCTCCGCGTCACGCGTCGCGAGCTGCCTGATCTGCGCGTCATACATATGCTCCTGGGACAGTGCCGTGGCGAAGATCGTCGGGTTGGTCGTGACGCCGGTGACTGAGTAGTTAGACACCAGGTCGGCCAGGTTCCCCGAGGTGATGCGCTCGCGAGACAGGTCGTCCAGCCAAATGGATACGCCGGCGTCTGCGAGGGCTTTGAGCCGTTCGTTCATGATCAGTTCTCCTGGATGAGTGAGTGGTGTCGTCAGCTGGGCTCAGCTGACCGTGACGCCCGGATGGGCTTCTATGTCTGCCGGACCTCTCGGGCCGCTGGCTGCCGGGTGCGTCGGTGCTGTGGTCTCGGTAACCGCGTCGAGGCTGGATTGTGCGGCTGCGACGACCGTTTCCGGAGTGAAATCAAACTCCTTGAACAGTCGGCTCCCAGCCGCGCTGGCTCCGTAGTGGTTGATGCTGATGATTCGGCCGGCGTCACCGACAAGGTCACGCCAACCGATGCCGACGCCGGCCTCGATCGAGACTCGGGCCCTAATGTCTGGTGGGATAACAGAGTCGCGATAGCCCTGGTCCTGCTCGTCGAACCACTCCCGACAGGGCATCGAGACGACCCGCGCAGCAATGCCTTGGTCAGCGAGCTGCTGCTGGGCTGCGACGGCGTACTGCACCTCCGAGCCGGTCCCGATCAAGATCACATCCGGGGTACCGTCGCAGTCTTTGAGGATGTAGCCGCCTTTGGCTACCTCTGACGTGTCGGCGAACCCGTCCTCGCCGCGTGGGAAGGTAGGCACGGCCTGCCGGGTGAGGGCCAGCCCGGCTGGCCTGTCTTTGTTCTTCAAGATCACCGCCCAGGCAGCTGCGGTCTCGTTGGCATCCGCCGGCCGTACCACATCCAGCCCCGGAATCGCCCGTAATGCGGCGAGGTGTTCGATCGGCTGGTGCGTGGGGCCGTCCTCGCCCAAGCCGATCGAGTCATGGGTCCAGACGTAGATCACCGGCAGTTCCATCAGCGCGGCGAGCCGGACGGCCGGCCGCATGTAGTCGCTGAAGATCAAGAACGTGCCACCGTAGGGCCGTAAGCCGCCGTGCAGTTTGATGCCGTTCATGATCGCGCCCATGGCATGTTCGCGGACGCCGAAGTGCAGCACTCGGCCGTACGGGTTGCCGGGAAACATCCTGGTTTGCCGGTCGGCCGGCAGGAAGCTTGGCTCGCCCTCTGGAGTGGTGTTGTTGGACTCAGCAAGGTCAGCCGAGCCGCCCCACAGTTCGGGCATCTTGGGAACGATCGCGTTAAGCACCTTTCCGGAGGCAGCGCGGGTGGCGATGCCCTTGGAATCGGCGGACCAGCTTGGCAGCTCATCGTCCCAGCCGGGGCTGAGCTCGTCTCGGGTAAGCCGCTCATACAGCGCTTGCTGCTCTGGATTGGCGGCGGCCCACTTGTCATACGCCTGTTGCCATTCCTGCTGGGCCTGGGCTCCCCGATCGATCAGTTTGCGGGTGTGCTGGATCACCTCATCAGGCACAACGAACGTCTTGTCGGGATCGAAGCCCAGCACCTCCTTCGTTGCGGCAACTTCGTCTTCGCCCAAAGCTGCGCCATGGGCCTTGCCAGTGCCTTGGAGCTTCGGAGCCGGCCAGCCGATGATCGTTTTCAGGCAGATGAAGCTTGGTCGATCGGTGACCGCCCTGGCTGCTTCGATGGCAGCAAGGAGTGCGGAGACGTTCTCCTGGTAGTGATGTTCGTCGCCGTGCGTCCACTGCACGGTTTGCACATGCCAGCCGTACGCGGCGTAGCGAGCGGGTGTGTCCTCGGCAAGGGCGATTCTGGTGTCGTCTTCGATCGAGATCCGGTTGCTGTCATAGATCAAGGTCAGATTGCTGAGCCGCTGGGTAGCGGCCAGCGATGAGGCTTCAGAGGAGACGCCCTCCATGATGTCGCCGTCGGAGGCTAAGCAGTAGATCTGGTGATCGAAAACCGACTTGCCCGGCGCGGCATCCGGATCAAGCAGCCCACGCTCCCGACGGGCAGCCATGGCCATTCCCACGGCGTTGGCAACGCCCTGGCCCAGCGGTCCGGTCGTCACCTCGACGCCCTTGGTGTGCCGGTACTCCGGGTGTCCGGGGGTCAACGATCCCCAGAATCGGTAGGCCTTGATGTCATCGAGTTCCAGCCCGAAACCACCGAGGTAGAGCTGGATGTAGAGCGTCAGGCTGGTGTGTCCGCAGGACAGCACGAACCGATCCCGACCGGGCCAGTTTGTATCGCTCGGATTGTGGCGCATCACTCGTTGGAAGAGCAGGTACGCGACGGGGGCGAGGCTCATTGCGGTGCCGGGATGGCCATTGCCAACGTTCTGCACGGCATCGGCGGCGAGTACCCGTATGGTGTCGACGGCGCGGGAATCGAGATCGGTCCACCAGTCCGGAAGGACTGCGCCGGAGAGGTCTGTGTCAGTCACACTCACCTAGGAAAGATCCTTCCGAGACGGCTGTTCGGGGGCTGCTGGTTGAGCAGGCCGGGACAATCCGAGCCTATCGGGGGCTGTGCTGCAAGGGATATAGGGGCTGGAAGGGATATGGGGCCTGCCGGGGATTGGGGGCGGCCACAGCTATAGGGTCAGGCCGAAAAGTGGCAGCGGCGTTGCGATCTGCGAGAACTCCACGTGGTGAAGTGTGAATCGCATCGGCGGGCTTTAGACTCGCCCTTGACCGGAGCCGACCAACAGTGAGTGAGTAGAGCTTGTGACGAGCCTCGACGTGCCAGGTCAGGTGGCCGCCGGCAACCGCCCTGCTGAATACGGCCCTGCTGAATACGGCAGAGCCCGCGTCGATCTCGGGGTGAATGCCGTAAGCCGCAGCCGTCAGTTCGCCCGAGTTCGTGATGTTGTCGGGGCCTATCTGGGGCTCACCAAGCCCCGGATCATCGAGCTTCTGCTAGTGACCACTGTGCCGGCAATGTTTCTTGCAGCGGGTGGGGTTCCGCCGCTCACGGTGGTGCTGACGACGATGGCGGGCGGCTGCCTGGCGGCGGCCAGCGCCAACGCCTTCAACTGCGTACTTGATCGGGACATCGACGAACGGATGCGACGCACTCGGCGGCGCCCACTGCCTCGGCATGCCGTCGGTCCGCTCGGCGCGACGGTCTTCGGAATGATCTTGGGCATAGCGGCGACGCTGTGGCTGGGGTACTTCGTCAACTGGCTGTCGGCGGCTTTGGCGTTGGGAGCTAACGCCTTCTACATCGTCGTGTACACCCTCTGGCTGAAGCGGCGTACGCCGCAGAACATCATCTGGGGTGGCATTGCGGGCTGCTTTCCACCACTGATCGGCTGGACAGCAGTGACGGGCAGCCTGGCACTCGCTCCATTCGTGATGTTCCTGATCGTATTCTTCTGGACACCACCACATACCTGGGCGCTCGCCATGCGTTATCGGGAGGATTACGCGGCGGCAAACGTACCAATGCTGCCTGTGGTGCGATCAGCGCCGGTCGTCGCTCGACAGATCATGGCATACGCCGCAGTGACGGTGCTGGTGTCGTTGTTTTTGTGGCCGGTGGCAGACACCGGCTGGTTCTACCCGGCCGCCGCGGTGGTCCTCGGTGTTGCGCTGCTGTGGCAGTCGGCTCTGCTGCTGGCTCGCGCGCAGCGGGGCCTTACCGATGCGGCATTGAAGCCGATGCGGCTCTTCCACTGGACGAACTCCTATCTCGCATTGCTCTTTGTCGCGGCTGCGGTCGACACGCTGCTGAGATAGGACAGGCCCACCCGGAACCAAACGATGGCCCAGTCGGTCGAGCTGACGCTGGATTCGGCAGCCGAGGCGGCGCTGGTTGCGCAATGGGATCGGTTGGCCGCGGCTGGTATTGCGAAGCCCAAACGTCCGGAGCCTCATGGGCATCACTTGCCCCACATCACTTTGTACGCAGCTGACGCCATCCCGGAGGGAGCCGAGTCGGTACTTCCGGAGATCGTGGCTGGAGTAAACCTGACGGTGCACATCGGTGCCTTAATGATCTTCGGCCCTCGGAAAAGTGAGTCCATCCTGGTACGGCATGTCGCGGCGTCGGTCCAGCTGCTGGAGCTCCAGCAGCTGGTGGCGCGGGCCTGTGCCGCCGATCCAGCGGGCCAGTTCGGACAGGGTCGCTGGAGCCCTCATGTCACGCTGGCACGCCGAGTGAGCAGTGATCATCTCGGGAAGGCGGTCAGCGTGCTGGGATCGCGTGGGGAGCTCGACGCGACGATCCAGCGTTGTCGCCGCTGGGACGGTAGACGGCGCATCGCCTGGTGGCTTAGCTGATCATCAGCATCGGCCCTAGGTCGCGGCGGCCACGAACGCCCCGAAGATGCCTTGCTGGATCGGATCGGTGTCGGCGAAATCCTCTAGATGCCATTGGAGGCCCAAGAACCACCCCTCGTGCCCGGCCAGGGTGACTGCCTCGATGGTGCCGTCGGCTGCGTACGCGGCAGGCACCAGCTTGTCGGCGAGCTCGTCGATGCACTGGTGGTGAGAGCAGGAGATGGTGATCCGATCGCTGGAGACCACGTCGCGTAGGGGCGAGTCGCTAGCCAGCTCGATGTCGTGCACCAGCTGGCGATGGTCGCGGCCGGTCCTCTCGGTCATGTCCTGTATCAAGGTGCCGCCGAGTGCCACGTTGACGACCTGGTTGCCCCGGCAGATTGCCAGTAACGGAATCTTTTCCTGGATTGCCCAACGTGCCACGGCAAGATCGAATGCGTCTTGATCTTCGCTTACGCCGTACAGCGACGGGCGCGGTTCCTGCCCATACCAACGTGACGACATGTCTCCGCCGCCCGGCAGCAGGACGGCGTCCGCCATCCACAACCGGTCTGCTAGTCCCTCGACGCGAGGTTGCGGTGCTGTGGGATGCACGACCAGAGGCTCACCGCCCGCGTCCCAAACCGCCTCCAGCAGCTTGGCGGCAGCGACCTCGGCGCGGTAGCGCAGTGCGCTCGCGCTCGCCGAGAACCTCGCCGGGATGATCACTGCTGGTCGCGCGTCAGGTGGTCGCTCAGGCATTTTGCATCGACGGCTGCTCGGCTGTCAGGGGTTCCAGATGCGTATGCCGCGGCCGGGGGAAGCCCTCCTCAGGTCGGTCAAACCACAAGTGCACCTGCCCCGTACCGATGGAGTTCTCGTATTTCCCGCACTGCCGAGATTTGGCACGGCAGTCGCCCTCACCGAGGGCTCCGATCATCATCAGGTAGTGGCCGAAGCGGGCCTCCGGCTTGAAGCGGTAATACTCCGGCATGGCTTCGAGGACGCGGGCGTGATCACCGGCCGCGAACCATTCCAGACGCTGGAAATCTGCCGCGGCAGCCTCGGGCGTGAAGATGTGCTCGATTCCAGCTGCCTCGTGGTGGCGCAGCTCCCGCAGCGACCAGAAGGTATGTGACAGGGCACCGGATGCGATCAGCACGACCTTGCGGTTCGACTGCGCGATCGCATCGCCCAGCGCCCGACCCAGCCGCAGATTGTCCTCCGTCTCGGCGGTCTGACAGACGCCGATTGAGAGCCAGCGCTTCTCGGACAGGCCTTGTCCCAGGAATTCCCAGAGGTTGGTGGTGGCATAGAAGAGTGGCAAATGATCATCGTCAGTCGCGGTGATCCAGGTGCCATGCCGATCTGCCTTGGACGCTATGAGATGGGCGAGCTCAGGGTCGCCTCGGAAGTCGTAGGGTCGCTGCGACATGCCGCGCGCCAGCTCTTCGGAGGTGAACAATCCACTGCGGCGCTCGTGCGCAGTGACGACAAACTCGACGGTCGTGGCCCAGTGCGAGTCGAGCACCACCACCGTGTCGTAGTCGAGCGCCTCGAAAACCTCTTCGCGCAGCTGCCGTAGACCAGCGACGAGTGTGGTGTCGTTGCCTTCATTGAGCTCGCGGCGGGTCGACTCGGGTAGCACCATTGTCGGCACGTGCGCTAGCAGACCTGCGCCTACCACCTCACCCATTCCAGCGTCCTCAGTCCGCTGGCCGCCGCTTTACCGAAAGCACCAGGTTCGTCACCGTGGCAATCGCCAGCGATGCGCCCAACAAGTGGAACGCCACAAGCCAGATCGGCAACCCGAGCTGATATTGGGCGATCCCGATGCCGGCTTGCACCAGCTCGACCAAGATCAGCATCAGCACAGCTCTACTGCGCAGCAACACGAAGCAGACCACGCTCGCGGCGATGGTCGCGTAGACCACGCTGGTGTGTAAGCGAGTCAGCAGCATGCCATCAAGGCCGTTGCGTGGGGCGTTCTCATCGCCGGCATGCGGTCCGTTCCCGGTTACCAATGTCCCAAGCCAGATGGCCAGCCACAGCAGCACGAAGGTCACGCGAGTAAGAACCACTGGAAGGCCGGATGCGTCGACCGGCGCCAGATGCCAGGTCTTGCGTACCAGCCACACCGCGAGGGCGATCAAGACCATGGACAGCAAGAGATGGAGCCCTACCACGTACGGGTTGAGCTGGGTGAGTACGGCGATCCCACCAATGGCGCCTTGCAGCGGGATCCCCAACGCCAAACCGCCGGTCAACCAGCGCAGGTCGGACCGCGGCCTGCCATTCTCGCGATAGAGCAGGGCACTGACAAAGGTCAGCGCGGCCGCAATCACCAGGACCAAGGTCAAGAGGCGGTTGCCGAACTCGATCGCCCCGTGGATCCCCAGCTGAGGATGAGACACGTAGGAGTCCTCGGTGCATCTAGGCCATGTCGGACAGCCGAGCCCGGAACCGGTCAGCCGGACCAGACCGCCGGTCACCACAATGAGGACGTTCATGATCAGTGAGACGATCGCCCAGCGCCGCAAGGCGTACGGACCACCCACAATCCGGAGAATCGCGCTCAACGGTCCGCGGACCGGGGGCGCTTCGGTTTCCGGGCTGAGCTGCTTCACGACGTCCAACGAAAGCCCTTCCACGCGGCGAGGCCAGCGGCCACGAGCCAGGCTAACAACACCAGCACCGGCCAGCCCAGAAGATTCCCATGTGCGGTAGCTCGCAGGCCCTCGCCCAATGCCGCCGTGGGCAGCGCCTCGATCACCGGTTGCAGCGCGGCTGGATAGCGCGCCACGGGGATGATCAGCCCGCCGCCGACGAGCAAGATCACATAGATCAGATTGGCGAGGCCTAAGACGGACTCCGCGCGCAGTCGGCCGGCAAGCAGTAACCCAAGGCAGACGAAGGTTGCGGTGGCCAAGATCACGATCAGTACCGCGAGCAAAGCTGAGAGCACTGTGAATTCCGGCCGCCACCCGAGGCCGAGTGCCGCACAAGACAAGATCATCAGCTGCCCAAGCATGATCATGATCACGGCCAGCGCCTTGCCGGCGAGCAGACCGGACTTGCCAAGCGGCGTCGTCGCCAGTCGCTCTAGTACGCCTTGGCGCCGCTCGAAGGCGGTGGTGATCGCAATCGAGGTAAAGGCTGAGGACCATACGGCTAGCGCCAGCACGGAGGGTCCAAGCAGATCCAGACTGGCTATCGAGGAATTGGCGATCGCGACATCGGCGAAGCGGCCCGCCACGAGAATCGCGAGCGGAATGACCAAGGCCAGCAGCAGTTGTTCGCTGTTACGGATCAGGAGCCGGGCTTCGATCAATCCATGCCGGATGATCCTTTTGGCAGCCGGTGCCGGTGCGGGCCTGGGAGAGAGGTCGAGGGCTGTCACGAGGCCGCCCGTGCACTGGTATGGCTCAGGAAGACGGTCTCGAGCGTTCCACCCGATTTGGTGAGCTGACGCACTGTGCCCGAGATTGTGACTCGGCCGTGATCGACGATGAATACCTGATCGGCCAGGGCTTCCGCCTCATCCATTGCATGAGTGGTCAGCAGCATGGTGACCCCGTTTGCCCGCAGCTCTCGCAGCAATAGCCACGTGGCGCGACGCGCGTGCGGGTCCATACCTGCTGTTGGTTCGTCGAGAAAGACCAGCTCGGGCCGTCCAACCAGCGCACCAGCCAGGTTCACCGCCTGTTGTTGCCCGCCGGACAGCCGGCGGTACTGAGTTTTCGCGCAATCGCTAAGTCCTAGCCGCTCGATCAGCGCTGGCACAGGCAGTGGATTGGCATAGAGGCCGGCCAGGTACCGCAGCAGCTCGACGGTCTTGATTCCTGACCAAGAACCAGCGCTCTGTGGCATCAGACCGATCCGACCCGCTAGCAGTCGCGAGCCCACCGACATTCCCAGCACTGTGACAGTTCCAGAGGCTGGGCGAATGAGGTCCGTACAGCAGCGGATCAGTGTGGTCTTGCCCGCGCCATTGGGGCCCAGCACTGCAGTCAGATCGCCGGCCTTGGCCTCAAGTGAAAGGCCGTCGAGAACGGCGCGATGGCCAAGTTTGACGACCAAATCGGCCACCCGAACGGCACTGTCGGGACTGGGCACCGATGAATTCTAGACGGCTGGCCTGAGTGGCTTAGGCGAGAACGGTGCGGTCGAGGAAAGGCGTCTGGAAGACGCCTCGAGGGCTCACCTGCTGGCAGAGAGGATGTCGGCGAGGTCGTACTTGACTGGCTCCTCCAGCTGCTCGTAGGTGCAGGAGCGGGGATCCCGGTCGGGTCGCCAGCGCAGGAACTGTGCGGTGTGCCGGAACCGGTCTCCTTCCATGTGCTCGTACCGGACCTCGACAACCAGCTCTGGCCGGAGTGGGATGAAGGAGAGGTCCTTTTTGGCGTTCCACCGGCTGAACTCAGAGCTGCGCGGCGTACGGGTGCCTTCGTCCTGCTTGGCCCATGCCCACGGATGATCATCGAAGCTGGTGACAAGCGGTTGTAGCTCGGCAAACAGCTCCTTACGGCGGGCGGCCGGAAAGGCGCCGATTACACCGACACTGGCCAGCTCACCTGAGTCCTTGTAGAGACCGAGCAACAGCGATCCGATGCTGTCGGGGCCGCTCTTGTGTATCCGGTAGCCCGCGACAACGCAGTCCGCGGTGCGCTCGTGCTTGATCTTGAACATGGTTCGCTTGTCCGGCTGGTACGTGCCAGCGACCGGCTTGGCCACGACGCCGTCCAGTCCAGCCCCCTCGAACTGAGAGAACCATTGCACTGCCAGCTCGTGATCGCGGGTGGCCGGCGTGAGATGAATCGGCGGTTTGGCATCCGCCAAAGCTTTCTCTAGGGTGGCGCGGCGCTCCTCGAACGGGCGCTGGCTGTAGTCGGCGTCATCTAGCGCCAGCATGTCAAAGGCAATGAAGCTCGCGGGCGTCTCCTGCGACAACAACCTGACTCGGCTGGCGGCGGGGTGAATGCGCTGCTGCAATACCTCAAACTCAAGTCGATCGCCGACCACGACGATGATCTCGCCGTCAATGACGCACTTCTCCGGCAGATTGGCTTTGACCGCCTCCACGATCTCAGGGAAGTAACGGGTCATCGGCCGTTCGTTGCGAGAGCCGATCTCGACCTCGTCGCCGTCGCGGAACACGATTGAGCGAAACCCATCCCATTTCGGCTCGTAGCTGAAGGGCCCTTCCGGGATGCTGGGCACGGCCTTGGAGAGCATTGGCGCCACTGGCGGCATGACGGGGAGCTGCATGCTCGCCATTGTCACCTACCGCATCAGATCTGGCTTTGACTGTCAGCCGCGGATGAAAGGCTGATGGCATGTCAGATGGAATCTTGCCCCAGGTCTTGCCGGGAATTTTGCCGGTGCCAGACCCGGTTCTGGATGATCTTCAGGCGCGATTGCAGAACATCCGATGGCCTGCAGTGGTAGGGGGTCAAGGTTGGACAAGGGGAATTGATCTTGACTACCTGAGACAGCTTGTCGATTACTGGCGAACCGGTTTCGACTGGCGGGCACAGGAGTCCGCCCTGAGCCGGTTCAATCATGAACAGCTGCAGGTGGCGGGTTTGTCGCTTCACCAGATCCACGAGCGCGCGGTAGATCCGAATGCGCTGCCGATTGTGTTGTTGCACGGGTGGCCTGATTCGTTCTTGCGCTACACCAAGGTGCTGCCCCTGCTGGACGGTTTCCACCGAGTCGTGCCTTCTCTTCCTGGCTTCGGCTTCTCGGAGCGGCCAACCGCGGCTGGCTGGAACGCGCTTCGGATGGCGGACGCTATTGCCGAGTTGATGACGGCCAACGGTTATCAGCGCTTCGTCGTCTCAGGTGGAGATGTCGGATCCTCGGTGGCAGAGCAGCTGGCCCGGCGTCATGCGGATCGTCTCATCGCATTACACCTGACAGACGTGCCGTATACACATTTGTTCTCGGTGGACCAAGCCGAGCTGACCGAGGCTGAGCAGGCATATCTCGCCGCCGGCCAGGCATGGCAGATGAGGGAAGGCGCGTACGCGCTGATCCAGTCCACCAAGCCAACGACCGCGGCAGTTGGGCTGGCGGATTCGCCGGCCGGACTGGCCGCTTGGATCGTGGAGAAGCTGCGTTCCTGGAGTGATTGTGATGGCCAAGTGGAACGGCGCTTTAGCCGCGACGAGATCTTGACCTGGGTGACCCTTTACTGGGTCACCAATACCGTTGGGTCGTCGTTCTTGCCCTATGTCGAGCACGACCCCGGCAGCGACGAACGACTCACAGTGTCTACCGGGGTGACAATCTTTCCCAAGGACCTCGTGCCTGCGCCACGAGAGTTCGCTGAGCGCTTCTTCCCCATCATTCGGTGGACCGAGCTGCCCACAGGCGGCCATTTCACAGCATGGGAGGAACCGGAAGCTTTCGCCGCCGAGCTGACCGCCCTGGCACGGGAATGCAGCCGGTGATAACCACAATCGCCATTGAGAACTATCGCTCCCTGCGAGACCTGCGACTGTCCTTAGAGCGGCTCAATGTCATCACAGGTGCCAACGGCAGCGGCAAGTCCAGCCTGTATCGCGCCCTTCGACTGCTGGCCGACTGCGCCTCGGGTCGGGTGATCTCCTCACTGGCCCGCGAAGGTGGCCTTGAGTCGGTCCTGTGGGCCGGGCCTGAGCACCTTGCCGCATCAGTCCGCTCCGGCAGGCATCCTGTTCAGGGCACCGTACGCTCCGGACCGGTCAGCCTGCAGCTGGGCTTTGCATCCGAGGACTTCTCCTACTTGATCGATCTTGGCCTGCCGACGCGCAACGAGTCGTCCGCGTTCAATCTCGATCCCGAGATCAAACGCGAGGTGGTGTGGAGCGGGCCGATCATGCGGCCAGCCAGTCTGCTGGTCAAGCGGAAGCGGACGCTCGCCGAGCTCCGCGGTACCTCTCGGAATGGCGATGCTTGGGAGGCTTTTGAAAGCACGCTCCGGCCGTATGAGAGCGTGCTGACCGAAGTGCTCGATCCCGTACGCGCGCCGGAGCTGCTCGCGGTTCGGGAGCAGATCAGAAACTGGCGGTTCTATGACCAGTTCCGGACCGATGTGGACGCCCCGGCGAGGCAGAGCCAGATCGGCACCCGTACGCCGGTGCTCGATGGGGAAGGCCGCGACCTGGCGGCCGCGCTGCAGACCATCATCGAGATCGGCGATTCCGACGCCCTGCACGGCACCATCGAGGATGCCTTCCCAGGGTCACAACTGCAGGTGGTGGAGGCTCGCGGTCGGTTCGACCTCGAGCTTCGGGCGCATGGCTTGCTTCGGCCGCTGTCCGCCGCGGAGCTGTCCGACGGCACCCTACGCTACCTGCTGCTGGTTGCTGCGCTCCTCAGTCCACGACCGCCGTCGCTGATGGTGCTGAACGAACCGGAAACCAGCCTGCACGCCGATCTGCTTCCCGCGCTAGCGCGGCTGATTGCTCGCGCCAGTGAGCACACCCAGATCGTTGTAGTCACGCACGCCCAAGAACTGGTCGAGGCACTGACCACGATCGGTGCGCAGCCGCTGTGCCTCGTCAAGGACTTGGGCGCAACAATGCTCGAGGGTGTCGCTCCGCTGGAGCAGCCGCCATGGAACTGGGGATCGCGCTGACGAGCAGGACATCGATTCCGGACTCTCAAGCGATGTCTGGCCCTCGCAGCAACGCGAAGCTGAGATCAGCGCGAGCGGCGTCGTCTGGCCCAGTCGGAGAACAAAGCGAGCGCCTCGGTGTCGCTTGGGGGTCCGTGTAGCACGTTCTGCTCGACGAAGTCGGCGGTGCCGGGCCAGGCGCTGGCCCGCAGGCGCTCGGCGGCTTGCTCCAGGTCGTAGGCGCTGCGGCGCAGCGTGACGTCGGGACCGAGCAGGGCCCAGTGGGCGACGGCTCCGGGTGGACCGTAGGGCATGCCGACGCTGCCCGGGTTGATCACGCGGCGACCGGCGGCGAGGCGGTCGAACGGCATGTGAGTGTGGCCGCAGACGAGCGTCTGTTCCTCGACCCCGGCGAACCCCTCGTCGAACCACTCGACCGGGCTGTCGACCAACACGATCTCCTCGTCGTCCCGAGCGGTCGCGTGGCAGCACAGGACTGCGCCCAGCCCGTCGACCTGGAGGCTGACAGTCATTGGCAGCGAGGCGAGCTGGTCGCGTTGGGCGCGGGTCAGCTGCTGTCCTGCCCAGATGACGCCGGGCTCATGGGCTGCGCCGGTCGGCCGGTAACTGCCGTCGAAGACCTCAACCACTGCGCGCTCGCAGTTACCCTGCACCCAGATCACTTTCTCGCCGAGGGAATTGAGCAGGTCGAGTGTCTCGGCCTGCAACGGGCCGACAGTCATGTCACCGGCCAGCACAATCGCGTCGGCACCCGCGGCGTCCACGTCGCGCAGGACCGCCTCCAGCGCGGGTAGGTTGCCGTGGATGTCGGCGAGGACGGCGACGCGCACGCGTCGTAATGTACGACGCGCACGCGTCGTACTGTACGACGTCGGACTTGAGCACCACTTCGCGTTGCTTACTGGCACTGCGCGTTAGTTGCGACTACCGCGAAGTGCATGGAACTACCGCGAAGTGAGCTAGCCGCCGCTGAGTCGCAACGAAGGCAGAGGAGTCGATCATGCTCGAGACTGATCTCACCACACCCGACGGTCGCATCCTGCACGCGTACGACGTGGGCCCCACCGGCCGTGATGATGAATTGGTCTTGATGTGGCATGGCGGCACACCGAACACGGGCGAGCCGCCTGAGCCGCTCTTCGACGTGGCTCATTCGCTGGGCATTCGCTGGATCGGCTATGACCGACCCAGTTACGGAGGCTCCAGCCCGTACCGCGGCGCAACCGTCGCCTCCGCGGCTGCCGATGCCAGCCGAGTTGCAGATCATCTTGGTGTTGAGCGCTTCGCCGTCTTGGGCAGCTCCGGCGGCGGTCCGCGCGCACTGGCATGCGCCGCATTGCTTGCTGACCGAGTGCCGGCGGCAGTCGCCATCTCAGCGCCGGCGCCGAGGCAAGCAGCTGGCCTCGACTTCTTCGCCGGCATGTCAGATGGCGCCGCCCGGGAACTCCGTGCGGCCGTCCAGGGACGTGCTGAACTGGAAGAAGTCCTTGCTGCCAACGAGTTCGATCCCGAGTCCTTCGCTGCGGCTGACTACGCAGCGCTCGATGGCAGTTGGTCCTGGTTCAACCGCATTGTTCCTGCTGCGACAGTCAACGGGCCTGACGGAATGATCGAAGATGATCTTGGCACGATGGCCCCGTGGGGATTTGATTTAGCCCAGATCAGGGTACCGACGTTGATCATGCATGGAACTGACGACCGCATGGTGCCTAGCTCTCACGCCGAATGGCTGGCGGCACAGTGTCCGGCCGCCGAGCTACGCCTCGTGCCCGGCGAAGGCCATGTCTCGGTGCTCAACTCGGCTCCGGAGGCACTTGCCTGGATATGCGATCGTGCGCATCCCTGAGCCTGTCGCAGGGCGCATAGCTCCTGTCGTCTCGCCTGAGGAAGCGTCCATGTTGGACCGTCAGACCAGGGCCCAGCGACATCACAGGCATTACCACCGCCGCACTAATCGCCGTCATTTTCGTCAAACTTCCGCTGATAGCTGGAGTGTCTCTTCTGGGAGCTCGCCGCCGGCGTACCCAAAGCCGGCTTCTACGCCCGGATCTATCTGCACCGGTTGCCAGCGGAGGATCGGGATGCGGCTCTGGCATTACTTGATAAGACTGCTGCTGCCCGACGCGGCTGAGACTCGCCAGCGACTAAGGCTGGCCTTATTTGAACGGGCCTGTTGAATTACGGCACACTGGTGTTGTGAAAAACTACCAGCGGGTCACTTCTGGCGCCGCTGGGGTTCCTCAGAACGTAGAGACCGACGCATCGACGCGGCACCGCGTGGCCAGTTCCATTCTCGAGCACGGGCCGTCGACTGCCGCCGAGTTGGCCGAGCGCCTGGGGCTGACCCCAGCGGCAATCCGTCGTCATC
>DATLQC010000115.1:0-8193 GCA_035535395.1 Propionibacteriaceae bacterium | reverse complement strand
CAGACCTCCGCGAGTTCGACCGCTTCGGTGATGGCACGCTGTTGGCCCGCGTCAGGAGTGGGGTCTGGACCCAGCGAAGCAGCCGTTTTTCGCGCCGTGTCCTTGGTTACCTCCCAGTTCACGCCCGACCCGGGATCAGTCGAACCGCTGGTGAACATCGAACCGGCGCCGCCGAGCATCGCGAAGGCGCTTTGCAGCTGAGCCGCAAGGGCGTTCATGTCGCCGCCGGCAAGCGATGAGAAGAACGCCTCGAAGGGGTTGCTGGGCTCATCGCCGCTCTTACCGGATGGGTCGTCGGGGCTCTTGCCTGACCCTCCCGAACCGCCCAAGCGGTACGGCTCGGGCGGATTTTCTCGAGGTTGCGTCTCATCATCCTCGGGCTTGTCAGCCGGATCTGGCGTTCGATCCTCGGCCATGCTGACTCCTGACAGTTGCCTGATTTGGTTCATTCAACCGTACGCGGCTAACTTCCTCCTGACCTGCAAGTGACGCGCTGATCGCTGACAGCTCAATACTGATTGCTCCGCTCGCAGCGCTCGCTCCGCTCGCTGCGCTCGGATCGCGCCGTTGAAGCCGCTGTCTTCCTCACTCCCTTGCAGCCAGCAACGTTGCGGAAAGCCGGACTGTGGCGGGCGCGATCCGGGTTGATTGCTCCACTCGCTGCGCTCGCTCGGCGCAGATCACCAGCGCGACCTGCTCTCCGCATTTGTCCTCACAAGTTCAGATGTGGCCCTGATTGCCCGGAAATCAGCAACATTCATGGCCGTGTGCGGAGAAACGATCGTCGGCGCGCGATCAGGGGTGCTGGGCGGTGGGTACTAAGGTCGAGCCATGCCATCGAAAATCCGTCAGGTGGGCATCAGCGAGACGCCGCTAGATGTCGCCGAGGTGCTCCGCCTGGTCTCAGGACCGGAGGTCGGTGGTATCGCGTTATTTGTAGGTACCGTCCGCAATCGTGACCATGACACGGACGTCGTCTCGCTCGACTACACCCAGCACCCCAGCGCAATTGACGTCTTGACCAGGTGCACGGAAGAGACCGCCGATCAGCACGATGTGTTGGCCATCGCCGTAGAGCACCGGGTCGGGCACCTGGAGATCGGCGACATTGCCGTAGTCGTGGCCGTCGGCGCAGTTCATCGTGGCGAAGCGCTAGCCGCGTGCGCACATTTGATCAACACCCTTAAGGCGGAGGTGCCGATCTGGAAGGAGCAGCACTTCACGTCGGGGGATCCGGAATGGGTGGGACTCCCCGGCGAGGACGGCGCGATGCCGGCTGAGGCTGTCGAAGCCCAGCACGGCGCCATTCGACGAGCTCAGGGCGCAGATTTCAACCTCAGGGCGCAGTCAGGTAGGCCGTGACCCGTCAGACGTGGACCGCGTTCGTCTCGGCATTAGCGTTTATCTGCCTAGCCGTATTGCTGGTCGTTGTCCCGGTGCCATTCGTGAGCTGGAGTCCCGGCGGCACCCGGGACACTCTCGGCAATGTGGGCCAGGAGCCGATGATCAACGTGCAGGGGATCGACACGTATCCCACCACCGGCCGGCTAGACATGACGATCGTTGCGATCACCCCGGCCGACGCTCAGCTCAGCCTGCCGCAAGCCTTGCTTGCATATTGGCTGCCGCATCGCGACGCGCTGCCTCGGGAGGCGGTCTATGCGCCCGGGAAGTCGGCCGAGGAAGTGGAGAACGAGGACGCCGACATGATGGAGACGGCGCAGGACGACGCCGTGGTGGCCGCCTTACGCGCTGACAGCCGGGCGGTCACTGCAATGCCCGCCATCTATTCGGTGACTGTGGGTGGCCCCGCCCACAAGCTGTTGCTTCCCGGGGACCTGGTGGTATCCGTCGACGGCATTGCCACGCCAGATGTTGAGGCAGTGGCCAAACGGATCCGGGCCCACAGCATCGGTGAAAAGGTGCGGTTCGTGGTCATCCGCGACAAAGTCCAGACTGACGTCAACGTGACCACCGTCGAGTCCAATGTCCAGTCCGACGTTCCCGTCATCGGTATCAGCTTGGCTACCGGATATCGCTACGACCCTGACATCTCCTTCGACCTCGGACAGCAGATCGGCGGCCCCAGCGCCGGTCTGGTCTTTGCTCTGGCGATCTATGACAAGATCACTAACGGACCGTTGTTGGCTGACCGTCACTTGGCAGGCACCGGAAAGATCACACCCAATGGTGACGTCGAAGCCATCGGTGGTGTCCAAGAGAAGATTGCCGCGGCCGAGAAAGCTGGTGCCGTCGCTTTCTTCGTCCCTGCCGGCAACTGTCGCGACCTGGCGGGCGTGCGTACCAACATGGCTTTGATCAAGGTCGGCACCCTGAAAAATGCCATCGACGCCGTCCAGACTCTTAACGTGTCAGGCGACACCAGCGTGCTTCCGCACTGCTGATGCGAGCACTATGACCGGCAGCCCGCTTCGCCGACTGCAGGAGCTCGCGGCCAGGCAATGCGTGAAGGTTCGGTCGTGTTCGCGGGCGACAAAGGAGGCGAATCCGCCGGGGCTGCCTGTCGGGGTGATGGATGAGCGAGATGTTGGATTGGGAGTTGGCCGCGGTGCGGGCCGCATACGCTGACATGAGGACGAGCACCGGTGGAACCGCTCGGACCAGTTGGGTCGTTGCCGAGACGAACACATGTGACCGGAGCGGTTGAGGAGATATGAGTTTGAGCAGCCTGCGTGTCGGCCGGCGACGGAGTGCCATTCTGCCGACGTTGGTCATTGTTGCGATCTTGATTGTGACATTTGCCATTTTCACCAGCGTGTGGACCGACCGCTTGTGGTACGGCTCCTTTGGTTACGCGTCGGTCTTCAGCAAGATGCTGCTGACCAGGATCGCGTTGTTCGTGTCATTCGGCCTGATCATGGCAACCTGCGTGGTCGCGAATGCTGCCATCGCCTACCGGCTGCGTCCGGGATTGGGAGGAGCTCAGGCGCCGAGCAGCCCGCTGCTCGAGCGCTACCGCGAGATGCTGGAATCCAGGTTTGTCTGGATCTTGGTCGCTGCTGGTGTGGTAGTCGGTCTGTTTGCCGGCGGCGCGGCCAGCGGCCACGTGCTGGAGTACCTCGCCTGGCGAAACGCACAACCGTTTAACATCACCGACCCACGGTTCGGGCTTGACGTTGGCTTTTTCGTTTTTTCATATCCGTGGTGGCGGTTCGTTCTGTCTTTCGCGTTCGCGGCGCTCGTCTTCAGCACCATCGTCGCCGCCATCGTTCACTACACGATGGGCGGCTTGCGATTTAGTGGCCCTCGCCGCGGTGGCAGCCGGGCTACGCAGGCGCACCTGTCGATTCTGGTCGGCCTGGCAGTGGTGGTGAAGGGCGTCAGCTACTGGTTCGACCAGTACGCGCTGGCGATTGAACGCTCCAACCGCCTGTTTACCGGCATTTCCTACACTGCTGATAAAGCGACCGTGACAGCCAAGATGATCTTGGCCATAATCGCGGCAATCTGTGCACTGCTGTTCTTCGCCAACGCCATACTGCGGCGCTGGATGGTCCCGACCATCGGGCTGATCTTGTTGTTGCTCTCCGCCATCGTGCTGGGGTTGGTCTATCCAGGCGCAGTGCAGTACTTCAGCGTGCGACCCGACGAGCCGGACAAGGAACGCAGCTACATCAGTGCCAATATCGAAGCGACGAGAGCCGCGTACGGGGTCGACAAGGTCGAGATAACCGATTACTCGGCAAAGACCACGGCAACCGCCGGCCAACTGCGGGCTGACGCGGAGGCATTGCCGGGAATCCGTCTCATCGATCCGAACGTGGTAAGTCCGACCTTCGAGCAGCTGCAGCAGGTTCGTGGCTACTATGCCTTTCCCAAGAATCTCGATGTGGACCGCTACACCATCGGCGGCCGCGAAACCGATGCGGTCGTGGCCGTCCGCGAGATGGACCTGGCCGGCGTTGAGGACAACTGGAACAACCGGAAGACCGTTTACACGCACGGTTACGGCCTAGTTGCGGCGTACGGGAACCGGCGCCAGCCCGGTGGTGAACCAGACTGGATCGCCAAGGACATCCCGCCGACTGGGCTAATCGAGGAGCATGAGCCGCGCATCTACTTCGGAGAGTTGCAGGGTCTGCGGCCGGATCAATACTCCATTGTCGGCGCACCGGCTGGCACACCGCCCATCGAGCTGGACACGCCGGGCGGTGGCGAGGGTGGCAACCCGAAGACCTACACCTATACCGGCAAGGGCGGGGTCAGGATCGGCAGCATGTGGAATCGGCTGCTTTATGCCGCCAAGTTCGCCGACGTCAACATCTTGCTCTCGGATCGAGTTCATCCGCAATCCAAGATCATCTACGACCGCACGCCGCGGCAATTGGTACAGGGTGCCGCACCATGGCTGAAGGTTGACGGCGATACGTATCCGGCGGTCGTTGACGGCAGGATCGTCTGGATCGTCGACGGCTACACGACGTCGAACTCCTATCCCAACAGCGAACGGGTGAACCTCAACGAGGTCACCTCCGACGCCCAGACCAACTCCGGTGGGACTGTGGTGGCGCAACCGCAGGACGACATCAACTACATGCGCAACTCCGTCAAGGCGGTGGTCGATGCCTACGACGGCAGTGTGAAGCTGTACGCCTGGGACGACACTGATCCGGTGCTGAAGGCATGGTCGCAGGCCTTCCCGAACGTGATACTGCCAAAGTCGGAGATCTCCAAAGACCTGCTGGATCACCTGCGCTATCCGCAAGACTTCTTCAAAGTGCAGCGGCAGATCCTGGCCCGTTACCACATGACCGACCCCGACAACTGGTACCAGCGGTCAAGCTTGTGGGACGTCCCGAACGATCCGGTGGCGGGCGCGTCGGGGCAGACTAAGGAACCGCCGTTTTACCTGTCGGTGAAGTGGCCGGGGGACAACGATCCGATCTTCTCGCTAACTAGCTCGTACGTGCCGTTCAAGCGCTCCAATCTGGCGGCGTACATGGCGGTGAACGCCGATGCCAGCAGCCCTGAGTACGGGCGGATGCGCATCCTGCAGATGTCGGACACCTCTCAGATCGACGGACCGGGGCAGTCGTTCAACGCCATGACGACGAATGAGACGGTCGCTGATCGGCTACGCCCGTTCCTGAACCAGGGCGCAGCAAGTGCGACCTTCGGCAATCTGCTCACCTTGCCGGTGGGCGGCGGTCTGCTCTACGTGACACCGGTCTACACCCAGCGTCAGGGCAGCACCGGCTCCTATCCTGCGCTGCGTTTCGTGGTGGTCCGCTTCGGGCAATCGGTCGGAATCGGGGACACGCTGCAGCAGGCGCTGGATCAGGTCTTCCAGGGCAGCTCCGGCGGCAATACTCAGGAAGGCAGTACCAGTGGCAACAATCCGCCAGGCAATGGGAAGCCCGATAACCCGGCCGCTGCGAAGGCCCTCAGTGAAGCGCAGACAGCCTTCGTGGCGGCAGACAAGGCGCTGAAGACTGGGGATCTGGCGACGTATCAGAAGCGGATCGAGGAAGCCCAAGGCGCGGTGCAGCGGGCGCTACGCGCTCTCGGCGGCTGAATCTGTTCGGGCAACGGCTTGGAGTCCAGCGGACCCGTTCGGGACAACCATCCGCCCTCGCAAGCTCGGGCTCCCCCAGGCCCGTCCAAGTCCCGAACGGGCCCGCTGCTACTCCTCGCCTGCGCGCTGGCTCACCGCCGGGCGCTGCCGCCCGCTTTCCCGGTTGGAGCTGGTTACGGCTTGGTCTGGTCGGGAGCTGGGGCTCTTATTTCGAGATCGGTGAAGCCCAAGGCTCGGATCGGGTCAGCGAGCCGCTCGGCGTCCCCGACTACGACCAGGGTCAGCTCGTCGGGATGGACGAGAGAGCTGTAGGCCTCCGTGGCGGCTTCTGGAGTCACCGAACGCAACAGTGCCAGACTCCGGTCGACATAGTCGTCGGGGAGACTGGCAAGCACCTGAGTAGCAGCCTGATCGGCGACGCCCTCCGCAGTCGCGTACCGCAGGGGAGAGACCCCGGTGAAGAATGCCACGGCGTCGTTGACCTCTTGGCTGGTGAATGGCGCGTGGTCAACCTTGATCAAGTCACGGGAGATCTCCAGCGCGTCGGCCACAACCTCGGTGCGGAATGAGCCCTGTACCGCGAAGGAACCGCCCGTTCGCAGCGGCCCGAAGTTCATCCGTACGCCGTAGGTGTAGCCCTTCTCCTCCCGGAGCACCGCATTTAGCCGTGACAAGAAGGCGCCCCCCATGGCGTACGAAGCGATGCTGACTGCGGCCCATCGAGGATCTAGCCGGTCGATGCCGAAGCTGCCGAACCGTACGTCGGCTTGGACGGCGCCTGGCCGGTCGATCAGCAAAGTTCGTCGCGGACCTGGTGTTGGATCCTCGATCGTGACTCGTTGCTGATCATCATTGCGCCACGATCCGAGGCTACGTTCGGCGACGGCAATCGGGTTTTCGGCGAAGTCACCAGCCAAGATCAGCGTAGCCCCAGCCGGCCCGAAGTGATCATGATGAAACGCGCCGACCGTATCAGGAGTCACCTGGCTGACCGTTTCGGGCTCACCGCCATTCATTCGGGCGGCTCGCTTGACCTCCTCGAATACCGCGGCCCGGAACGCAATGCTGGCGGCATGCGCGGGGTTGGCGTGGGCCTGTTCGATCTCTGCTAGTCGGAGCTGTACATGGCGGTTGACATCGCGGTCGGCGAGCGAGGGCTGCGTCACCGCCTCGGCGAATAGCTCCAGAGCACGATCAAGATGCGACGCCGGGACGTCGAGGATGATCTGGGTACCCGACAGGGAAAGATCAACACCGAAACCCGCCCCTTCGGTCTCCAGGAGCTCGGCGAATTTCTCGCCGTTGTGCCGAAGGGTTCCTTCATCGAGGGTTCTGGCGCAGATGGTCGCGACGCCCTCAATGTCGCGGGGTTCCGCGTTGAGCGGGACGTCCAAGACCAGATGAGCCGAGATCACGTGCTGGCCAGGAAGATCAAAGAGCATCAGGTCGATGTCGTTGCTCAGCCGAGCGCGCCGGGGTTCGGGAAACGCCCAGACGACTGCCGGGGCGATCGTGGGCCGTGGCAGGAATTCCCTCATGATGCCTCCTGCCGGTAGATCAAAGTGGCCCGCAGATCCGGTCGCAGCCACTGCTCCATCACGCTTTGAATGTCCCCGTGATCGACGGCGGTGATGTCGGCAATTCGGGAGTTGATCAAGTTCGGATCGCCATGCAGCGTCGCGTATTCGCCGAGCACATCAGCCCGTGAATCGACACGCGCCAGTTCATGCAGCCAGTGCCGCTCGAATTGCGCCTTTGCCCGCCGCAGCTCCTCATCGGTAGGCCCGTCACTGAGCAGTTGGTCGATCAGGTCCGCCATCTCTTGCTCAAGCTGCTCTGGGCTCACCGCGTCTCGGGCGCGGGCATAGCTGAAGCCGAAAGAGTTGCCGCCGATCAGGCCCATAGTCGAGGCGCCCGTACTCTCGGCATGCTCGGTGCCGCGGACCAATTGCTTGTGCAGCCGCGAAGTCTGGCCATGCCCCAGGATGCTGAACGCCAAGTCCAACGCGTCGAAATCCTGGCCGCCGCGCGCCGGTAGCCGCCAGGAGAAGTAGACCGCTTCGGCAGGTACCTTGTCCGAGGCCTCTGCGTGAGGCATACCAGACAGTGGCTCGAGCGGCCCCGCCTGCGGTTTAGGCGGCTTGGGTCCGGCCGGGAGATGCCCGAAGTAGGTCTCTGCACGTTCGAATGCATCGTCAGCCTCGACATCGCCGACGATTGACAAGATGGCGTTGTTCGGCACGTAGTGGCGCCGGAAGAAGCCGTGCACATCCTCCAGCGTTGCCGCGTCAAGATCTTCCATAGATCCGATCGTGGTGTGTCCGTACGGGTGGTCCGGCGGGAAGGTCAGAGTGTTGAGGAGCTCCATGACATCCCCGTACGGCACATTGTCATAGCGCTGCCGCTTTTCCTCCTTGACCACCTCGCGCTGGTTGTCCAGGTTCTCTTGGGTCAGGGCATCCAGCAGCGTGGCCATCCGGTCGGCCTCCAACCACAGCGCCAGGTCAAGTCCACCGGTCGGCAAGGTTTCGAAGTAGTTGGTCCGGTCGAACCACGTGGTGGCATTGACAACGGCGCCGGCCGCCTGCAGCAGCGCAATGTGCTGGCCGGACGCGACGTGTGCTGATCCCTGGAACATGACGTGCTCGAAGAGATGG
>DATLQC010000114.1:0-10286 GCA_035535395.1 Propionibacteriaceae bacterium | reverse complement strand
ACTGTCAAGAAGGATGGATTCGCGGGCTGCGTCACCGGGATCTCCCGACGCGGACCGAAGATCCATACGCTGATTCCGACGCCGATGGCAACAACGACCAGCGTGACGATCGCGACTGTCGAGAAGTGCAGCAGGCTCGGCGTCTCCGTGGGCGCCTCGCCGCCTACGGCCGGATTCAGCCAGCCAACGATCCAGTTATTGAGCACCAGACCACCGATTACTGAGGCGATTCCCAAGAAGATCAACGGCACTGTCATGACTAACGGCGACTCGTGCGGATGCACGCCTTGCTGCCAGCGCTTGTCCCCGAAGAAGGTCATCAGCATCAATCGGGTCATGTAAAACCCCGTGATACCGGCGCCCAGCATGGCCAGCCCTCCAATGACCGCGCTCTGCTCAAAGGCAACCTCGATGATGTGGTCCTTGGAATAAAAGCCGGAGAAGAAAGGAAACCCAATGATCGCTAGGTAACCGGCGGCAAACGTCACAAAGGTAATCGGCATCATCCGTCTGAGCGCTCCGTAATGCCGCATGTCCACGTTGTCATTGGTGGCATGCATCACCGAGCCGGCGCCGAGGAACAGATCCGCCTTAAAGAAACCATGAGTCAGCAGATGGAAGATCGCGTACGCGTAGCCGGCCGGCCCGATGCCGGCTGCCAACATCATGTAGCCAATCTGGGACATCGTTGAGCCGGCGAGCACCCGCTTGATGTCATCTTTGGCGCAGCCGATCCAGGCGCCGAAGAGCAGCGTCACCGTGCCGACCATGACAACCGCCGTGCGCGCCGCCAACGATTCGGTGAAGATCGCATTGCTACGCGTGACGAGGTAGACGCCAGCAGTCACCATGGTGGCCGCATGGATGAGTGCCGACACCGGAGTAGGACCCTCCATCGCGTCCAACAGCCAGGACTGCAAGGGAACCTGCGCCGACTTGCCACATGCGGCGAGTAATAGCAGCAGACCTAAGATCAACGCGGCTGTGTTGCTTACGTTTGGCATCCCCGCGTTGACGTCCACAAAGGCTGAGGAGCCAAAGAGCGCGAGCATCAGCATGACGGCAATAGACATGCCCATGTCGCCCACCCGGTTGACCACGAAGGCCTTCTTGGCAGCGGTCGCGGCCACCGGCTTGTATTGCCAGAAGCCGATCAACAGGTAGGACGCAAGACCCACGCCTTCCCAGCCAACGAAGAGCACCAGGTAGTTGTCAGCGAGGACGAGAAGAAGCATCGCGGCGACGAACAGATTGAGAAAGGCAAAAAAGCGGCGCCGCTTCTCATCGTGCGCCATGTACCCGACGGAATAGACGTGGATCAAGCCGCCGACGCCGGTAATCAACAACACGAAGACGATGGAGAGCTGGTCGATGAGCAACCCGACGTTGATCTGCCATCGTCCGCTGGCAATCCAGTTATAAAGCGGGACGGATACCGCGCGCTCAGGCACATCGCGACCGAGCAGGTTGATGAAGTAGTACAGACCAATTGCGAAGGAGACCAGTGGGGCGGCTGCGCCAAGGAAATGCCCCCACCGGTCGGCACGGCGCCCCACCAGCAGCAAGATCGCGGCGCTAGCAGCGGGGATAGCGATGAGCAGCCACGCCAACGTGAAGAAGCCGGTTGCTGGGACGGGCGTCACAGTCTCGAGTGGGGGCATCGCAGTCCTTTAGAACTTCAGCAGATTCGCGTCGTCGACTGAGGCCGAGCGGCGGGTACGGAAGATGGCCACGATGATGGCCAGACCAACAACGACCTCCGCAGCCGCCACCACCATGACAAAGAAGGCGGCCACCTGCCCGTCCAGAGCACCGTGCATGCGGGAGAAGGTCACAAGGGCGAGGTTGCTGGCGTTCAGCATGAGCTCAACGCACATGAACGCCACGATCGAGTTGCGCCTGATCATGAAACCTACGGTGCCAATAGTGAACAAGATCGCCGAGAGCACGACGTAGCTCGTGGGGTTCACAGCTGCTCTTCCTCGGTGGTGTGCGGCGCTTCCTCATTGGTAATGGCATCGACTGTCTCGTCGACCGGCTTCACCAGATCTCGGCTATCCAAGACAGTGCCACGGGCTTTCAGCGTGGCTGAGACCGAAAGCTCCGAGACGCTCCGATCGGGCAATAGCGCCGGCGTATCCACTGCGTTGTGCCGGGCAAAGACACCTGGAGTGGGCAGCGGGCCCGGATGCTCGCCGGTTTCGGCGTACCGCTGCATTCGGCTCTCAGCGAGGTCGGCCTGAGTACGACGCTTGGTAAGCCGTTCGCGGTGCGCAAGGACCATGGCTCCCACTGCAGCGGTGATCAGCAATGCCGAGGTCGCCTCGAAGGCGAAGACGTAGCGATCAAAGATCAGCGCAGCAATGCCTTGAGTGTTGCCACCGTTCTCCGCATTGTCGGCGCGCAGTCCGATCACCGGCCCGACGATCGCGTTGCCGACGGCGAAAACCAGGAGTGCGCCGAAACCCAGCCCCGCCAGGACAGCCAAGGTGCGCTGTGCCTTGATCGTCTCCACTAGCGATTCCCGCACGTCGACGCCAACCAGCATCAAGACGAACAAGAACAACATCAAGATCGCGCCGGTGTAGACGATGATCTGGACCACAAAGAGGAAGGGCGCCTCCTGGGCGGCGTATTGCACCGCCAAAGAGATCATCACCGCCGCCAGGCACATGGCCGAGTGCACCGGCTTGCGGGCCAAGATCATGCCTAGCGCACCCAAGATCATCACTGGGGCGAGCAGCCAGAAGGCCACCGACGCGCCAGTGACCAGCGGAATCAGTAATGCATTGAGCAAGATCATCACCGGCCCTTCGCCGCCTGTCTGTGCCCGCGTCGCCAGCCCTGGTTGATGGGGCGCGACGGTGCCTCACTGATGTCGCCGGCACGGTCATCCGGCTGACCTGTCGAAGGCAAACCGAGGAAGTAGGCCTGTTCGTCGTCACCTAGCCGACGCTCATGGGGCGGCTGCTCCATGCCGGGGAGCAGCGGCGCTAGCAGATCCGACTTCTCATAGATCAACTTCTCGCGCGTATCGTCGGCCAGCTCGAACTCATTCGTCATCGTCAGGGCCCGGGTCGGACAGGCCTCGATGCACAGGCCGCACAGGATGCAGCGCAAGTAATTGATCTGGTAAACGCGCCCGTAACGCTCGCCGGGAGAGTAGCGCTCCTCCTCGGTGTTCTGGGCGCCCTCAACATAGATCGCATCCGCCGGACAAGCCCAGGCGCACAATTCGCATCCGACACACTTCTCCAGACCGTCCGGCCAGCGGTTGAGCTGATGGCGGCCGTGAAAGCGCGGTGCCGTGACCCGAGGACCGTTGGGATAGTCGATCGTGAACGTCTTGCGGAACATCGTCCGGAAGGTCACGCCGAACCCGGCGACGGGATCGAAGAACCCCATCAGGCGTCACTTCCTTCCCTGGTCGGCTGTTCGTCAGGCTGCTGTCCATTGGGCGGGCGCTCATTGTGCGGACTGCCCGGCGCTAGATCCTCCTCACCCCTGAGGACCTGCGCAAATTCGGGCAGCACCTGGTCACCAATCGGCGGCACAGGATAACCACCAGCAAAGGCGTCGAATTCGCGCATCCCTTCGGCTGCAGACTCTTCGGCCGCCTTTGGCTCCTCCCGGCCGCCGAAGAAGGCCAGGCCGACGAGCACCGCGAAGACCACTGCCGCACCCACCCAGAATCCGCGGCCGGTGAACCAGCCCTCCCGCTGGCCCAGCCTCACGATGGCGATCATGAGGGTCCATACCAGCGAGATGGGAATCAACCAGCGCCAGCCGAATCGCATGAACTGGTCGTATCGCAGCCTCGGCAGAGTGCCCCGCAGCCAAACGAAGATGAAGAGTAGGACCAGCACTTTCAGAAGAAACCACAACAGTCCCCAATAACCGCTGTCGGCGCCCGGCAACAGGTTGAACGGCAGCGGCGCGTGGAAGCCACCCAGGAAGAGAGTGGCCGCCAGCGCAGAGACCGTGATCATGTTCATGTACTCGGCCATAAAGAACATGGCGAAACGCATCGAGGAGTACTCAGTGTGGAAGCCGCCGACCAGCTCTCCCTCAGCCTCCGGCAGATCGAACGGCGCCCGGTTCGTTTCGCCCACCATGGAGATCAAGTAGATGAGAAAGGATGGGAGCAGCTGGACAGCGAACCACAGCGGTACGCCGAAAACGGTGGCAGGCTCGGCCTGCTTCGCCACGATCTCCGACGTGGACAGTGAACCGGCATACAGGAAAACAGCGACCAGCGCGAGGCCCATGGCAACCTCGTAACTGATCACCTGCGCGCTGGAGCGCAAAGCTCCGAGGAGCGAGTACGTCGATCCCGACGACCAGCCCGCGAGCACGATCCCGTAGACCCCGATCGAGGCGACTGCCACGATGAACAACACCGAGACTGGCAAATCGGTTACCTGCAACGGTGTAGTGATGTCGGTGAACGGCACCCGTACAATCCCGGCCATCGGGATGACGGCGAAGGCGGTGATTGCCGGGATGGAGACGACGAACGGGGCGAGCGTGAAGACGATCTTGTCAGCTGCGGTCGGAGTGAAGTCCTCCTTGAACATCAACTTCATGCCATCGGCCAGCGACTGCAGCAACCCGAACGGCCCATTCATATCGGGTCCGATGCGTTGCTGCATGAACGCGACGACCCGACGCTCGTACCAGATGGTGAACAGCGTGAGCCCTAGCAGCACGACAAATGCGAACAGCGCCTTGAGCAGCACCACCCACCATCGGTCGTAAAAGAAGACCTCCAGGTCCATCGGCATCAGCAGGCTCATTGGCTTGCCCCCGTGTCATCATCAATGCGCCCTGAGCCGGTCGAAGGGCGCGCTTCGACGAGCTCAGCGCGCATTTCAAACTCTTCCCCCGGTCCGATCGTCACAAGATCACCAGCCGTGGCGGCGAGGTGCTGTGGAACCCCCTGACCCGGAGCTCGGCTAGGCAGCCAAACAACTCCGTCGACCATCTTGGGATCGATCACGGCTGGCAGCGTAATGGAGCCGCGGTCATTGCTGATCATTGCCCCGCTGGTGATTCCGGCAGCCTCGGCCGTGCTAGGACCCAACCGCACCTCGGCTGCCCGTGCGGTTGCCTGAAGATACGGCTCGCCGTCCACTGCCCGACTCTGATCGAGTGCCATGCGCCACGTGGCGAGCACAGCTGTACTGCCATTCGGCTCAGCCGTCTCGCCTGCCTCATAATCGGGAGCGTCGCCGCGCTCGCCCTCCCAGACGCCGAGCTCATCGAGTTCTGCCCGAGCCTCGAGGGGCGTACGGAAGCCCAGGTCGGCGCCCAGCCCATCGGCCAGGGCGGCCAGCACCCTGAGGTCAGACACGCCGTTGGGTCGTTCGAGCACAACGCTGAATGGGCGGCGCCGGCCTTCCCAGTTCACAAAGGTGCCTGCCCGCTCCTGCATCAGCGAGACCGGAAAGATCACATTGGCGCGTTCGGTGACCAGCGATGCCCGGGTCTCCAAACTGATCACGAAATTGACCGCCTCCAGCCCTTCCAGCGCGGCCTGCGGATCGACGAAGTCATTCGGGTCGACACCAGCCACGACGAGCGCCTCAAGCTCGCCGTCCGTGGCAGCGATCAAGATCTCGTCCGCATCACGGCCTTCCAGCGACGGCAGCGACTCCACGCCCCAGGTCGCTTGGGTGTCGACACGAGCAGCGGCGTCAGCGACCGGCCTGCCACCGGGCAGCAGATTGGGCAGACAGCCGGCTTCCACTGCTCCCCGATCGCCCGCCCGGCGTGGCACCCAGGCCAGCTTGGCACCGGTGCGCTCGGCAAGCCGATGACACGCGCTGAAGGTGCCCGAAAGACCTGCCGCTCGTTCGCCGACCAAGATCACTGAATTCTCGTCTAGAGAGATATCAGCCAGCCGATCATCGGACAGGCCGCTCTCCGGGTAAAGCTGATCAAGCAGGCTGGCTTCGTCGCCGGGAATGCATGGGATGAGTTGGCCGCCCATCTTCTGCGTCCCATTGCTGGGGTACGGCGCCAGCGTCCACGTAGTGAGGTGCTTCTTACGGAAAGCCTTGCGGAGCCGGAGAAAGATCATGCCGGCTTCCTCTTCGGGCTCCAGGCAGACCAGCAGTACTGAACTGGCATTTTCCAGATCGGTAAAACTGACCCCGAGCCCCTTGCCGGCCACCGCGTGAGCTAGGAAGTCGGCTTCCTCACTGGAATGCTGCCGCGCTCGAAAGTCGATGTTGTTGGTGTCTAGCACTGCTCGAGCGAACTTGGAATAGCCGTACGCGTCCTCCAGGGTTAGCCGCCCACCGGTCAGTACACCGACCGAGTGCCCAGCCGCCTTGAGCCCCTGCACTGCTACGTCGATCGCTTCCGGCCAAGATGCCGGGCGCAGTACATCACCATCTCGGACTAGCGGCCGGGTAAGGCGGTCCTCTAAATCCCCATAGCGATGCGCGAAACGATCTTTGTCGGTAATCCACTCTTCGTTGACATCTGGATCGTCCCCGGCCTGGCGGCGCATCACGATGCCACGACGATGATCCACCCGGATCGCCGAACCGCAGGCGTCGTGTTCGGCCACTGACGGTGTGGAGACCAGGTCAAAGGGCCGCGACCTGAACCGGTACGACGCACTGGTCAGCGCACCTACTGGGCAGATCTGGATGGCGTTGCCCGAAAAGTAGGACTCGAAGGGTTCTTTCTCATAGATCCCGACCTGCTGGAGCGCGCCGCGCTCGATCAACGCAATGAACGGATCACCGGCGATCTGCTCGGAGAATCGCGTGCAGCGCGCGCACAGCACACAACGTTCCCTATCAAGGAGCACGTTGGCGGAGATGTTGATCGGCTTGGGGTAGGTGCGCTTCTCGTCGGTGAACCGGCTCTCCGCGTAGCCGTGGGACATTGCCTGGTTCTGTAGCGGGCACTCGCCGCCCTTGTCGCAGATAGGGCAGTCAAGCGGATGGTTGATCAGCAAGAACTCCATGTTTCCGCGCTGCGCCTTGTCGGCGATCGGAGAGGTGAGCTGCGTCTTGATCTTCATGCCTGGGGCGACCTCGAGGGTGCAGGAGGCCTGCGGCTTCGGGATCGGGCGCCCCGTTCCGCCATCGGGTACCTCTACCAGGCACTGCCGGCAGGCACCGACCGGATCCAATAGCGGATGATCACAAAAGCGCGGTATTTCCACTCCGATGAGCTCGGCGGCGCGAATCACCAGGGTGCCCTTGGGCACCGATACCTCGATGTCGTCAATCGTGAGGGTAATGAGATCCTCACGCTGCTCAACCTCTGAGCTGGTGGAAGCACCCGCTGCAGTGACCGTCATGCTCCTGCTCCTGCCGGCTCCGGGACGAAGATCGTGCTGCGTTCGTAGGGAAACAGCTCCCACGCCGGGGTGTGCATGGCAGCCTCGAACTCGTCTCGGAAGTACTGAATGGCTGAGGTAATGGGTGAGGTTGCGCCGTCACCCAGGGCACAAAACGACCGACCCAGAATGTTGTCGCATAGATCGAGTAGTTTCTCGATGTCACCCTCTTGGCCCCGGCCGGCTTCCATCCGCTTGAGAATTTGCACCAGCCACCAGGTGCCTTCGCGACAAGGCGTGCACTTACCGCAGGACTCATGCTTATAAAACTCGGTCCAGCGCAGCACGGTCCGCACAACGGAGGTGGTTTCGTCAAAGCACTGCAGTGCCTTGGTGCCCAGCATCGACTTCACTCCAGCGACGGATTCATAGTCGAGCGGAACATCGAGATGCTCGTCGGTCAGCATCGGCGTCGAGGAGCCGCCAGGCGTCCAGAACTTGAGCCGATGACCCTCGCGGATGCCGCCGGCAAGATCAAGAAGCTGCCGCAGCGTAATCCCCAAGGGCGCCTCGAACTGCCCTGGATTGGCGACATGGCCCGACAGCGAGTAGATGGTCATGCCCTTGGACTTCTCGGTACCCATCGAGGAGAACCAGTCGTCGCCGTTGCTGATGATCGAGGGCACTGACGAGATCGACTCTACGTTGTTGATCACCGTCGGGCAGGCGTACAGCCCGGCGACTGCTGGGAACGGCGGCCGTAGCCGGGGCTGCCCCCGGCGGCCCTCTAGTGAGTCCAGCAGCGCGGTCTCCTCGCCGCAGATGTACGCGCCCGCACCGGCGTGCACGATGATCTCCAAGTCGTATCCGGTACCGAGAATGTTCGTGCCGGCATATCCAGCGGAATACGCCTCACGGACGGCCTGCTGGAGGCGCCGTACCACATGAAGCACCTCGCCCCGGACGTAGATGAAGGCAAGATTGCAGCGGATGGCGTACGCGGAGATGATCACTCCCTCGACCAGAGTGTGCGGCGAGGCCATCATCAGCGGGATGTCCTTGCAGGTCCCCGGCTCGGACTCGTCTGCGTTGACCACCAGGTACTTCGGCTTGGGATTGTCTTGCGGAATGAAGCTCCACTTCATCCCCGTCGGGAAGCCCGCTCCGCCGCGGCCGCGCAGGCCGGAGTCCTTGACGAGGCTGACGACGTCAGCTGGCTCCATCTGCAGCGCCGAGCGCAGCGCCTGATAACCGCCCCGGTGTTCATAGTTGGTCAGCCTCCAGGCGCGCTCGTCACCCCAATTCGCGGTAAGGACAGGGGTCAAAGGATCGGTCACTGGCTCTCCTCATCCTGTCGCTCCGCCACGTGCTCTGGGTCGGGAGCCTTCCAGCCGTGCTCTTGAGCAATGCGCAAGCCAAGCAGCGAGGGGCCTGCGGCAGTCGGTCCTTCGTCGGCTCGTCCGTCGGGGAACCCGGCAAGCACGCGCTCCGCCTCCTTCCAGGTGCAGACCCGAGCACCGCGGGTGGACTGCACTTCGGCGCCCGCGCGAAGTTGATCAACGATGTCGATTGCCTTCTCAGGGGTCGTGTTGTCGAAGAACTCCCAGTTGATCATCATCACCGGAGCGAAGTCGCAGGCGGCGTTACACTCCACATGCTCGAGAGTGATCTTGCCGTCCTCAGTGGTCTCGTCGTTGCCGATCCCTAAATGATCTTGGAGTTTGGCGTACACCTCATCGCCGCCCACGATCGCGCACAGTGCGGTCGTGCAGACGCCGACGTGGTACTCCCCCACCGGGCGGCGCTTGTACATGGTGTAGAAGGTGGCGACCCCGCTGACTTCCGCGGTGGTTAGCCCCAGGATCTCGGCGCATGCCTCGATGCCGGCAGGCGTTACTCGCCCCTCGACACTCTGTACCAGATGCAGCATGGGCAGCAGCGCCGAACGGGCCTGCGGATATCGCGACGCGATCGAACGCATCTCTTCCAGCGTCGTCTCGGTGATCTTGGTCTCCGAGACGCTGTAGTCCAGGCTCGGCTCGTCGAAATGCGTGACAAAATGTCCGTGCCCGACCAGCTCCTCGGACGCGATATCCCCGCCCGCGTGGCCGTTGGGCGTCGACGGCAAAGGCTCGATGGGATTGCTCATGATCCCGTCTTCAGGTCGACTCACCGATCAACCCCACCCATGACGGGATCCAGCGACGCCACGGCGACGACAACATCGGAGACCATGCCGCCCTCACACATAGCGGGCATCGCCTGCAGATTCGTGAAGCTTGGATCCCGGAAGTGCGCCCGGAAGGGCCGCGTTCCGCCGTCGGAGACCACGTGGGCGCCGAGTTCGCCGCGCGGACTCTCGATGGGGACATAAGCCTGACCCGACGGCACCCGGAAGCCCTCGGTGACCAGCTTGAAGTGATGGATCAGCGCCTCCATTGACTCGCCCATGATGTGCTTGAGGTACTCGTTAGAGTTGCCCATGCCGTCCGAGCCGATGGACAGCTGCGCCGGCCAAGCGATCTTCTTGTCGCCGATCATGATCGGCGCGCCCCGCAGTTTCTCGAGCCGCTCCACACACTGCTCGATGATCTTGAGGCTCTCCCACATCTCGTTCAGCCGGATCCGGAACCGGCCGTACGCGTCCATGGTGTCCCAGGTCTGCACGTCGAAGTCGTAGGTCTGGTAGCCGCAATAGGGCTGCTTCTTGCGGAGGTCCCAGTCGTAGCCGGTCGCCCGCAGCGGCGGCCCGGTGATGCCCAAAGCGAGGCAGCCAGCAAGATCGAGATGGCCGACGCCAGCGAGCCGAGCCCTGAAGATCGGATTCTCGTTGCAAAATGCGGCGTACTCCGGCAAGTGCTTCTTCATCCAGACAACCAGGTCCTTCACGAAATCCAGCGCCTTGTCGGGCAGATCCTGTGCTACCCCGCCTGGTCGGATGTAGGCGTGGTTCATTCTCAGGCCCGTGATCAACTCGAAGGCGTCT
>DATLQC010000113.1:0-14129 GCA_035535395.1 Propionibacteriaceae bacterium | reverse complement strand
CAGGCCGAAGGATTCTTCACATTGGCGCGAGTACCAGAGACCTGGGCAGCCAGGACCGCTTGCCCCGAGTGGGAGGTGCGCGACATCGTCGGGCACATCGTTGACACGACTGAGACCTACTTCGAAGGGTTCGATGCCGCTCGCAGTCAGACTGAGGTGGATCCTGCTTACGGGTTAGTTGGCATGGCAAAACGCGCAGAAGAGCAGGGCAAGTCGTTCCGTGAGCTTCCCCAGAAGGAGATGGTCGACAGGCTGCAGACCGACTTCGACAAGATGATGGGCATCTTCGAGTCCCTGACGCCGGACGACTGGACGGGACTGATGGTGCCGCACTTCTACATGGGCCCGGTGCCGGCGTTCTACTACCCGGCGTTCCAGTTGATGGACTACGGGGTCCACTCCTGGGACATTCGCGAAGGCACCGGGCGGGAACACGGCCTGCACAGCGACGTGGCGGACCTCCTTACGCCGTTCATGTTCGGCATTTGGGCATGGACGATACGCGCCACATCAGAGATCGAACCGTTCGATGTCGGCGTACGCGTCCTAAGCGGACCTAACGCTGGTGACACCCGCATCACGGTGTCGTCAGACGGCATGACATACGAACAGGGCCAGATCAGCGATCTCCCAGCAGTGATCGAGTTTGATCCCGGCAGCTTCGTTCTCACCGCGTTCGGGCGCTTCAACGGTGGGACGGTCCGTGGCGACAAGGATCTGGCGAACCGATTCCTCGGCATGTTCTTCCGCATCTAGCCGCCAGAGGATCGTCGCTGCTAGAGCGCAAACCCCGGCTGGAGGGTGCCGAAGTTGATCAGGTGATCTTCGGCAACGCGAATGAGGCAGGCGAAGACCGATGCCGCACTTGTCGGCGGGGACGAGGTGGTGACACGCTCGTCGTACCGATCGAGAAGGGCAGACGCTATGGAAGAACCACGCAAGCTATACCGCAGCCGGAGCCAACGCATGCTGGGCGGCGTATGTGGCGGCCTAGCCGAGTACTTCAACGTTGACGCGACGCTGATCAGAGTGCTGTTCCTCGTATTGGCCGTCTTTGGTGGAACGGGACTGGTGATCTATGTCGTGATGTGGCTCATCGTCCCGGATGTAAGTAAGGCCTGAGCTGCCGCAAGATCAACTTCAGCACCGGTCTTTGACGCGAAGCTTGCACCCGATATCCCCCATCAAGGGTGATGCTCGCTTCGTCCAAAGGTGCTTCACTGAGCCCATGTGCAGATGGATGGCCTATTCAGGAGACCCGATCCTGGCTGAGGAGTTGTTGTTCCGCCCAGCGCATTCGATCATCGACCAAAGTCTCCACTCCCGCCTCGGCGCCACCACAACCAACGGGGACGGCTTTGGGATCGGCTGGTACGGCGAGGGCGCCGAGCCGGCGGTATTCAAGAGCATTGAGCCGGCGTGGAACGACCGGAACTTGCGTGAGCTTGCGGGTCAGATAGAAACACCGGTATTTTTCGCCCACATCCGAGCCTCAACCGGTACCCCGGTGCAGCGCTCCAATTGCCATCCATTTCGACATGGGCAGTGGCTGTGGATGCACAACGGCGCTCTCCGCGACTTCGACAACACTAAGCGTGACCTCGTAATGGCGGTCGACCCGACCCTGTACCCAGACATTGAGGGGTCGACAGATTCAGAAACGCTGTTCTTCTTGGCGCTCACCTTCGGCCTCACCGACGACCCGTTCGATGCGGTGGCGCGAGCCATAGGCCTGGTCGAAAACATCGGCCATGATCACGGGGTCGATTACCCGTTCCAGGGAACAGTGGCCACGACCAACGGCGAGTCGATCTGGGCCTTCCGCTACTCCAGCGAAGGCAAGAGCCGGTCACTTTATTTCTCCACAGACGTTTCGACACTGCGTCAACTGCACCCTGAGGTGGACATCCTTCGTGGCTTGGGGCCCGAGACGCGACTAGTAGTTTCTGAGCCACTCGGCGACCTGCCAGGAGCCTGGAACGAAGTACCCGAGTCAGCAGCCGGTGTGATCCGGCCCGGCACCGATGAGATGCGTTCTTTCCAGCCCATCAGCCCCTAGGCAAGAATCGACTCCTGAGAGACGCTCGTCTAAGGCGAGGCGGCCGCGGCCATGGCGAGGCGCAGCGACTCGCTCAGGCTGGCCGGCGTTGCGACCTCGGATGGCAGCGACTCTGCATCCCAGCCAGGTCCGCCAGCCAAGACGAGGAGCGGACGACGAGGCCCCGTCAGTAGCCCCTGCAGTTGGTCGACATGGGCCGTCGTGGCAGCCTGCGACCACATCACGACGACGGCGGGTCCGGTACGGGTCACCGAGTCCATCAACGCCGCTGGCGGCACCCGCGCTCCGAGCATGCGGCACGGCACGCCAACCTGGGCCAGCGCGGCCGCCATGGCCTCCAGCGGCAGACTGTGCTGCTCATCGTCGGCGCAGGCCAACAAGATGCGTGCTGGTATAACGGCCGTTGGCCTCGGCACTGCGCCGAGCACTTCAGAGCTGGTACGCGAGAGCAGGTGCTCGACATCGACCAGACGCCGACTGGCTGCGTGCCACTCGCCGATCCCGACCAGGACCGGCAGCAGGATGTTGTCCCATGTCGACACGACGCCGTCCGTCTGGATGGCGCGCTCAAGGATTTCGCGCATGCTGGCGGAATCCAGACGCGTCGCCGCGCGGGCTAAGCCGCGGGCCGCGGGTCCGGCGCGCCCCACCGGGATGGTGAAGCCGCCACCCGCACGGCCGCGTGGCGTCCCCTCCCCCGCCTCCGGCGCCTTGCCGAGATCGTGCAGCACCGCGTCTGGCGCGCGCTTGGCCCAGCGCGCCGCTTCAGCCGGTGTAACTCCTTCGGCGGTAAGTCGCTGCATCACTTCGAGACGGGCCACGTCCTCCGCGGTGTAACGGCGGTGGTGTCCGGGGACGTGGTGACTGGGCCCAAGTCCGTAACGCTGGTGCCAGGTACGCAGCGTGGTGACGGCGACGCCGAGGCGGCGGGCTACCGCCCCGGCGCTCAGGCCATCATCGACCACCCGACGGCTCCGCTGGCGTGGCCGGATCCGTGGTCGACTCGTACTCTGCCAACCGCGCGATAACTCCGACCAGCCAGGGCGCGTAACTCTTTGGATTGGCGTCGAGGGAGATTTTGAGCTGACGCTGGTTGACCCACCGCAGGTCGGCGACCTCATGGGGATCGGGCGTCAGCGGCACGTCCGTCGGCACCCGTCCGACCAACACGTGATCGTATTCGAATTCCACTCGGCCAGCGATCGGATCCTCCGCGTAATAGACGTAGACACCAGCATCGGCAAGCGCGATTGGTTGGAGCCCGAGCTCTTCGTGAAGTCGTCGGTTGGCGGATGGAGCAACGGATTGTCCAGGTGCCGGGTGGCCGCAGCAAGCGTTGGCCCATAGAGACGCGAACCGTGTCTTCGCTGCAGACCGCCGCTGCAGCAAAATCCGCCCGCTGTCGTCAGTCAAAACGACCGAGAATGCCCGGTGCAATTGCCCTGGCGCCTGGTGTGCCTCCTCAACAGTCTGAACGCCCACCGCCCGGCCCATGTCGTCGACAACCTCGACTGGATGGCGCTCCCGAGAGCTCACCTGAGCCACGGCATCAGCCTCACGATCCGGTCGGACATCATGCCCGCCGATAGGTCGCGGCAACTGCGAGCTCGGTGAGGGCCGAGTGGGCGGCGGGGTCGATCGGCGCCTCCGCCAACGCATCGAGTCCGCTACCTATGCGACGCTCCACCATGGCTTCCACGGCATCGACTGCGCCGGTTTCGGCGACGACATCGGCCAATCGGGCGAGGTCGGTCGCGTCATGCGGCGGCTGGCACAGCGCGGTCCTTTGCGCGGCCGTAGCCAGCCGACGCGCGAGCAGCAACAACACGGTTGGCTTCCCGGTCCGGAGGTCGTCCCCGGCTGGCTTGCCGGTGACTGCCGGATCACCAAAGACACCCAGCAGGTCATCGCGCAGCTGGAACGCCTCACCCACGGCCTCGCCGTAGATCGTGTATGCGTTTGCGACCCGAGCGGGCACCTCACCGACGGCGAGTGCTGCTCCCAGCAGTAGTGGGCCGGTGACTGTATAGCCGGCCGTCTTGAGGCGTGCTACCCGCAATGCCCGCTCTACGGACCAGGCATTGGACTCCGCATCGCTAAGTACGTCGAGATATTGTCCGGCGATCGTGGCAATCCGCATTTCGTCATAGTGACGGCGAGCGGCCAGCAACGCCGCGGCCGGCACGTTCGCCTCGAACTGCATCCGGTCGGCCCATACCAGCAGTAGATCGCCCAGGAGTACTGCACCCGCGGAACCGAACCGCCGGGCGGATCCGGCACGCTCGGCCGCGGCGTGTTCGGCGGCGAGCACTTCATGTGCGGTAGGCCGCCCACGACGGGTGGTAGAGCCGTCCATCACATCGTCCTGCACCAACGCGAACGCGTGTAGCAGCTCGAGGCCGGCGAGGGCGGGTAGCACAGCCTCAAGCGGCGGGGCGAGGCCAGCGACACCGCGCCAGCCCCAGTACGCGAACGTCGGCCGCAGCCGCTTGCCGCAGGCCAGGACGTAACTGCGTGCCAGGCTCGCCAGTCCGCCCAGTGCTGGATCGGCGGCCTGCAGCGCAGCGGCTTCCCGGGCGAGGAAATTAGACAGTGTTGTCTCTACCGCGGCGCTAAGGGCCGAAGCATGGTCAACGGCCGGCATCTCCGTGTTACCGGGCCGACCTGCGGCCTCAAAGGAGTGGGATGCGTCATCAGCGGACTGCAGGACTGGAGCCAAGATGCCGCTAGCCATGGGGTTAGCCACGACGACGATCGTATCGTAGACTCACGAGTTGCGTCGATTCTTGAGTCGTTTTGAAAAAGGTGGTTATGAAAATCACTCGGCTGCGGACTAGCAGTGGTGGGGCGGCCTGATGCGCACTGCCGTCGTGTTGTTCACCCGGGACTTGCGGATCAACGACCATCCAGCGCTCGCCGCGGCGTGCGCCAACGCAGAAACAGTCGTGCCGCTCTACGTCATCGATCCAGCGCTGGTCGGCCGATCCCCCAACCGCGACCGGTTCATTTCCCAGAGCCTGGCCGACCTCCGCTCCGCGCTTATCAACCTTGGTGGAGACCTCGTCATACGTCGTGGAGATCCGGTCGCAGAAACGATCCGGCTCGCTGGCGAGGTGGGCGCTGAAGGAGTCGCCGTCTCGGCGGACGTCAGCCGATACGCGCGGCGACGGGAGCAGCGACTACAAAATGACTGCGATCAGCACCGGCTCGCGCTTCGACTCTTCCCTGGCCTAACCGTTGTCGACCCCGGCACGCTCACACCTTCGGGCAGCGATCACTACCGCGTCTTCTCGCCCTACCACCGCGCCTGGGCCGCAGCGAAACGGCGTCAAGAATTGGCTGCACCGGAGAGGCTCAGTCTGCCGCCGGGCATGGAGGTCGGTCGGCTTCCCGAGCCTCCCATCGGCGAATCACCCGCGGCCGCCAGGGGCGGCGAGACCGCGGCGCACCGTCAGCTGGACGAGTGGCTTGATCACGTTGTTGAGTACGGGGAAACACACAACGACCTCGCTGCCGATTCCACGTCGCGCCTTAGCCCCTACTTGCGCTTCGGCTGCCTTTCGCCGATGACCGTTGCGAATAGCGCGCGAACTCAAGGCGAGTCTGAGCCGTACTTGCGGCAGATGTGCTGGCGCGACTTCTATTACCAGGTAGCCAACGCGTTTCCTGATTTGGCGACGCGGGCCTACCGACCGGGGGCGATCGAGCCATGGCGGGACGCTCCCGACGCGTTGGCCGCCTGGGCCGAGGGGCGCACCGGCGTACCGATTGTGGACGCCGGGATGCGCCAGCTGCGCGCCGAAGGGTGGATGCACAACCGAGCCCGGCTAGTCGCTGGGTCCTACCTCACCAAGCAGCTCCGAATCGATTGGCGCCTGGGTTACGCCGAGTTCGGCAGGTGGCTGCTTGACGGCGACCTGCCCAACAACGCTGGCAACTGGCAATGGGTCGCTGGCACCGGCAACGACACCCGTCCATACCGCCGGTTCAGCCCACAGCGGCAGAGCGAACGTTACGACCCTGACGGTGCCTACGTGGCGCGCTATGCCGGGGCATGACGCTCCATACTGTCCGGGTGCCAATTCGATTTCCCATCAAGACGCCCAGATTGACCATTCGACCGATGCAGCTTGACGATGCCGAAGCGCTGCTCGCTGTCTATGGTGACGTGGAGACGATGCAGCATCTGAACTCAGAGTTGCCGTCCACTGTCGAAGAGGCATGCGAATGGGTGCAGACCAAGATCAACCTTTTTGAACAAGATGATCAGTTGAGCCTGTGGGCTGTCATTCACACCGAGTCCGGACAGATCGTCGGCGATGTGGGTCTCCAACATGAGGACTACGGCTCCGGGCCCGTTGTTGGTCTAGGCGGACGTGGCAATCGAGGGTTCTGGCGGCAGGGCCTGGGCTTCGAGGCGGCCAGCGCGACCATCGCGGCAGGATTCGAGCAGTTGGATCTGCCTGTCATCGGTGCGGAAACCCGACCCGAGAATCTCCCGGCCCAGGCATTGTTGATCAAGCTCGGCATGCGGCCGGCAGGAACCAACACCCAGGGTTGGCCGGTCTATCTGATCACTCGTGAGGAGTGGTTGAAACGCTTGTGAGGCCTACTGCGCATTACTTACTTGGTCTCCGCATCATCTGCATCTGATGCGGAGACCAAGTATGGGATGCCAAGTGAGCAGTGAAGCGCTATACGACGAGTGTCCTCGTCTCCCACTGCCCCTCGCCGAGCAGCGTGAGCTCGTTGGTGTGGAGCCTCTGCAGACTGCTCCGGTGGCCGACGCTGACTAAGGTGCAGTCGGGCAGCCGCTCGTGTAACAACTCATAGATCCCATGCTCCATACCCTCATCGAGCGCAGAGGTGGTTTCGTCGAGGAACGCCAGGGATGGGCGGGCGAGCAGGATGCGGCCGAACGCTAACCGCTGCTGCTCCCCTGGTGACAGCGTCTTTGACCAGTCTGTCTCTGTGTCCAGTCGTTCGGCCAGGTGACCCAACTGAACGGCGCGCAACGTCTCGATGGCTTGATCATCACTGAGAGTCTCAGCTGCAGACGGGTAGGCCAACGCCGTCCGCAACGTGCCTAGCGGTAGGTACGGCTGCTGGCCGCAGAACATCACCTGTCCATCCAAAGGCCGCTCGACGGTTCCATTGACATACGGCCACAACCCGGCCAGGCTCCGCAGCAAGGTGGTCTTGCCACTGCCGGACGGTCCCCGGACCAGCAGCGCATCTCCGCCGGCGATGTCGAGATCAAGATCGTCAAGCAGCGCCCGTCCATCGGGAAGGCGTACCTCAAGGTCGCGGACGCCGAGACCAGACGACCGCTCTTCAGTTACTGGCACTGGCAAGGCGCGCGCCTCCTCATTGGCATCGAGCAGCTGGGTAAGCCGGTTCAGCGACGCTCGGTAGCTTGCGAAGTCGTCATAGGCGAGCCGGAAGAATGACAGTGAGCTCTCAACCTGATCGAACGCTTGAGCGGTCTGAGTGACATCGCCGAGAGTGATCTCCTGGCTGAAGAATCGGGGAGCCTGGATGACAACCGGAAAGATGACTGCGATCTGGCTGATCACCAGGTTGAAGCCCTGGAACTTCAGACTTCGGAACACGATTGCCCAGGTGTTGGCGATAACCGCTGAGAAGCGCCCCATGAGTCCGGCGTTCTCTACCTGCTCGCCGCGATAGAAGGCGATGTTCTCGGAATTGTCGCGGAGCCGCACCAAGGCGTAGCGGTAAGAAGCTGTCAACAGCTCATTGAGGAAGTTCAATCGGATCAGTGGCCGACCGATTCGGAAGGCGATGACTGTCGCAATGATCACGTAGATATACGCGAGGAAAACCATCGCACGAGGAATCTGTAGCCCGAAGACGCTAAGCGGGCCGGACAGCTGCCACAAGATGATGGTGAAGGAGACCAGTGACACTGAAGCTGACACCGCCCCCAGAGCCAAGTCCTGAGAATCGGAGGTGTAGGACGTGATGTCTTGCTGGATGCGCTGATCGGGATTGTCCACTGGCGAGCTGACGAACCGCATGCGGTGATAGGCCGTATCACTCAGCCAGTCGCCAACCATCCGCTGGTTAAGCCACAGCCGCCAGTGAATGATCTGTGCTTGGCCGATGTAGAACGTGACGAGGACGAGCAGGACGTAGATCGTCGCCAGAATTATGAAGATCCAGATGAACTTCCAGAATGTCGGCGCATCGAGATTCTGCAGTGCGGTGTACAGGCCATTGCTCTGGTAGGTGAGAAGGACATTTATCCGGACCCCGATCACTGTGAGCAGCAGCAACAACGCAACGGTCAAGATCGGCCGCCAGTTCAGCCAGGTGCGCTGACGCGGGATGAAGTACGCACCCGACAGCCGCCAGAATTGCCTGCCCCAGCGCGTACGCCGGATCAGAAACCATCCAATCAGCGCAAAGCCGATGACAACGAAAAGAAAGACCCTTGCGACCCATAGCAAGCTCGTCAACCATTCGGTTGACCAATTGATCTCCATGCATCCTCCAAGCTCAGAGCCCCTATTCAGGGTGGGCTTACCTTACGACGTCAGCACCACGTGGGGACATTCGGTGACCTTGGCAGACGGGTCACTGATCATGCAGGTGCCTGGCGGACCCGACCTCGCTCGCTACGCCGCTCCACCAGCGAATACAGCACCGGCACCAGGAGCAGGGTGAGCACCGTCGAGGAGACCAGGCCGCCAATGACGACGATCGCCAAAGGCCCGGAGATGAAGGCGCCGCCACCGGTGAATCCGAGAGCCATAGGAATCAGCGCGAAGATCGTCGCGCAGGCTGTCATGATGATCGGTCGCAACCGCAGTCGAGCGCCGTCGATGATCGCGGAGCGCAGATCCTCGCCGCGCCGGCGGTACTGATTGATCAGGTCGATCAGCACGATCGCGTTGGTCACGACGATCCCGATCAGCATCAGCAGACCGACCATGGCCGGCACGCCGAGCGGCGTATCAGTGATCAACAGCCCAGCGATCGCACCGGTCGCGGCAAACGGAATCGAGACCATCAAGATCAGCGGCTGCACCAGGCTGCGGAAGGTACCGACCATGATCATAAAGACCAGCGCGATAGCCACTAGCATGGCAAGGCCGAGCTGGTTGAAGGCGTCCCGCTGATCCTGTGCAGCCCCGCCCAGTGTCGCGGTGACTCCCGGTGGCAGATCGGTCATTGCATCCAGCCGCGACTGGATGGTCGCCGTAAGCGCACCCAAGTCGCTGGCCTCCGGAGTTGCCGTGACTGTGATGGACGGAGTTCCCTCAATCTGGGTGACAGTCGTGGGAGCCAGCACTTCTTGGACCTTCGCGACGTCGGAGACCTTGACCGGCTTGGCGCGTACGTCGGACAGCGCCTCTTGCTCGTCTTGGAGCTTCTGCTGCTTTTTCCGCTGCTCAGCGGCTTGCTCGGCCTGCTCGTCGGCTGTATCAAGCTGCTTGTTGACCTGCTGGATGCTCTCGTCGAGCTGGTCAATGCTCGACCGGATTTGATCAATACCCTTTTCCGTTTGAGCCACTGCGGCGCTCTGTTGCGCAACCTGTTGAGTCCACTGTTGTTGGGCGAGGACATCGGTCGTGACTGGAACCGGTGGAGCGGATGGATTCGGCCGAGGCGGGTTGGCCTTGAGTTTCGCTAGCTGTCTGCGGCTGTCCTCCAGCTGGCGTCTTGTCTTGCTCAGCTCGTTGAGAGTATCGGAGCGATTGTCCTCAAGCTTGGTGCGCTGATTGCGCAGCTCAGCCTTCTGGTCGGCCGTAGCCTGCTCGGCTTGACGCTGCTGCTCATCCGCTAAAGCCTTCTGCTTGTCGGCCAACTTGTCGGAAGCCTTTTCCTGCGCCTTCTGCTGCTGCAGCTGGCTGACGGGCAGCTCGAGATTGCGAATATCTGATGGACTGGGTTCATCCGCGGCCTGACCGCGCACGAAGATGTCCCGCTGCTCACCGGCGAGCGTGACAGAGCCAACCCGGGTGCCGCGCAACGCGCTCGAGACCGCCTGACCTACGTCGCCTTGAGTGAAGCCGAGCGATGCAGCCTTCTTCTTATCCAGATTCACCTTGAGCACCTTGCGCTGCTCCTCAAGGTTGCTCCGAACGTTGCTGAGACCTGGAACACCCTCCAGCTCCTGCTGGACCCGCTTGGCACCGCTCTCCAGGCTGGTGGTGTTCTCGCTCGAAACCGTGACTGTCAAGTCGTTGGTTGACGACTCGTTGTTGGTCGTGGTCACCGTAATGTCCCCGGCTGATTGAGCGAGCTCGGCCATCTCCTGCTGAAGCTGTGGGCGTAGGTTCTCAGCCCGTGCTCCTTCTGCGAGCAAGACCGTGAACTCCGCAGTGTTGGTGCTCGGAGTTGCGCCTGGTACGAGGCTGCCGCCGATCGTCACCAAGTAGTTCTTCACCTGTGGGTCACCCTGCAACAGCTTCTCGACCTGCTCTGCGGCCGAGCTTGTGGTCGACAGCCTGGTTCCGGGTGGCAGCTTTTGGTGGATTGCCAGCGTGGTTTGGTCAGTGACCGAACCGATGAAGTCGGTCTTCAAGAGAGTGGCCGAGCCGAGCGTTGCTGCGAAGACGACCAGGGCTAAACCGAGGGTGATAAATGGGTGCCGTAGCCCGAAGTGGAGAATCGGCAGATAACCGCGCTGCAGCCGGGTGACCTTCGTCTCCTCAGCAGTGTGTGTTTCAGTTGTGTCCGCAGCCTCAACCTGTTCGCCGGCGCGCTTCGCCGCCGGCTCTTCGGCGCGATGGGCGCCACCGCGCAGGAACCAGTACGCCAGCACCGGCACGATGGTCAGCGACACCAGCAGCGAGGCGCCCAGCGCCACCGCGACCGTGATGGCAAAGGGCCGGAAGAGCTCTCCAACCACCCCGGACACAATGGCAACTGGGGCGAACACCGTAACTGTGGTCAGCGTGGATGCCGTGACCGCTCCGGCTACTTCCTTGACCGATGCCAAGACGTCGCTCGGAGTCAGCGTACGGTGCCCGAGATCGCGGCGCTTGATGTTTTCCACCACGACGATGGAGTCGTCAACGACGCGTCCGACTGCGACCGTGAGCGCCGCCAGAGTGAAGATGTTGAGTGAGTACTCGCTGAGCTGGAGACCGATCATGGCGATCAGCAGCGACAGCGGAATCGAGATCGCGGTGATCAAGGTCGCCCGAAGCGAGAATAAGAAAAGCAAGATCACCAACACCGCGAAGGCCAAGCCGAGCAGTCCCTCTACCGCAAGATCATGGATCGACTGCTCGATCAGCGGCGCCTGGTCGAAGATGGTGGTAATCGTGGTGTTGTTGCCCAGCTTCTGCTCAAGGCTCGGGATCCTGTCGCGTACCTGGTGTGAGATTGCGACCGCGTCGGCATCGGTGTCCTTGAGAACGGCAAGGCTGAGAGCCGGCCGGCCGCCGGCCCGGGCGATGGAGGTCGACTCGATCGATTCCACCTTCACGTTGGCGACCGCAGAGAGTGGGACGGGATCGTCCGGTGTCGGCACCTGCAGGGCTCGAAACTGCTTGACAGTATTGGCAGAGCTGCCGACCTCGACTGCAAGTTCCAGGTTCTTGTCGAAGCTGCTACCGGCAGGCGTGATGGTCGCCTGTCCTTGCACGGTCTGAGTCACTTGCTGGGCCGTGACGTCGTGCTTGCGAAGGTCCTTCGGGCGCAGCGTGACGACGAGCTGGGTGGTGTCCTCGCCAGCCGCAGTGACGCTGCGTACCCCATCGATCCCGGACAGATCCGGTATTGCGACGTTCTCAACTTGGCGGCCCGCTTCATCCAAGGATGCATCCGAGGCGACCGCGAGCAGGAGCACCGGAATGTCGTCGGTTCTGCCGGTAATGACTTCGGTCTCAACCTGATCCGGGAGCGTCGGTTTAATCCCATCGACAGCATTGCGGATGTCGGCCACCACCTTGTCGGGGTCGAGGCCGTAATCCCATTCCACGGTGATCGTGGCGATCCCATTCGATGAGGTTGATTGAACTTTTGTGACGCCCGATACGCCGGTGAGCGCGCGTTCTAATGGCGTCGAGATATCGTCGGCGACAATCTGCGGTGAGACGCCTGGATAGTTTGCCGTCACGATCGCCGTCGGCACTTGGATCGATGGCAGCAACTCTTGCTTCAGGTTGAGAGTCGCCAGTACGCCGAAGACGATGATCGCCAGCGTCGCCAGTCCTACGATCATCCGGTTGGCCAGGCTGAGCCGTGTCAGGGAGGTCATGAAGCAGGCTCCCTTCCATGTCTGGTTCCGACCGAAATCCCACTCGCGCCGTACGCTGGCATCGACACGATCATTCGCATGGAGCTTACAGTTAGTGCGAACTCGATAATCAAGCCGTTACGATCCTTCCAACAAAAGACGTCGATAACCAAGACCGACAGGCAACCAATGACCGGGACCGCGCGCGATGACGCAGCAGCTAGCAGCGAACAACAGGAGCTGATCAGCTGTCTGGAGCGCGCTCAGGACAGTTTCGAACGCCGAGCCCTGTCCTCAATGGCCGAGCCGCTGATCTCGACGCCGCTCACGATGCAGCAGCTCAAGGTCTTGACCATGATCGCGATTGATCCTGAGAGAGCGACCGGTCATGAACTGGCCGCTCAACTCAAGGTCTCCGTGGCAACCATGTCCGGCCTCGTGGATCGACTTGTAGAACACGGCATGGTGACGCGTGGTGAGGATCCAACAGACCGGCGGGTGCGCCCGCTCAGTGTGACGTCTGAGGGCAGCGCGACGATCCGGAGTCTGCTCAGCTCGTCTGGAACCATGCCGACTCCGGTGCTTCGCAGACTCGCCATCGAAGACCTGCGCGCGCTTGTTCAGGGAGTTTTGGCCCTTGAGCGCGCAGTTGCCGAACTAGCTGAAGGCAGCAATGCGCGCTGAGCCTGTCGAAGCGTGAACATGATGCAAGGTCCGCAGTGGTTGCACGTCTTCATCGACGTCAGGGCGGACGTGTCGCAAGCCTCAGCGAAGTTCTGGTCGGGGGCGCTGGGCTGGCAACCTGGCGATCCATGGCCCGGACACCCTGAGTTTCGGAGCTTTGAGCCCGAGGACGGTGATGCGTACGTCCACCAACAGATCGGTGATCATGGACCACGGATTCACTTCGACCTCGAGGTAACCGACGAGACCGAGGTCGAACATCTGATTACACTCGGCGCGAGTCTCGCGGGTGAACCTCGGGAATGGTGGCCGATGATCTCGCCCGGCGGCCTGCCCTTCTGCCTGATACGCCGCCGCGACCGGGTCGGTCCGTCCCCACTGAGCTGGGATGGGCACCGTAGCCGTCTGGTGCAGGTCTGCATCGACTCACCGGCCGGCTTGCACGAGGCGGAAGTGGCTTTCTGGCGGTCAGCGCTGGCTTGGCGCTGGGCGGAGAGTGAGTCCGATGAATTTGCCGGGAAGCTGTATCCGCCGCCCGGATCCAGCGTCCAGTTGCTGTTCCAGCGTCTGGGTGAGGACGACGCCGATGGGCCGGTACGCGCTCACATCGACCTCGGGACTGACGACCGGGAGGCTCACGCTCAACGCCTGGTTCGGCTGGGCGCCACGCGGGTCGGTCCCGGCCGGGGCTGGATCGTACTTCGTGACCCGACCGGACTCGTGTTCTGCACCACGAGCAACTCTCCCGACGCACCGTAGGTTCGGCGCGGCATCAGCTTTCGGGCGCCTGCTTCAGCGAAGTCGCCTCATCGGTTTCGGCACTCTTGTCTCCATACGCCGCGCTGAGCTGGTCGACGCTATCGCTTTCGACCGTTTCTGACTGACTGTTGCCTCCGCTAGCGGTCGAGGCTGTCGTAGCGGATGGCTCAATCGCGTCTTCATTCTCCTGGGCCTCTTTCAGAGCCTCCTCGGTAGCGCTCAGCCGAGCCATCAAAGTGCGGGCCACGATCTGCTGTCTGGTCGTCGTTCGCTGGCAGCGTCCCCGGAAGATGAAGCTGACGGCCCAATGAAGCATGGTGGTGAGCCGGTTCTTGAAACCGATGAGGTACATGACGTGGACGCCAAGCCACATCAACCAGGCGAAGAAGCCGGCGAGATGAATTCTCTTGCCCA
>DATLQC010000112.1:0-12553 GCA_035535395.1 Propionibacteriaceae bacterium | reverse complement strand
CGCGATCACGGCGATAGCGACCCAGCGACCCGGATGGCGAACCGGCCTGGCGTGGATCAGCCCCGGGCGGTCATCGCTGACCGCCGGGGGGGCTGATGTGGTAGTTGTCATGGCGTTGGGTTTACGGCGAAGTCAGAGATGGCGCCCTGCTCAACGCCCCACTTCTCTAGCGCCGCCTTGTAGGCGCCGTCCTTCTCGATCTCCTTGAGCGCCTCGACCATGGCCTGTGCGAACTCGGTCTCGTCCTTCGGCAGCACATAACCGTATGGGGCCGCCTCGTAGATATCGCCGAGCGCCTCAAGCTTGCCACCGGCTTGCTTCACCGCGTACGCGATAATTGGCGAGTCGGCCAACATGGCGTCAGCCTTGCCGCTGACTACGGCGGCTGTGGCCTGGCTCTGGTCCTTTAACGACAAGATGTTGATCTTGTTGCTGCCGCACTTCTTCTGCCGCGCCGCAAGATCCTCGGTCTCTTGGACCGTGTTGCTCTGGACGGCGATGTTCTTCCCGCAGGCATTGTCAGGGTCGATCCCCTTGGGGTTGCCCTGGGTCGTCGCCCACTGGGTGCCCGCGCGGAAGTAGCTGACCATGTTGACCTGCTTCATGCGCTCAGGGTTGATGGTGAAGGACGAAATCCCCATGTCGTACTTCTTGCCATTGACGCCGTTGATGATGCTGCCGAAGTCGGCCGGATGCCACTCGGTCTTGACCCCGAACTTGGACGCGACCGCATTGAATAAATCGACGTCCATGCCCTGCACGGTCTTGCCGTCGCCGGCCAGGAACTCGTTGGGGGCGTAGCTGGCATCGACGCCGATCTTGATCACGCCTGCGCTCTTGATGCTCTCGGGCAGCTTGCTGGCCAGGTCCACGTTCTGGCTGACCGACACCGACGGTGCAGTCCCGCCACCGGGTTCCCCGCTTAACGAGCTCGAGCCGCAGGCACTCAACGCGAGTGCGGCGACTGAGGCCGCGACCACACCGAGCTTGATCCGCACATTCATGTGTTTGTTGCTCCCTTCCACCCCAGGTCCTCGTGAGCCTGGGCTGATTAACACGTGTGCACCGCTCTTGTCAGCGGTGGATGGGTCCTCAGGACAGACCGATCCTTGCACGCGATGACCGAGTTTGATCGATGCCGGTCGGTTTGGAATCCGATCGAAACGATGATTTGTGAGTCACTGCAGCCGCTCGGCGCCGGTGGATGGAACGGCAGTGAAGTACACCGGCGGACCGTATCCGGCTGCAGCGAAGCTTTCGACGATCGCCTCCCCGATCCGCTCGGAGTCACTGAGCTCAACCAGCGCAATGATGCAACCACCAAAGCCGCCACCGGTCATGCGAGCGCCGAGCGCTCCAGACGCCCGGGCGGTTTCGACCGCCAGGTCCACCTGCGGCACGGTGATCTCAAAGTCGTCGCGCATAGACTCGTGCGAGGCATCGAGGAGCGGCGCCAGTTCGGCGATCCGGCCGGCACGCAAGACATTGACAGCCTCCAGCACCCTGGCGTTTTCGGTGACGACATGGCGAACGCGGCGTTTGATCACCGGATCCGGAAGCTGGTCGAGCGCCGCATCGAGGTCGGTAACGTCGCGCAATGCTGTTACGCCCAGCAGCCGAGCCGCTTCCTCGCAGCTGGCTCTGCGAGCAGCGTATTCGCTGTCGACCAGCGCATGCGGTGTCTTGGTGTCCAGCACCAGGATGTCCAGGCCAGCGCTGGTCGTATCGAAAAGAACCTGTTCGGCTGCATCGGTCCGGCAGTCGAAGAACAACGCGTGGCCGGCGGTGCACAAGGTGGATGCGGCCTGGTCCATCAAACCGGTTGGTGCCCCCACGAAGACGTTCTCGGAACGCCTCGCGAGCTTGGCTCGCTCTATCCCGACGATGTCGAGGTCGTTGAGATCTGCAAGGGCGGTAAGTACGGCACACTCCAGAGCCGCCGAGGACGACAAGCCGGCGCCTTCTGGTACATCTGATGCGAGGACCAGGTCGGCGCCCCCGATTTGATGCCCGGCTCCTTGGAGTGCCCACACCACGCCTGCGACATAGGCCTGCCAGCCAGACATTCCCGGTTCCAGGTCGGCGGCTGAAAAGATCTTGGTCGAGTCGTTATTGAGCGAGGTAACGCTCCAGGTGCCGTCATCGCGGGGAGCAGCAGCAATCATTACGCGCTGGGCGAGGGCGAAGGGCATGACGTAGCCGTCGTTGTAGTCGGTGTGTTCGCCGATCAAGTTCACCCGACCAGGAGCGGCCCAGACTCCCGCTGGTAGTTGTCCGGTTCGAGCACGGAAGGCTTCGACCATTGAGTTGGCGTCGTTGCTCACGCGACGCCCCATCTCATGGTTCTCAACTGTATCGATGAAGCACCCCTGAGCACATTAGGCCGCTCACTGGGCCCATAGGGTGAAGTCATGTTCGCGGCCTATGCGGTACGTGCGGATGCTGACGCCCCGCTGAATGCCCTGGCCGTTGGGGAGATGGAGGCGCCAAGCCCGCCGACCGGCTGGGTGCGCGTGCGGGTGAAAGCCGCCGCTCTTAATCGCCATGATGTCTGGTCGCTCCGGGGTGTGGGCCTGCCGTCCGACCGGCTGCCCATGATCCTTGGCTGTGACGCAGCCGGAGTTGACGACGACGGTCGCGAAGTCATCGTCCACGCAGTGATCAACTCTCCAGACTTTGCTGGCTCCGATGCCACCTACGATCCCCACCGGTCATTGTTGTCCGAGCGGTATCCGGGCACCTTTGCAACACACGTATGGGTGCCACCGGCGAACCTGGTGGACAAGCCGTCGGAGCTAAGCTTCGCCGAGGCCGCGTGCCTGCCGACAGCCTGGCTGACCGCGTACCGGATGCTCTTCAGCCAATCGGGGGCCAGACCTGGCGACACCGTGCTAGTCCAGGGTGCAGGCGGGGGAGTGGCCACGGCGCTCATCGCGCTCGGCCGACAGGCTGGGATGCGTGTTTGGGTTACCTCACGTGACGAAGCTCGCGGCGCCAGAGCCGTCGATCTTGGCGCGCATCAGGCGTTTCCGGCCGGCGCGCGGCTTCCGGAGCGAGTCGATGCGGTCATGGAGAGTGTCGGTGCCGCCACGTGGTCACATTCGATCAACGTGCTCAAGCCGGGGGGCACATTAGTGATCTGCGGTGCCACTTCTGGTGACAATCCGGCCAAGGCCGAGCTGACCAAGATCTTTTTTAAGCCGCTCCGGGTGATTGGGTCGACGATGGGTACGCGCGACGAGCTGATCTCTCTCACCCAGATGCTGGTAGCCAGCGGCGTACGGCCGCGCATCGACCGCATACTGCCACTGGCCGATGCTGCCGCCGGATTCGCCGCCATGATTGCCGTTGATCATTTCGGCAAGATCATTTTTGAACCATGAGCCCGAGCGTCGACCCTTCATTTGCTAAGTGGTCAACAGCGACACGAATTTCGCCCGATTTCCTGTCGTCTCTAGCCTCTTTCGGGAAAGCAGCCGGGCAGGTTACTCCTCTTCGTCCTCAAGGCGGGCGAGCCAGGTTGCTAGACGCTCTATGGGAGTCTCGAACTCGGGATTGAGATCGACGAAGGCGCGTAGCTGATCGGCCAGCCACGCGAGGGTCACCTCGTCCTCGCCCCGGCGTGCCTGGAGCTCCTCGATACCCCGATCGGTGAAGTACATGAACCGGCCGTTAGGCGAACGCAGCCTCCATCAGGGCACGCTGCTGCTGCAGGTGAACCGTCGCCGAGCCCACCGACGGCGCCGAGGATTCCGGTCGGGTCGCCTTGGTGAGTCGCCAGCTCCGGCCGGGCTCGGTCTCGGCAAGCCGATGCGGCAAATTGAGAGCCATAAACGGCCACGCGCCCTGATTGAGTGGCTCATCTTGTACCCAGCGCAGCTCCTCGACGTTCTCAAAACGCTTCAGCTGCTTGACGATGTCCTTCACCGGCAGGGGATAGAGCCGCTCCACTGCGATGATTGCGACCTCGCCGTCCTTGCCGGCCGCGTTGCGGGCGTTCACCAGATCCCAGCGGATCTTCCCAGTGCACAGCAGCACCAGCTTGACCCGACTCGGGTCTTCGATTGTCGGGTCGCCTATCACCGGCTTCCAGGAGCCCTGGGTGAAGTCCGACGGCTCGGAGACGGCGAGCTTATTGCGCAGCATGGACTTGGGTGTCATGACAATCAGCGGCCGGTGCAGCTCGCCCAGCGCCTGCTGCCGCAACATGTGGAAGTAGTTCGCCGGAGTCGAAGGCTGGGCAACCGTGAATGCGTCCTCCGCCGCCAACTGAAGGAATCGTTCCAGGCGGGCCGACGAGTGGTCGGGTCCTTGGCCCTCATAGCCATGCGGCAAGAGCAGCACGACTCCTGATTGCTGGGTCCACTTGGCCTGGCCCGACACGATGAACTCATCGATGATGGTCTGCGCGCCATTGGCGAAGTCGCCGAACTGCGCTTCCCAGAGAACGAGTGCCTCCGGGCTTGCTACCGAGTAGCCATACTCGAAACCCATGGCGGCGTACTCGCTCAACAGCGTGTCGAAAACGTGGAACTTCCCCTGATCCTCGTCTAAGTGCTTCAGCGGCACCCAGGTGTCGCCGGTCTTGCGGTCGACAATCGAGGCGAAGCGTTGCACGAACGTGCCGCGGCGGGTGTCCTGCCCGGTCAGTCGAACCGTACGGCCCTCCATGACCAATGAGCCAAAAGCCAGGATTTCAGCCGTCGCCCAGTCGATGGGCCCCTGTGTAATCGCCGCCGCTCGTCGCTGCAGCTGCGGCATGACCTTCGGATGGACCGTGAAACCGGCCGGGAAGGTGGTGTGTGCGTCGGCGATCTTCTTGAGAGTCTCCATGCTGATCGCGGTGCCATGCCTAGCGGCGGACTTCTTCGGGTACGCCGGGACCCGGCTGTATTCGAAGTCCGTGGACGGCTGTCCGGTACCTCGAACCTCCTTGAAGACCGTCTCCAACCGCTCCTGGAAGCGCGTCATGACCTTCTCGGCATCCTCAACGGTTATGTCACCGCGACCGATCAGAGCTTCGGTGTAGAGCTTGCGAACCGACCGCTTCTTCTCGATCAGGTCATACATCCGCGGCTGCGTGAAGCTCGGATCGTCGCCCTCATTGTGACCCCGCCGGCGATAGCAGATGAGGTCGATGACGACGTCCTTGTTGAACTCCTGCCGGAAGGCAAATGCCAGCCGAGCTACCCGGATGCACGCCTCGGGATCGTCACCGTTTACATGGAATATCGGAGCCTGGATCATCCGAGCCACGTCGGTGCAATACATGGAGGAACGCAACTCTGTCGGCGACGTGGTGAAGCCGACCTGATTGTTGACGACGATGTGAATGGTGCCGCCGGTGCGATAGCCGCGCAATTGACTGAGATTGAGAGTCTCGGCGACTACGCCCTGACCGGCGAATGCCGCATCACCGTGCATCAGCACCGGCAGCACGGGGAACTCCGCCCCACGGTCGAGGATGTCCTGCTTGGCTCGGGCGATGCCTTCCAGCACCGGATTCACCGCTTCGAGGTGGCTCGGGTTGGCCGCCACTGATGCCTTGATCGTGGCACCGCTCAGTGCGGTGAACTTGCCCTCAGACCCGAGGTGGTACTTGACGTCTCCGGAGCCCTGCACGGTCCGCGGGTCCAGATTGCCCTCAAACTCCCTAAAGATCTGCTCGTACGACTTGCCGACGATGTTGGTCAATACGTTGAGGCGGCCACGGTGCGGCATGCCAATGCAGACTTCTTCTAGGCCGGCTTCCGCAGCCTGTTCGCACACCTCATCCAACAGGACTATCGCCGACTCGCCACCTTCCAGCGAGAACCGCTTCTGTCCGACGAACTTGGTCTGCAAGAACGTCTCGAAGATCTCGGCCTCATTGAGCTTGTCCAAGATCCGCAGGTGCTCCTCGCGGGGGAGCGACTCGTGCGGCCGCTCTATTCGATCTTGGATCCACTTGCGCTGCGCAGGCTCTTGGATGTGCATGTACTCGATGCCGGTCGTTCGGCAGTAGGAATCACGCAAGATGCCCAAGATCTTCCGCATCTTCATTCGGCCTTGGCCACCGGCGAAGGATCCGGTCGGAAACTCCCGATCGAGGTCCCACAGCGTCAGGCCGTGCGATTGCACATCAAGATCATGATGGCGCCGCTGGCGATACTCGAGCGGATCGGTGTCGGCCATCAGATGCCCACGTACCCGGTAGGCGTTGATCATCTCCATGATCCGGGCCTGCTTCGGGATTTGGTCTTCGTGATCGCTCGTAATGTCCTGTGCCCAGCGGATCGGCTCGTACGGGATGCGGAGCGCGCCGAAGAGGTCGTCGTAAAAGCCGTCTTCGCCAAGCAGCAGGCCGTGTAGCCGGGCCAGGTACTCGCCGGACTGTGCCCCCTGGATGACCCGGTGGTCATAGGTCGAGGTCAGCGTCATGATCTTGGAGACACTCATGTCGCTCAGCCGATCCGGATCGGACCCTTGGAACTCTGGCGGGTACTCCATAGAGCCGACGCCGATGATCGCGCCCTGACCCTGCATCAGGCGCGGCACCGAATGGCTGGTTCCGATGGTGCCCGGATTGGTCAACGTGATGGTGGTGCCAGCGAAATCCTCCACTGTCAGCTGGCCTGCCCGCGCCTTCTTCACCAGCTGTTCGTAGGCATTCCAGAACTGGGCGAAGTCGAGAGACTCGCAATTCTTGATGCTCGGCACCAGCAATTGGCGGGTGCCGTCTTCCTTCGGCAGATCAATGGCCAGGCCCAGATTGACATGGGCCGGCACGATCAATGTGGGCTTGCCGTCGATGACGTCGTAGGCGTTGTTCATGGCCGGCACGCTCTTGAGTGCCTGCACCATGGCGTAGCCAATGATGTGGGTATAGGAGACCTTGCCGCCACGAGCCCTACGCAGATGGTTGTTGATCACTACGCGCTGGTCGATGAGCAGCTTGACCGGAAGCGAGCGAACACTGGTTGCCGTCGGCACCGCCAAGGAGACGTCCATGTTCTTTGCGGTACGAGCCGGCGCTCCGCGCAGGGTGGTCTTGACCGGCTCCTCGAATGCGACGCTTGGCCGATCATTCGGCCTAGGTGGATCGGCTGGAACGCCGCCGCGGGCGCCTGGTGCGCTCGGCCTAATTTCCTTGGTTGGAGCAGGCTTCTCGACTGTCGGCGTGCGGCCAGACGGCGCACGTTGCTCCTTTGGTTGCGCGTCAGGGGAGGTCTGGGCAGGCGCCGGTGCGGGAGCGGCTTTCGTGACTGTTGGTTCGCCCCGCTCAGCCTCTGGCGCAGCGGCAGGGCTCGGCTGTGGTTGCCGTTCCTCGGTAGCGGCCCCATGGCCGTCGCCGCTGGCTGGGGCGCCATGGGCCTTGAAATACTCCGCCCAGGTTTCATCCACCGAGTTCGGATCCGCGGTGTACTGCTCGTACATCTCCTCCAGCAGCCAGTCATTGGCACCAAAGTCGGCTTCTGTGGGCGCGCTGGTCGATGATTGGTCGGGCACGATGGCCACTATCGCCTTCTCCCTCATACGCACTACTTGCGGGCTTATCCGCCTTTTGGCCTGCTCCGGCACGCTTCTAGCAGGCGTTACCTAGGCTACCCACGCTTGTAGACCAGCCGGCCACTGGTTGCGCGACACACCTCGTCATTGTGGCGTTTCAGCAATGCCGTCCGAATCAATCCCGCCGGGTCAGGGCGGATCTTTCGCTTATGGAAACACCCAGCATGCGCCAAGCCAGCCAGCAGGCCTCGACGGTGAAGGCCACCAGAGCGAGATTGCGAATCGCCGTAACGATGGTCGCAATGATGATCATCGCTTGACCGTGCCAACCAAGGTAGCTGTCGTACAGCAAGGGATAGACCAGCTGGGTGAGCAAGGCCAGGATCAAGAGCTGTCCGGCCATCCGATTGATCGCAGGTTGCTCATCGGCAGTTGCCTTCGAACGAAACACCAACAGTGCCGCCATCGGGCCACCTAACCAGAGCAGATACTGCGGACTCAGGGTCTTGTTGGTGATCGTCATGATCGCGACTATCGCCACGATGACGAACCCGATAGCGACCGGGGTCGATCCGTCGTGGCGGAAGGCTCGGATAGTGAGCACGATGATCAATGCGAGACCTACCAGCGTCGCGATGTTGCTGATCATTACCCAGGCATCGACACCAGAGCCAAAGATCTCGTACGCCTGGTATCGGGAGATGTCGACGATCCAATAGTCGGGCCGCACCGCCCGAGCCACCATCAACGGCGTTGCCCATATCGACTCAATCTGCAAGCCACGGTCGGACTGCCAGGTGAGCGGTGAGATCAACCGCGACCAGCCACCGAAGATCAGGCTGATCAAGGCGAGGCCGAAGCCAACGATGACAAATGCGAGGCCTGCGGGTCTGCGATCCGCTCGATATGACATAAAGGCACCGATGAGCAGCGCCGGCCACAGTTTGATAGCGGCACCGAGTCCTGTTAAAGCTCCAGTGACCCAGGGCTTGCGCCGCGTAGCCAACAGAGCTCCACCTGCGAGGACAGCGGGCAGCATGTCGAAACGCAGGTACGACAGCGGACCGATGAGCAGGACGAAGATCAGCCAGAAGTCGATCGCAGTGTCGTGCCGCCGGCCGGCTGATCGCCACAGCGCATAGGTAAATAAGGCGTCCAGGGCCAGCATGAAGATGATGAAGGCGATGAGATAGCCAACTCGATTGCCGAAACCGGCACCATAGGGAAGCCAGAGTATCCAGACCACCGGCGTCGGGTACTCGTAAAGAGTGCGGTCCAGGCCAACACTGAACAGCGCGTTGATCTTGCGGTAGTAGTAGAAGACATCTCCCACGACGAATCGCTCGAAACCGGCGAGGATGAGCAACATCAGCAACCGAGTGATCAGCCAACCGATCACGATCGTGCGGGGGCCGCGGTGCGCGTTGTACCAGACAACGAGACGGCTCATTCACAACCCCACAGATTCAGCCAGTAGGGAAGGGCGCATCGGAGTAAGGGCGGCTCTCAGTCGACGACAGAACGCCTGCGAACCTACCAGGAATGCACTGTCTGAATTTGAATCACTGATAGCTGCTCGTCTGACCTGGGGCTACTCACGCTCTTCGATGGGGTGGTGGAGTTGACCTTTACCTCTTCAAGAGCGAAGGCCCCCCGAAATGTGGGCGAGTTGCATGATCGCGGCGCTGAGATGTGTCGCTCGGCAGACCTTTTCTTGCGACCTCAACTTAAGCGCATATAGGAACCGCCGGTACGCCGACCCTGTTCAGCATGCCGCTTAGGAGTCGGTGGGCAGGCCGGCTGAGCCTTCTTGTTCGACAAGTCGGTTCCGCACCGTCTTGCGCTGGCCGACCGCACGCAGCATTGCGACCAGCACGGCGTGGAGGTGATCAGCACCTTCGATGTGTTCGTCGGGCAGGACATCCGCCAACGTCCGCGGTGTCAGCAGCACAGCGCGGTCCTGCCAGCCGCCCAGGCCCCCATGGGCGCCGACGAGCGGCTCGAATGCAGCGATGTCGAGGGTGAGGTCCCCGACGCGGCTGTTGATGTACAAATCGGGAGCCTCCGGCATCGCGAGTGCGCGCCGCAGCATCCGGGCTGCATGGTCGCCGTACGGTTCAAGAGGGTCTTGTCCGGTCACTTCGCCGGTATCCAGTTGGAGGCGTCCATGCTTACCCAGCACCCAGGGCACGCCCGCGGAGTCAAGGCAGGCGATGAAACCGATGCCTTCATGGGTGCACAGACCAGGCACCAGTCGTGGCCAGCGTTCCTCAAGATCGTCCAAGGTCAGCCGGACGTCGGAGCGCACATACAGCAAGCCGAGGTTTCCGGAGCCCAGCACTGAAACCGGAGCAGTAGTTGCGGCTTCAGCGCCTCGGCTGACGTGTCGGCTGCTGGCGGCGGCTGCCCGCCGGGCGGCCCTGCCGGTAATCCCGGTGCCCGCCAAATCTTCGGCGAGTGAGTCCACTCGTCCCCAGCCTTCGACCGGAGCGTCAAGGGAGGCCACCTTCTCCTCCATGAGCCGGGTGCATACCTCGCCTAGATCATTACCGAAGCGATCGAGGAATGTCTGGCCCTGGGACTGACCGTGATCGGAGACGACGACGATGTGGTAGCGCCGGGCAGCGTGAGTTGCCAGCCGCTCGAGCGTTCCGAGAACTCTATCCAAACCGTCCAGAGCGGCCAGGGACTCGGGACGGAACATGCCGGCGTGGTGAGCGATCTCGTCGTAATCGACATAGTCGACGTAAATGCTCTTGGTTCCCTTGCGCATTTCCTCTGCAACAACAGCGGTGTTGAGATCGCGCTGCAGGACGTTGGTGGCAGCGCGGAGACCGGCGAAGGTCCATCCTCGATGAACTCGCGGTAGGACGTTGAGGCGGTTTTGGCGGGCAGCCTGCCATCGTTCCTTCGCGAGTTCGGCGATAGTCCGGATCACCCCGCGCGTGAAGCCGTTGGGGTTGGTGAGGAACCAGGCGAATGTTTGGCGTGCGACCGCAGACCCTCGGCCGCTGCCGAGGCGGCTCATCGTCAGGACGGCCCGGGGTGCGTCGCCGGTGAAGAGGTTGCCTATGGATAGACCGTCATCGACGAGCAAACCGGCCCCGCTCGTGGCGCGCTGCTCGATGATCGCCGCGTCGTCGGGGCGGTTCGCGATCAGAACACGCCCCAGCTCACGGTCGTACCAGCGAAAGGCCGGAACTCCGGCGACCGTGCCATGCAGAATCCCGAGCTGACTGGCTGGCGTCGTACAGGGCAACTGCGCCGTCCACTCCCGTAGCAGATAGTCGCCTGAGGTGACCCAGCGCCGGATGGTTGGCACCGCACCTGCCTGGATGGCCCACCGGAGGACGGGAAATGCGACACCGTCCAGCTGCACGAACACGACACCGTCGACCTCTGGATCGGCGACAGGTCCACCTTCCGCTCGGCGCCTCAGCAACGAGGCTGTGAACGAGTCATCAGTCCCGGCACTTCCCAACCAGGCGGCGGCCGTGGCCACAAATGCGACAATCCACGACGCCCAAAACGCTGACCAGAACGTGGCGCTGATTCCAGGAGCGATCCAGATCGCGGCGTAGACCAGCAGCGCCTGCCCCGCCAGACCGGCAAGAATGACTGCGAGCCAGCCTATCCGAGCGGCTACCAGGACAAGCGCCGGCCGGAAGACCAACCCAAGGAGGCCGGCAACCGCCGTGGCGGCAAAGTAGGTCCACGGCGCCTTGGCTTTTAGGTTCGGCAATAGCGCATCTGCGAGCGCCAGCGCGGCGGATGAGACCAGCCACACAGCCACAAGCCGAACGACGTCAGCCAGGCGCAGGCGAAACCGATGCGGAGCTTGCGCTCGCTCGGAATAGCCAACCACAGTGCCTCCTGACATCGCGTCCCGTCGAGTGGATGCGGTCGGTTCGGCCACATCCGCACCGCCGCCGGGCGGTCATACTCGGATCTGATCATGCACCGGCGGACGGCCTGAGCTGCAGATGCTTTGGAGGATGACACGTGACCGGCACGCTGACGTGGTGGGGGCACAGCACCAGCACGTGGCTGGATGGCGACATCACCGTCCTATTGGATCCAGTTTTGACCTCTCGTCTCGGTCATCTTCGGCGAGTCCGCGGACCGGTTCCGCCGCCGGAGGCTGCGCATGCCGATCTGATCTTGATCTCTCACCTGCACGCCGATCACGCTCACCTGCCCTCTCTTCGACTCATCGCAACCTCGGCCGTACTTATTGCACCGGCAGGCTCGCGCCACCTGCTCACGCCGGCTGCCGGTAAGCGTTTGAGGCACCGCGAGGTGGAGCCTGGTGACCTCGTCGAATTTGGCGGCTTACAGATAAGCGTCCTGGCAGCCGATCACGATGGCAGGCGACACCCGGGAAGCTCTCATCGCGGACCTGCGCTTGGCTATCTCGTTGAGGGCTCCCGCCGATGCTGGTATCCCGGCGACACCGGTCCGGAGTTTGCTCTTCCGGAGGCGGGACGCGTCGACATCGCTCTGGTGCCGGTGGGAGGTTGGGGGCCCAACCTTGGGCGGGGCCATCTCGACGCTCTGCAAGCGGCGGAGGCGGTCCGCCGTATTCAGCCCGCTCGTGCCGTCCCTGTGCACCAGGGAACTTGGTGGCCCATTGGCCTCCCTCAGCGGCGCGATTTGATCGATTTGCCGGCCGAAGCCTTCGCTGATCACGTCGCTCACCTAGCACCAACCACGAAAGTTCATCTCCTGCGGCACGGCCGGTCGGTCACGCTTTGAACGGCCAGAAACGTCGGCCGCGCGCGGGCCCGTATCGCCTATATAGAAAATCTATTCGATACTATAAAAGCATGTCCACTCCTGACCGACTGCTGTCGACTGCGCTCCACGGCACGGCGATCCGTTACGCCGCGGAAAAGCGCAACCTTGCCGAATCCATCGCGGAGCTTCGCGAAATCGCATGCGGCAGAGACGACATTCTGGCAGAGGTTGCTGGAATTGAGGCAGGGCGGTGGTACGCATCACCCGCCGTTCATGCCGGTTACCAGCTGGTCGCCGCTGGGATGTTGATCATGGCCGCTGGCCATGA
>DATLQC010000111.1:0-12742 GCA_035535395.1 Propionibacteriaceae bacterium | reverse complement strand
GTGACCAAGACTCCCAAGCCGCATCCGGTCTCGATACAGGCGTTGATCAATAAGAAGTACGACGGCCGCAACCTCAAGCTCGGTCGGCTGCTCGGCGACTACGGCGCGTACAAGCGCTACTTGATCACCTACCGAGGTGATGGCCTCAAGATCTCTGGCGTGATGAACGTCCCGGACGGCAAGGGGCCTTTTCCAGTCCTGGTGCTCAATCACGGCTACATCGATCCCGACACGTACTTCCCGGGCCAGGGCATGCCACGCGAACATGACTATCTGGCCCGCCACGGCTACGTCGTACTGCACACCGACTATCGGGGTCATGCGTCATCCGACAATGACCCGAATGTGGACTATGAACTCCGCTTGCCGTACGCGGTTGACACGATCAACGCAGTCAAGGCTGTCAAGTCCTCGAAGCTGCCGTTTCTGGACAAAGATCGGGTCGGCTGGCTGGGACGTTCCATGGGCGGTGGGGTCACATTGACAGCCTTGGTGGCTCAGCCGGGCTTGGTCGACGCGGCCGTCATCTATGCATCCGTGAGTTCGCTGGCTGCCGACAACTGGAAGCAGTTCTATCGACCGTCGCCGGATCGGTCGAGGACCAACCGCCGGATTGCGCGAACGTACGGGCTGCCGGACGACTCGCCCGAATTCTGGCGCGCAGCCTCGCCGCGGCCCTACTTCGATCGGATCACCGAGCCAGTGCTGGTACACCACGGCACCCGAGACGACACCTGCCCCATCAGCTGGTCAGAAGCGACGGTCAAGGCGCTTAAGGCGGCCGGCAAAGATGTCACGTTCGTCACATACAGCGCGGAGGGCCACACGTTTGAGCGCCGATGGCAGCGCTCGATTGAGCGAACGGTCGCCTTTTTCGATAAGCACCTGGAGTAAGTCCGGCTAGGGCGCCACAACCGCGACCACGACCGAAAGTGGTCACGAGGTCGACTCATTTTCAATCGAATGCGCCACAGCGGGGTAATGAGAGTTCGATGGTGAAACCACAGGCTCTCATTGCCGATCGATACCGCTTGCTGCGCCGCGTCGGCAGCGGGGGTATGGGCGTGGTCTGGGAAGGCTGGGATGAGCGCCTAGAACGCCGAGTAGCACTCAAGCAGCTGTACCGCCAGTCAGGGGCCTCAACAAGAGAAGCAGAGCTAGCCAACCAGCGGGCGATGCGTGAGGCTCGGCTCACGGCACGACTTCAGCATCCGCACGCAGTGGCGGTCTTCGACGCGGTCGAGCAGGACGGCCAGCTGTGGCTGATCATGCAATTCATCGCCTCGATCACCCTTGCCGCCGTACTCGAAGAGGGTGGACCACTGCAACCAAACGAAGCCGCAAAGGTAGGTTCAGAGGTCGCGTCGGCGCTGGCAGCTGCCCACGCGGTCGGGATCGTTCATCGCGATGTCAAACCAGGCAACATCTTGATCGCCGACGACGGTTCGGCCATGATCAGCGACTTCGGCATTGCCCGGGCGTTGGGCGATGCGACTCTGACCAGCAGCGGCATGATCCATGGCACGCCGGCCTATCTGGCTCCCGAGGTCGCCCGCGGGAGTGAAGCCGACTTCGCCTCGGACGTGTTCTCACTGGGTTCCACGCTCTATAGCGCGATGGAAGGTCGCCCGCCGTTCGGCACCGACGACAACACCATGGCATTGCTGCATCGGGTGGCATCCGGGCAGTTCCCGCCTCCTGAGCAGAGTGGCCCGCTGACACCCCTGATCATGGACATGCTGTCGATCGATACGGACGCCCGTCCGTCGATGCATGCCGTGGCAGAGACCCTGGCACGGCTGGCAGCGCGGGGGCATTCGGAGGAGCCGGCACTCGCTCCGGGCGTACCGGAAGAAGGGCCAAAAGGTGAGGAAGGCGATCCGGGCCTCTCCAAGACCACTCCTTCAGCAGGCTCAGGAGCTGAATCCCAGCAGAGCACCGGCCCTCCGTCGACCGCTGCGCCCGAGACGCCGGCGGTGTCGGCGCCGGCTATTCAGCGTCCGGCGGAACCCCAACGTAGGCGCGGCCTAGCGGCCGCCGTGGCAGTGGTAGCCCTGATAGGCATTGGAATTCTGGTGACCGCCTTGCTGGTGAACGACCGCAGAGCCGGCAATCCGACTGCCGCCCCAGCCCAGTCGAGCTCGGCTGCGCCGGCTAGCACGAGTGTCCCCACGGCCCCATCCTCGAGCGCACCGTCCCCCACTTCGAGCACCCCTTCGCCGACTCCGAAGGCGTCGGCACCGCAGGAGGGTCCGGCGCCGAAACCGACGCAGCGAACCACAGCACGTACGCCAACCCGGGCTCCCTCGCCAACGACCGCACCGACAGTGCGCGGCACGCCCACCGCGGCGGAGCTGAGGCGGGCGATCACCAGCTACTACGCCTTGATGCCGCGCAACACCGACGCAGCCTGGCCACGGATGACGGCCTCGTACCAAACCAACCATGCCGGCGGGCGGCAGGCGTACCAGCGATTCTGGGATGCGATAAGCAAGATCACCGTGGCTAATGTGAAAGGCATCCCGCCAGATTCAGCGCAGGCGACGCTCACCTACTACTTCAAGGACGGCCGTGTGGTACGCGAACGGACCGCGTACGGACTGGTCAACGAGGGGGGACGCCTTAAGATCAGCAGCTCAACGGTGCTGAGCAGCGTGACGCTTTCGGCCTGAGCCCAGGACGACTGAGTCTCACGCAGACCCGGATGCTGCCGTACCTAGATCATCTCGTACGCCACGTCTCCCAATGTGTGTCACCAACCGCTGAGGTCCCGCGCCAAGCATCACAATGATCGCGACCAGAACGTACAGCCCAACCATGAACCACCACGCGATCTGATACCCGTCACCGGCGAACTCCGGCAACGTGAACCGGCCGGCCGTATCAATCGCCGTATGACAGATGATCACGATGGGCAGACTGCCGTTGGTGCTGTTGTACAGCCAGGAAAAGATCACTGATAGCGCCAGGGCCCACACGAGGAAAGGCACGGGAGGCCGTTGTCCGGTCGGGTCAGAGATCAATTCAGGGAGATGCCAGAGGGCCCACAACACCCCGAGTACCAATGCGGCCCAGAGGGCGTTCAGTCGAAGCTGCAGCCTCGGCAGGGCAAAACCGCGCCAGCCGACCTCCTCGAAAATCCCGACGATGATCAAGGTCGACAGGAAGAAGAAACCAATCGCCTGCCAATCTGTGTACGCGCCGGTCCTGTGCACCGGCGCCCCGGCTGCCATAGCCAATAACGCCGTAAGAGCAGCCAACACAAACGGACCGAGCAACGCAATGACGTACCAGATCGGATGCACTCGCCAGCGGGTCAGCTGGCCTAGCAACGCCCACAGCTCACGTCTTCCGCCTACCAGGAGAGCAACGATCACTGCCGCGATCAACGGTCCGAATGGCACCAGCGGACTACTGGTGGAATTCAAGATCACCAACGGCCAAAGTGCCCACGACAGCAGGTAGGCCAGCACGAAGTACAGCACCAAGTCGTGCCTGGCAGCCCAGTTGCGCGTTGCAGTACCGGTTGTCTCGGCCTCGGGATTGAGTCCTTCACTGCGTCCAGTCATGTGTTCGTCAGCCCACCTCATGCTCGAATGCCGCCTCAAGGCTTCGAGATTGACAACGCTGGCGTTCCGCGTACGGACACGGTTCTGCAGATGGTAATCCGGGCCCATTGTTCAGCCGAATCGGGACTCGTTCTGCTGGGCGCCGTGGAGGTACAGTCAGGAAATGACGGCCGCTACTATTTCGGCGCCTCAAGCTCTTGGCGCCGACATCGTCGATGTCCAGCCAAGTTGGCGGACGCGGCGGCGACAATCACGACAGCTCCGGCTCCGCGATCAGATCAGCGCGCGGCTCGCCGAGCTTGATCAAATCGCCTGCATTCTCAACGACGCGGCCGAGCTGGTACGCGCCGGCTGGTTGCAGGACAGCTGGTTTGCCTATCGCGATGACGCGGGACGCATCAGACCCGTCAACGCATACAACGCCAAACAGCTGACCGGCCACCCTGTGGTTGCGGCCTGCCTGGTAGGCGCAATCGTTCAAGCCGGCGGCGGTCTGCCTCACGTCCGAACGCAGGTAGTCCAACGTGCCTTAGATGTCACCTGGCACACATTGGCGAAAACCCCGCCAGCACTGGTCCGCCGGACACCGGCTCCCGAGACGCGCCTACACCACGTTCAAGATCTCACTCGCTGGAACGATCACCCGGGTCGGACTGCCGGTCAGGCCGAGGAACTGCTGCGTCGCAGCGCCACCGCCGCCCGATCAGAAGCCGACATCGTCCGCCGGGTGCCAGTCGCCCAGCTGTAGACCGCGGTCAGAAGAACCTCGAGAAGCAACCGCTAGCGGGCAGCCCGGTCACTGTCAGACGCGGTTTCTTCGACTGTGACAATGGAAGAAAACCCGGCTGACGGCCGGGATCGACGGGTATTCACACGGTCGGAGGAATGCGGCACATGCGGGTGGTTTGGAGAGGCACCATCTCATTCGGCTTGGTGACGATTCCTGTCCGGTTGTACGTCGCGACCGAGAGCAAGCGCGTGCCCTCCCACCAGATTCACGTGCCCGACGGTGGCCGGGTGCAGTACAGGCGGGTGTGCTCGATTGACGGCGCTGAAGTGCCGTACGAGGAGATCGGCCGGGGCTACGTGTCGACAACCGGTGAGCTGGTGGTCCTCAACGACGTCGATCTCGCCATGTTGCCTGCCAAGACATCGCGTTCGATCGAGGTCATCTCTTTCTTGCCGCTGTCCGCGGTTGATCCCATTTACTTCGACCGGAGCTATTACGTGGAGCCTGAGCCGCAGGCCGCCAAGGCCTACCGGCTGATGCGCGATGCGCTAAGAAAATTGGGCCGGGTTGCCGTCGCCAAGGTGACGCTTCGGGATCGCGAGATCATCGCGGTGTTGCGAGTGCACGACGACATACTCCTGCTCGCGACCATGCTCTGGCCCGACGAAGTCCGGGAGCCGAGCTTCCCGTTCCAGAACGAGGACGACGAGTGGCTGTCACCGAGCCAGGAGCTTGCCATGGCAGAGGCTTTGATCAACTCATTGTCGGATGAGCAGTTGGATCCAGCCCGATATCGCGACGTTCACCGGGAGACGCTGACCGCCTTGATCGATGCCAAGGCGACCGGGCGAACGCTGCCAACTCAAGAGGCTGCTCCGGCAGGGGCGACACCTCCCGACCTGTTGAGCGCCTTGCGAGCCAGCATTGAGGCAGCCAAGCAACGCCGCTCGACGGAAAACGGTGGACGCCGCCGCAGCACCACGGCTAGCGGCTCAACGAGCGGCCCAACGAGCGGCACAGCCAAGAAGAAGCTCAAGAAGCCGGCGGACGCTGGACGTGAGGCCAGCCCGCCGAAGAAGCGCGGTTAAGCCGCCAAAGTTGCAGCGCGGGCCCGCAACACGCCCAAACGCAATACCGCCTTCTGAGGCTGAAAGCTGGTACCAAGACCTCATGAGCAGTTGTCCGCGTTGTGGCCGGGATGTCGACCCCTATATTGATCACTGCCACGGCACGCTCGTCGTACACAGGGACCGCCGTCTCGAGTGCACTGATCCCGCCTGTGAGCTTCCCGAGCTCTTGCGGCACGAGTTCATCATCGACTGCATGGCGGTGCTCGGCGGCTGCTGTGTGGCCGACGAAGCCGCCGACTTGCCAGCTGCGTCCTGACTTGCATCACCCACCAGCGGCCACGTTAGATTGGCCGTTGGATGACTGTGCAGATGACGGGGCAGATGACGGGACGTGAGCTGGACGACATCGTCCGGGAGCTCTACGTGCTACCTCCAACCGATTTCGTCGCTGCCCGGAACGACTTGGTACGACAGGCCAGGGCGGCTGGCAGCCGGGAGATAGCCGAACGGCTGCAGCAGCTGCGCCGTCCAACCCGTAGCGCCTGGCTGGTGAATCTGCTGGCCAGCGACTCGGCCGCGATGCAGCGCCTGTCGGCCCTAGGCCGGGAACTACGTGATGCCCAGACGGGACTGGCCGGTGCGGAGCTACGCAACCTCGCCGAGCAGCGCCGGCATCTGATCGCCGACCTGATGGATCGGGCCCGAAGCTTTGCCGATGACGCGGGCGTACGTCTGACTCCTGCCGTGCTGTCGGAGGTTGCAGCAACGCTGCAGGCCGCTCTTGTTGATCTTGCCGGCGCGATGACCGTTCGGAATGGCCGCCTAGTAAAACCGCTGTCGCACAGCGGCTTTGGACCGCGGCCACAGGTCAAGGTTCCGCAGATCGGCTCGGGTACTGAGCTGCGGCCGGTCGAGGTGCAAACCGAGCCAGCCGTCCAGATCGAACCTCCTCCGGTTGAAGACGAGTTGGCGGCCCGGCGGCGTGCGGCTGCCAGCCTGAGAGCGGTCCAGTTGGTCGAGGTGACCGATGGTGCGCTGGCGACGGATGAAGATCCAGCTCCCGGCAGTGAAACGGAAGCATCGCCGAAATTGCGTCAGGCGGAGGAGCAACTCGCCGCTGCTGAAGCTGCGCATTGGACATCCGAATTCGAGCTCGCCGACGCCGAGGCGGCCGTGGAGGCCGCCGAGGACGCGTTGAACGAGCTTGACTCGAGGAGGATCGAAGCCCGCCGGGACAAGGTCACGGCTCAGCGGCATCTCGCCGAGGCGCGGTCGCGGCAACGCGCCACAGTGAACGCATTGGCCGACGCCCGCCGGCGGCTCGATGCCGCTCGGCAGGCAGCCGACTCAGACGAGTAGCCGCCGGTCCGTCAACGAACTGTCAGCATGACGCAGCACCGATTCTCAGCGGGTTCGAGACGGGCCTCGAGCAGATCGGGTGCCGCAGCGTCAACAAATCCGCTCAGCATGGAATGGTTCAGCCGACAGACCAGCTCGGTATGGCTAGCGGCGAATGCGTGGAACGGACAGTTCACCATGACGATGGTGTGATCGGTGCGGCGAGGCTCGTAGCCGTGTTCGGTGAGAATGCGCACCGCACGGTCGATAGCTGCTTCAGCGCCAGGTGGGCGATCAGCTGCTGTGTCGGCGAGGGCTGCTCCGCGTACGGCTGCAGCACTATGGACCGCCTCAAGGATCGGTGTGTTCGTACGCGTCGAGTCGGAGATCGCATCGGCCATGATCTGGCCAGCGAGCTCATAGTCACGCGCCGGAAGGCTGACCGCGAACTCCTTGTGGCCTCGTCGGTAGCGCTTGGCTGGACGCCCAGCACCCGGGCCGCTGCGCCCGGTCAGCCGGACATAGTCGGCCTCAAGCAATCCTTCTGCCTCCAGCCGGTCGAGGTGGAACTTCGCCTTGTGGCGGGCGATTCCGACGGCATGCGCCGCTTGGTCGCGGCTGACTGGTTGATCCTGGGAGCAGACGAACTCATACAACCGGCGACGTACCGGGTCGGCCAGGACGCCGATCCCCGTGACGTTCCGGTCAAAGCCGCGCACAACACGCCCCCTGCTAACGGACAGATCTCTTGACGATAGATCATGTCGCGTCTAACGTCGAATTGAGTATCCGAAATAAACAACCGGCGCTACGAGCTTCGGTCGCTCAAGCCATACCCAGACAAACCAGCCACGTCGCCGAAGGGGGCGTTCGAATGTCGATTGCTGCACTTATTACCTGGATCATTACGGCCGGGTTTGGATCCTTCATGCTGATCCGTTGGGCAACCCGTGGAGGGGTGCGGCATGCGGAGGGAACGGGCTCACACCTTCCGCCTTACCGGGTTTTCACACACTTCGGGCTCGCCGCTGCTGGGCTGATCCTGTGGATCGTCTATCTCGTCACTGACAATGAGCTGCTGGCCTGGATCGCGTTTGCCGACCTCGTTGTCGTTGCCAGCATCGGCCTGGTCATGGTCATGCAGTGGGCAAAGGATGGCCGAGCAGCTATGGCCGCAGCTGCGGCGACCGGTGGTTCGTTTCGGGCCGATGCGAGCGGAGTTGATCTTGCCGAGCAGCACATCCCACGCCCACCGGTTGTGCTACACGGAATCTTTGCCGTCAGCACTGTCGTGCTGGTGCTGCTCAGCGCACTCGGCATCGGTGGAAGTTAACCTGCACACCGATGAATTGGCACCGCATCCGGAGTCTAATCAGTGACTCATCCGACCAATGATCAACTGAGGAGCCCAGCATGACGACCACCGATTGGACAACTGAGCAAAAGGGTGCCGGCTCGTACGCCGAGGTCAATGGCATCAATCTCTACTTTGAGACTCGCGGGACTGGGCGGCCAATGATCTTGCTGCACGGAGGGCTCGGGTCGGGCGAGATGTTCGGGCCGACTCTTCCCGTGCTTGCGGAGCAGCATCAGGTCATCGCAGTCGACTTGCAGGGGCACGGGCGTACTGCCGACATTGATCGACCGATCGACATACGGCTTATGGCCGATGACATCGCGGCGCTCATCGACCATCTGAGGTTGGATAAGCCCGACGTTGTCGGTTACTCACTCGGCGGTGGGGTAGCACTATTCACCGCAGTGAAGTACCCGGACAAAGTCCGTCGGCTCGTCGCCGCCTCAGCGCACGCCTGGCGCGACGCGATTCCCCCGGAGATGCTCGCCCAGCAGGCTCAGGTGAACGCGGCGGCAGCCGAGTTCATGAAGGACACGCCGATGTACCAGCTTTACCAGCAAGTCGCGCCACGCCCCGAGGACTTTCCCCGACTGCTGGACAAGATCGGCGAGGCAATGGCTCAGGACTATGACTACACCGAGGACGTGCGCAGCCTCCAGGTGCCGACGCTCTTAGCGGCGGCCGACGCCGATATGGCACCGCCCAGCCACTATGTCGAGATGTTCAAGCTGCTTGACGGCGGCCTCCGCGACGGCGGCTGGATGGGCGAGAACCGGCCCAAGGGTGGTCATGCACTTGCGATCTTGCCGGGTTTGACCCACTACAACCTTGCCGTCTCGCCACTCTTCGCCGCAGTCACGCTGGACTTCCTCGACAATCAGCCGAGCTGACCTGCACTCCCGTCGCTGACGCCCCACCTTCTCTACTAGCGCCCCACTTATTTGTGGGGCGTGGACGGAGTACGTGGGGCGTCAGTCGTCTTCTCGGCGTAGGAATGCCGTGAGATCGCCTGATCGGCGCTTCGCCCGGCGATGAGAATGGAAGAGTCACCGACCGAGACAGCAGATCGCTGCCGGGAGGAATCTCATGGGAGCAGGGCAACTGCGGGTCTACTTCGGGGCAGCTCCTGGCGTCGGCAAGACGTACAAGATGCTCGAAGAGGGCCATCGCCGGCTTGGACGCGGCACCGATGTCGTCATCGGATTCGTGGAGACCCACGGCCGTCAGCACATTGCCGAGCTCATCCAGGGTCTCGAGGTCATACCCCGAGCCAACGTCAGCTACCGGGGTACGGCGCTGGAGGAAATGGACCTCGCGGCCGTGTTGGCGCGCCGACCTCAGGTTGCCCTGGTTGACGAGCTAGCGCACACCAACGCTCCCGGCTCACCTCGCCAGAAGCGATGGCAAGACATCGAGGAGCTTCTTGACGCCGGGATCACGGTGATCACGACTGTGAACGTGCAACATTTGGAATCGCTCAACGACGTTGTCTTTGAGATTACCGGCCTACGGCAGCGCGAAACCGTGCCCGATGCCGTGGTGCGCCAGGCAGAGCAGATTGAGCTCGTAGACATGACCCCAGAGGCACTCCGCCGCCGGCTGGCACACGGCAACGTCTACACCCCAGACAAGATCGACGCCGCCCTCGTCAACTACTTCCGAGTTGGGAATCTCACCGCCCTACGCGAGCTGGCGCTGCTTTGGGTCGCCGGCAAAGTAGACGAGCAACTCGACAAATATCGCGCTGATCACAACATCGGCTCACACTTGGAAACGCGCGAGCGGGTCATTGTGGCGCTGACCGGCGGGCCCGAGGGCGATACCCTAATCCGTCGGGCGGCGCGTATCGCCGCTCGTACCACGGGTGCTGACCTGCTCGCCGTGCACGTGGCGCGCAGTGATGGCCTGAGCGGTGGAGACCCGGCTCACCTGTCTCGACAACGAGTTCTGGTGGAAGATTTTGGCGGCACCTACCACCAGGTTGTCGGCACCGACATCCCGGAGGCGCTACTAGCTTTTGCACGCGGCGTTAACGCCACCCAACTCGTGCTGGGAGCAAGTCGGCGTGGGCGCTGGACCCAGATGTTGTCGCCGGGCGTCGGCGTCACGACCACCGCCGAGTCGGGATCCATCGACGTACATCTCGTGACGCATGAGGCGACAGTGCGCCGGTGGCGAATCGGGAAAGGACGCGACGGCCCGTGGCGAAGTCGGCCGGGTGGACTAAGTCTTGGCCGCCGCGCTGCCGGATTCATCCTGAGCCTCGCCGCCCTGCCAGCGCTCACCGCGTTACTGCTGGCCGTCGATGCCGACGTCTCCTTGTCTACTGACATCTTGGTGTTCCTGCTATTGGTGGTGGCTGTGGCGCTGGTGGGCGGTCTACTCCCGGCGCTGCTCGCGGCCGTCGGCGGATTCCTGCTTTTGAACTTCTACTTCACCCCACCGGTGCGGATGTTCACCGTTGCCGAGCGAGAAAACCTCTTTGCGTTGTTTGCGTTTCTCGTCGTAGCGATCTCTCTGAGTACCGTCGTGGACGCCGCCGCGCGTCGAACTCGAGAAGCATCCCAGGCCCGAGCCGAAGCGGCCACGCTGTTCACTCTGGCGGGCAGTGTGTTGCGCGGCTCCCGCCCGCTGCCAGCACTCCTTGAGCAGGTACGCGAAACTTTCGCCTTGGACGCCGTAACTCTTCTCGAGCGCCGCCCAGAAGCGCTAGCTGGGCCAGATCTCGAGCACACGAATGACGCGTGGTCCGTAGTCGCGTGCGTCGGCAGCCCAATCTGCCTGGCCCCAGGTGATGGCGACGCCGAGGTGCACGTCGATGAGTCGTACACACTGGTGTTGTCTGGTCACCCGCTCGCCGCGGAGGATCGGCGGATCCTGGAAGCGTTCGCAGCCCAGGCCACCATCGCGTTACGCCAGGAGCGGCTGGAGGAAGCTGCGGCCACCGCAGGCTCCCTCGCCGAGGTGGACCGGGTACGGACTGCGCTGCTCAATGCGGTGAGTCATGACCTGCGCACCCCGTTGGCTTCAGCGAAGGCGGCGGTCGGAACCCTCCGAATGTCGGATCTCCCGCTAAGCCCGGACGATCGAGCTGAGCTGCTCGCCACCACGGAGGAGTCGTTGGATCGGCTGAGCGGTCTTGTCGAGAACCTACTCGACATGAGCCGGCTCCAAGCTGGTGCCTTGGCGCTCGCCATCCAGCCGATCGATGTCGCCGATGTCGTCTCCGCCGCCGTGACCAGCCTCGGACCAGCTGCATCGGAAGTGATCATCCGCGTTCCGGAAGAAACGCCTGACGTGCAGGCCGACCCCGCACTTTTAGAACGCGCGATCGCTAATCTCGTGCAGAACGCCGTACGGCATAGCCCACCTGGAGCCCCTCCGCAGGTTACGGCCAGCGCCTACGGCGAGGCTGTCGAAATCCGGGTGGTCGACTGTGGTCCAGGCGTACCTGAGACCGATTGGGATCAGATCTTCCTGCCGTTCCAACGGCTTGGGGATCGGGACAACACGAGCGGGGTCGGGCTGGGTCTTGCCTTGGCACGGGGTCTCATCGAGGCGATGTCGGGCAGTCTGACTCCGGAAGAGACACCCGGAGGCGGTCTAACCATGACCATTTCGATGCCCGTCGCGACTCAACCCACTCCAGAGCCGGTGCAGACGGTAAGCGAGCGATCATGACCCGCGTTCTGGTTGTCGATGACGAGCCTCAGATTCTCAGGGCGCTCCGGATCAACCTCCACGCGCGACAGTACGACGTGGTCACCGCCGGTAGCGGCCGGGGAGCGCTCGAGGCGGCGACCGAGGCTCATCCGGAGCTCGTCATCCTCGATCTGGGTCTACCCGACATGGACGGGGTGGATGTCATTCGTTCACTGCGCAGCTGGACCCAGGTGCCCATCGTGATTCTCTCTGGCCGGATGAACAGTGCGGCGAAGGTGGACGCCCTGGATGCCGGCGCCGATGACTACGTCACCAAGCCGTTCAGTGTGGCGGAGCTCTTCGCGCGAATCCGTGCGGTGACGCGGCGTAGCAGTGAGCCTGAGGTGTTCGAACCGGTCCAGCTCGGACGGTGGATGGTCGACCTCAACGACCACATGATCTTGGAGCCGGCAGCGCCGGAACGGCAAGTGCATCTCACGCCGATCGAGTGGCAGCTCCTCCAGGCATTGGTGCGGCATCCGGGGCGGCTGGTGAGCCAACGGCAGCTGCTTGAAGAAGTCTGGGGACCGACGTACGTCGATCAGACCCACTACCTACGTCAATACGTCAAGGCACTCCGACACAAGCTTGAAGACGATCCGACTCGGCCGCGACACTTGATCACCGAGCCCGGAATGGGTTACCGATTCCAGCCCTAAGGCACGACCCTCGAGGATCCGGCCTCAAGCGCGAGGGAGCCCGCTGCCAGGTGTGCGAGCAGCGCACCAACCTGTCGCTGCTCCGCCCGCGGACGCGCAACGTGAGTAGCCGCGGTAACGGCAAAGTAGGCCGGGCGGGAATCAGGGCGAGGCACCGGGATAGCGATCACGTCATCGGTGGGGAGGCCGTCTCGGTTGGCGTCCACCGTCTTGCCGGCCCGGGTAACGCTGCCATCGCTGTGTAGCACCGTGGCAGGCAAGGGCTCGTTTAGTACCAGGCGACAGCTGTCGGCATCGAGCACGTTGCTGATTGTGTC
>DATLQC010000110.1:0-33738 GCA_035535395.1 Propionibacteriaceae bacterium | reverse complement strand
CGCGGAGGTACGTAAGCGATTCGAGCTCAGTGTTGCCGAAGTTGATCATCTCGAGTTGCACCGACGGGCGGCTATCGGCGTGGCCGCGGTAAGTTCCGACCGGACGCATCTGGTGGAGGTGCTTGATGCGGTCGAGCAGCTGGTTGCCTATCGTCCTGAGGTCGAGTTGCTGTCAGTACGCCGCACACTCAGGGCTGCAGGTGACTAGCCCTTAAGATCTCCTACGACCGCCCGAGCCCCGGTCGCGCCGTCCCGCCGCGTAGGGATCCCCAAGATCGACATCGATGACCTGCCGCCTTGGCTCGAGCAGTGCGGGCTCTCGGAAACAAACCAGCCGTTCATCAGCCTGCGGTCCGGAGATCGTGTTCCCATCGGCGATCACGTCGCCTGACTGGAACAAGTAAGCCGCTGTGGAGAACAGCATTGTCGCTATCTCGGCCGGCTCTCGGTCTCGGAAGTGGCACTGCACGTCCGGGAGGCCGAAAACATGCAGTCCGAGAGTATCCATCACTATTGCCCCGGGATCATTCGCGATACTGAAATAGCGCACGTTGATCAGGCCATCAAGATCATCGGCAGCAAACAGGTTCGGGTCACCGACCCGTTGGCTCTGCGGCCAGCTGACGACCGTCGGGTGGGTGAGTCCGATCAGCTCAGCGACGACGCCACTCATGGCGGCCCAGCGCTGTTGCGGTGTCCGATCATCACTAAACATCTCGGTCACCAGAACGCTGCACCGGCAGCGTGCGACGGCACCTTCGGCACCCTCCCAATCCCAGGTCTGGCTGACATCTGGCAAGACCTTGCCACCCTCACCCAGTCGACTGCCGGGCATGATCACAGTCAGCAGTGGCGCCGAACCATCGCTATGAGGCACGACAACTGACTCCATTTGGGGTTCGGCGTCCGGCGACAACGTACGCAGCGCCTGAAGCAGCCGAGAATCTCCCAAGTCGGGCGCCTCCCCCGCGTACCACAACTCCACGACCAGCGGGATCGACGTCGCTTCAGTCATGATCATCTCCGAGCTCGCGTAGCCCACGAACCGCCTGTGCCACAACATCGGGCCGGTCAATCATGATCAAGTGACGTGAGTCCGCAACAACAATCTGCCTCGCGTTGAGCATCTCGGCCAGCTCTGCCTGCTCGGCAATCCACCGGGCACCACCTTTTTCGGCCGCGGTCAGCACGATTGTTGGAACCTTGGGCCAGTCGTGGTCCATCCGCAATTCCGCCAGATCCCAGGCCTGCTCGCCGTAGGCCGCCTGCTCGGCGAGGACGCTTGCGATCGTGTCCGGGTCTCGGAACGTTTGCCTGGTCGACGAGCTGACTGGGGCGGTCACTCTGCGATGGCTCTGCGCCGCGACCAACAATCGCTGCACGAACGAGGAGGGCAGCCGGAGCGCCGGCACCACCATGGCCCGGCGGATGAGCCGGGCAAACCGGAGCCAACTCCGGCGGTGTCTCGGCCGCGACGGCCTCAACTCAACACTGCCATCGGCCAACACCAGCCCCATGACCAGATCGGGTCGTTGCCGAACGAGGGCCTCGGCATGGAAGCCGGCCATTGAATGAGCGACGACGATGGTTCGTCCGACAATTTCATTGGCACTGCTCGCGCGACCGACGCTCGCAGTGCGGATTGATTCGAGGAGTGATTCGAGGGTACGCACCTCGCTTGCCAGTTGTGGCAGTTCGCCTGGCCACGGTGAACCCAGCAGCCCCGGACGGTCCAGAAGGACAAGCGCCAGATCGGGTAGCAGATCGGCAACCAGGTCCCAGTCATAGCTGGGCACTCCGCAACCGCCTAGCAGCACAATAGGTGGGCCCGAACCCGGCCGACTGGCCACGTGAACTACCCGGCCGCCCAGGTTTGCTAGCCCGTCCGCCGGCAAGCGTGTCTGACTTCCTGCCACGCTCATCGGCGTTGGCGCAAGTAGGTACCGCTGCTCACGGCATACTCTTACCCATTCATCCTCGTCGCTGGCATCGCGCGCACCAGAATAGGTTGCGACCGGCGAGCACCTCAGTGCGTATCTTGGAGCCGCATACCAAGCAGGCCAGGCCCGCCCGCCGATAGACATACACCTCACCGCCATGATCATCTTTTCGTGGCGGTCTGCCCATCGCCTCGGGCGTGTGCTCCGGCCGTACGGTGTCGATGCGCTTAGTCAGCACACCTTGCGGCATCAACTCGACAAGATCAGTCCAGATCCCCAGCCAGCTCCGCCGGCTGAGCTTGTTGCCCGGACGATGGGGGTTGATCCGGTTACGGAACAGCACCTCCGCTCGGTACACATTGCCCACACCAGACAAGATGGTTTGGTCCATCAGGAGTGCCGCGATCGGCCGGGTCGCACGAGAAATCCGCAGCCAGGCAAGATCAGGATTGGCATCCGCCCGCAGCGGATCAGGACCGAGTTCCCGCAGCCGCAAAGCTACCTCGGCGGGCGTCCGCACCGTGCAGAGCTGCGGTCCGCGCAGGTCCGCAGCTGCCTGCTCTGTCGCAATCCGCACTCGCACTTCGCCGCGAGGCGGCGTCGGCGGGCCAAGCTCCAGGCTGCCAATAAGACCCAAGTGAATGTGCAGCAAGCGATCACCGTCGAACTCACAGAACAGATGCTTGCCGTGCGCCGTTGCCCCGATCAATCGGGTCTGATCCAGCTGTGCCGCCGATTCAGCGAAGCGGCCTTGCGGGCTGGTAACCGAGACCACCCGGCCACCGAATGTGTGTGTCACGTCGAGTGCAAGCCGGTGCAGCGTGTGGCCTTCCGGCACGGTCCCTCCCTCGGCTGATAAACCTTTGGCTACTGGCGCGTAACACTTCCATTGCGATCACTCACGCAGCCAGCAAATCTGTTTTACCGTGTCAGGCATGACAGGTGCGGTGCCACCTGGGGGTCGTCCCTCAGGAACGCACGGCGGAGGAACACACTACTCGGGGACTACCCACGATCCGCGCGATCTTTGGCCGCGGGACTTTGGGCGCGATGGTGTCTCGGGGCTGGTCACTCTAGACCGTGCAATGCGAGGGCGAGATGTATCCCGCCCGGACCTTGACGACGAGCGCGTCGCAGCGGAGGTCATCGATGAACTGTTGGCGCGGGTCGATGGCCGGCGACGTAGTTGATTGCTCCGCTCGCTAGCGCTCGCTCCGCGCGGATCGCGCTTTGTTGCCGCCTACTTCGTCGTCACTCGGGGACGAAAAGCGTGTCCCCTCCCTCCTCCTCAGCACGGCGGCGCGCGATCCGAAGCGACTAGATCTTTGACTCAGGCGTTTGCAGTCCAGCGGGTCTTTTCATAATCCGCGAGCAATGCAATGCGGCGGGCGTGGCGCGGGTCTCCGCTGAAAGGCGTGGCGAGAAACAGGCGAACCATCTCCAGAGCCTCTTCCTCAGTATGCATTCGGGCGCCGATGGCGATGACATTCGCATCGTTATGTTGTCGGCCGAGCCTGGCCGTCTCCAAGTTGTACGCCAGCGCTGCCCGGGTGCCGATTACCTTGTTCGCGGCCATCTGCTCGCCGTTACCCGACCCGCCGATCACGATGCACAACGACCCAGGGTCGGCTACCGCGGCCTCGGCTGCAGGAATGCAGTAGACCGGATAGTCATCCTCCGCGTCGTAGGTCTCGGGCCCATGATCAACTACCTCATGCCCGTCCTCGGTCAGAGCAGTGATCAGGTAGTTCTTCAACTCGAATCCGGCGTGGTCGCTCCCGATGTGTACGCGCATGGGAGCACTATCCCAGATCGGGCCGGCTAGCGTGCAGCGTCTTCGGTTGCCGCGCCGCCTCTCCGAGCTGCTGAATGCCAGCGGCGAGACCGCCGACGATGTCGCCGCCGGCGAACGACGTTTGCATGGCGGCCGCCGCCAGGCGGCATTCAAGATCATCAAGCGCTCGACGTGCTTCGACCCCGGTAACGATCTCCAGCTTGCGGAACTCGGGATCACACATCACCAGGACCGAGTGATCAGGATCGGCTAGCGTCCTATGCAGCCGTTCCGCGTACGCGCGGGAGTCCTCCTCCGAGATGCCGACGAAGAGTGAAAATGTTAGACTGGAGGACACCTCGGCGTTGCGGACGGCGCGCGTGAGCCACTCGCGCTGGCTCGGGGTGAACGAATCACCAGCGGGCACCCGCGCCACCCACGTGCTCGCCAGTGTCGTCGCCCTCGACATTCCCATCGGCAGCCGTCACCTCGGCCGTTACCTGATCCGCTGTTTCGGCACCCGGGCTGTCGGTGACGGGCTCCACCTGACTGGACTCCTGAGCGCCGACCCACAGCGGGTCGCTGGCCTGAGCGATGTCGCCGCGCCTAGCGCGGGCCTTGGCGCCAATCTCGATGAGTGCGATCACGATCACAGAGATCAGGAGAGGAATCCCGATCAACAACGTGAGGGACTGCAGGGGTGTGGGATTTGTTACCCGTGGCCACCCCGAGAGCGTTTCCAAAGGCACTAGCATGCTCAGGAGCTCGTTCACGGGCCTACGTTATCGCCTCGACGTAGTTCCGCGGAGGTTGCGAGCCGCCCAAATTGAGCGCGAGAGCGCCCGAGGCGCACTCGACAAGGAGGATTGTTGTCAGGTACCGGCGCGCCACAAGCCCAGCGCGATGATCCGGAGCCCGGCACTGCAATTGGTTCTGAGGCGTCTCGGGTAGTGATGGACGCAGAGCAGATTGCCCGCGCCTGTGCTCGAATCGCACACCAGATCCTCGAAGCAAACCGAGGTGCCCAGGACCTCGTGCTCATGGGGATTCCCACCCGCGGGGTGCCGCTGGCGCATCGGCTCGCGACGGTGATGAATGATGTGGAAGGCGTGCGCGTACCCGTTGGCGCACTTGACGTGACGATGTACCGCGATGATCTGCGACAGCACCCCACACGTGCGGTGGGGCATACGGATCTACCGATGGACCTAGAAGACAGCACAGTGGTGCTGGTCGATGACGTGCTCTACTCCGGACGCACGGTGCGGTCGGCCCTGGACGCTCTTGGTGATCTTGGACGGCCGCGCGCAGTTCGCCTTGCCGTGTTGGTGGATCGCGGCCATCGGGAGTTGCCGATCAGAGCTGATCACATTGGGAGCTATGTACCGACGCGGAGCGGCGAACACGTCAGCGTAAGACTGGCCGAGACTGACGGTGTCGACCAGGTCAGCATCGAACCGGTGGCACAAGTCGCTCCTGAGGAGGCGTGATGCGCCATCTGCTGTCCGCAGCTGATCTTGACCGGAATCAGACCACCGAGATCTTGGATCTCGCAGAAGAGATGTCGCTAGTGCAGGGACGCCCCGTCAAGAAGTTGCCGGCCCTGCGCGGCCGTACCGTGGTGAACCTGTTCTTCGAGGATTCAACTAGGACCCGCTCCTCGTTTGAGATCGCCGGCAAGTGGCTGTCGGCGGATGTGATCAACATCAGCGCGAAGGGTTCTTCGGTATCGAAGGGTGAATCGCTGCGGGACACGGTGCTCACCGTTGCAGCCATGGGCGTGGACGCATTGGTGATCCGGCATCACGCCTCAGGCGCACCGTGGCAAGCCTCGCGCTGGATCGATGCTCACGTACTCAATGCCGGGGATGGGACCCACGAGCATCCGACTCAGGCATTGCTGGACGCCTTCACGATCCGGCGGCATTTCCGGCGGACGGTCCCCGACCAGGTGAGCTTCGACGGCAAGACCGTCGCCATCGTTGGAGACATCACTCACTCCCGAGTGGCGCGGAGCAATGTGCTGCTGTTGACGACGCTGGGCGCGCAGGTGATCGTGGTCGCGCCGCCCACACTGTTGCCTTCCGGGATCGACAGCTGGCCGGTGCTGGCCTGCACCGACCTTGATCAAGTACTCCCTCATGCGGACATTGTGATGATGTTGCGGGTCCAGCGGGAACGAATGTCCGGCGGGTACTTTCCCACGCCGCGCGAGTACACGATCGGCTACGGCCTGACCCGTCCAAGGCTGCAGGCTATGAAGCCCGGTGCGGCTATCTGCCATCCCGGGCCCATGAACCGCGGCCTGGAGATCTCCGCGGATGCCGCCGATGCTGCTAACTCGTTGATCTTGGACCAGGTTGCAGCAGGCGTGTCGGTGCGGATGAGCGTGCTGTACGAGCTGCTGGGAGGCTCGGAATGACGGACTTGCTCATTCGCGGTGCCGATCTCAACGGCCGCGGGCGGTCTGATCTGCTGATCCGCGACGGCAGTTTCGTTGACCCGTCCGACGCCGGCGGTGACGTAGACCGGCTCGATGCCGACGGGCTGATCGCGTTGCCAGGCCTAGTCGACCTGCACACCCATCTGCGGGAGCCGGGCCGTGAAGACGCGGAAACCGTTGAGTCAGGCACGCTGGCTGCGGCACGTGGCGGCTTCACCGCGGTGCTGGCTATGGCGAACACGACCCCCGTCACCGACACCGCGGAGGCCGCCGCGCACGTAGCCACACTTGGTGCTCGTGACGGGCACGCGCAGGTCGTGCCAGTCGGAGCGGTGAGCAAAGGCCTGGAAGGCGTCGAGCTGGCTGAGCTCGGGCTGATGGCCCGCTGCGGTGCTGGCGTACGAGTGTTCTCCGACGATGGTCATTGCGTCGCGGACGCACGGCTGATGCGACGAGCGTTGGAGTATGTCCGGGCCTTTGATGGGGTCATCGCGCAGCACGCTCAGGACCCGCAGCTTGCCGGAGCGGGCGCATGCTGCCATGAAGGTGAGATCTCGGGAAAGTTGGGCCTTCCGGGTTGGCCTGCCGCGGCCGAGGCTGGGGTTGTTGCCCGCGATGTCCAGATCGCCGAACTCACGCGATCCCGGCTGCACATCTGTCATGTGTCGTGTGCCGAGACAGTCGATGTGATCCGGTGGGCGAAGCAGCGCAACGTCAATGTGACCGCCGAGGTTGCGCCCCATCACCTCGCTCTCACCACGAGTGAGGTGCTCGGGTATGACCCGACGTACAAGGTGAACCCTCCGCTACGGCCGCATGAGCACGTCGAGGCCCTTCGAGAAGCACTGGCGGACGGAACCATCGACGCCGTGGCCACCGACCATGCGCCGCATGCTCGGCACGACAAAGAGCATGCCTTCGCTGAGGCAGCATTCGGCATGCTCGGATTAGAGACAGCAATTGGGGTCGTTATTCAGACCATGATCAACTCAGGTCCACTGAGCTGGCCGGAGCTTGCCAAGCGGATGTCGATCATGCCGGCCCACATCGCCCGGCTTTCGGATCAGGGGCGTCCGCTGGCTATCGGTGAGCCGGCCAATGTGGTCCTGATTGATCCGGCCGCTCGTGCGGTCGTGGACCGCGACGCCTCGGTCTCCCTATCACGCAACAATCCCTGGCACGGCCGCGAGCTGCCCGATCCGGTGGTCGCCACCATTTGGGCCGGAAGGATCACATACCAGAAGGAACGGTGATCTTTGGCTTGACTCGGCGGGTGGCGATGGCCACGCCCACCAGCGAGAGTGCACCACCGACAATCGCCAGCAAGGGCGGCACCTCATCAAGGAGGAGCCAACCGAGCAGGATTGTGATCGGCGGCACCACAAACGTCGTGACACCCAGCTTTCCGGCCGTGCTGTGTTTCAGCGCGTACGCCCAGGTGGAGAAGGCCAACGCACTCGGCACCAGGCCGAGGTAGACGACTCCCGCGATCTGCATGGGCGGTACGGCCGCGAGATCGTCGACCAGCTGCCCGGCAAAAGGCAGGCAGGCGATCGTTCCAATGAGGCAGGCGAGCCAGGTCACCTGCAGGGCGGATACTCGCCGGAGCACCACTTTCTGCGCCACCAAAGCGATGGAATACGTTGTGGCGCTCAGCAGCACCAGCAGCACGCCAATCAGGTCGGCTTTGCCGGTACTCGTGGCAATCCCGATGATCAGCGTGCCGGCAAACGCGACCAAACCACCGATCACCAGCATGCGTGGAAAGCCCTCGCCGAGGAGGATGCCGGCAAGCACGCCAATCAGGATCGGCGCAAACTGAATCAGCATCGCGGCGGTGCCAGCGTCGACGTGCTGCTCGCCAGCATTCAGCGCAACACTGTAGGCCGCAAACCAGGCGATGCCTACGACAGCTGTCAGCGCCCATTCCCTGGCATTCAGCCGGACCAGCTTGCGACCGATCATCATGGCGCTAAGCGCGACGCTGGCCACGAGCAGCCGACCGAGGCTGAGTGCTCCTGGGCGAATGTCGTGCGCCGCGTACCGGATCACCACGAAGGCCGAAGCCCAGGCGAGAACTGTAATCGTGACCGCGAGAAGGGTCCGCCAACTCGGCTCTGTGTCGATCTTGGTCTGTCGGCTCTCCTCCACGCTGCTGGCCACCGCTCAAGCATGGCACTCCCTCAGACTTGTCAGCATCTCAGCGTGCTATAGGTAGCTAAGACGCTGACAAGTCGGTATGCGATGGGAGGTCACACCATAGGCTGAGGAACATGCCGGACTGGTTACCAGGCAATCTCGCAGCGCTGGTGGTCTTCAAGCCCATTCGCATCGTGCTCTTGATCATCGCGGCATTCGTGCTGCGACGGGTACTCCATCGCATGATCAACCGCTCGATACGGCAAGCAGTTGACCGGCCATTGACATCGCGCAATCAGATGGCTCAGAAGTTGATCAATGCCACGACGGTATCTGCCGAGCGTCGCAAACAACGCCTTGAGGCGCTCGGCTCCCTGGCCGGCAGTGCGGTAACCTTCGTGATCTTTCTGATCGCCATTCTGATGATCTTGGCCGAAATGGGGTTCAACATCACCACGCTTGTGGCGGGCACGTCGGTGGTCGCGGTGACGCTCGCGTTCGGGATGCAAAGCATTGTGAAAGATCTCGTGTCGGGCGTCTTCATGCTGGTCGAGGACCAGCTTGGAGTCGGCGATTACGTGGATATGGAAAAGGCCTCAGGCGTTGTCGAAGGCATTGGGCTACGCGTTACTGAGCTCCGCGATAAGGACGGCACGGTGTGGTACGTCCGCAATGGAGAGATCATCCGGGTCGGCAACTACAGCCAGGGTGGCCCAGGTGAGCCACCGGCCGAAGTTGAGGCCGAAACCGCCTAGGTTTGGAAGCTGCTCGCCCCAAGCCGTTAACTCGCGAGCGAGGCTTCGACCGTGATCGTGGTGCCGGTGAGTGCCTTCGACACGGGGCAGTTCTGCTTGGCATCCTCGGCAGCCGCCTCGAACTCCTCCGCGGTAATGCCTGGCACCACCCCAGTCACGGTCAGCTTGACGCCGGTGATGTTCGGCGGGTCGAAGGTTACATCGGCTCGCGTGTCAAGCGACGTCGGGGGGTTACCGGCGCGAGCCAGGCCGCCTGACAGTTGCATCGAGAAGCAGCTGGAATGCGCCGCCGCGATCAGTTCCTCCGGGCTGGTCTTGCCGTTCGGTTGCTCGGTACGCGCTGGCCAGCTGACCTCAAAGCTGCCGGTGCCCGACGAAACAAGCTCAACCTCCCCCTGACCCTCGAACAGCGAGCCTTCCCAGTGCGCTTCCGCGGTCCGAACTGCAGCCATTTGATTGACTCCTCTCGATCGATGTTTGCGGCGTACGTCGTCTCATCCTGCCAGTCCTTCGAACCGGTGATAGACAATGGGTCCCGATGTCCGAACAAGCACCTCTGCAGACTTTCTACGACGCCGTCGGCGGCCATGAGACCTTTGTAGCGCTGGTGAAGCGGTTCTATGAGGGGGTCGCCTCTGACCCACCATTACGCGCTCTGTATCCAGAGCCCGATCTTGCTTCGGCCGAGGAGCGGCTGCGGATGTTCCTTGAGCAGTACTGGGGAGGCCCGACGACCTACAGCGAGGCGCGTGGGCACCCGCGGCTGCGTATGCGCCACGCTCCCTTCGCCGTAACACCAGCCATGCGGGACCGCTGGCTGACCCATATGCGGGATGCGATCGACTCGATCGAACTCACACCGCAGCAGCAGCACGAGTTGTGGAGCTACATGGAGCGGGCCGCGTACTCGATGGTGAACACCTTCGACGAGCATCCAGGCACGATGCCCGGGCTACGGCTTTAGCGCGAGTTTCAGACTCCTGGCACGCTCCATCGGTGCAACGCCGATCGCTGATTGGCAGTCAAGGGCGATACGCCGACGACAACCGTCCGCGCCGTCGCGTAGACCGTGCTCGAGATCGGATCGCTGATCTCTGCGGTGACGGTGAAGGAGCGGTTTCCAATCATGGAGATTGCGGTGCCTACCTCGTACGGCTCGATCCTGAAATCGATCGGCTTCAGATATTCCAGGTCTTGGCGGACCACCATCCAGACCGCCTCGGGCTCCCAGCCGACGGTGTCGCTTACGAGGCTAATTCTCGCCTCTTGGACATAGTCGTAATACTTCACGTTGTTGACGTGGCCGTAGGAGTCCACATCGGACCAGCGCACTGTCAGCGGATAATGATGACGATCGGCGGGAACAGGCACCTTCGTCACTGGTCGCAGAGGCTCCGCAGCAGCAAGGGCTCGGCCAAGCAACTCCCGTTCCTCTGTGGTCAGGCGCCGTAATGCGTTGCTAGCTAGGTCAAACGGCACAACACCAGTCCGAGCCCGAGCCGCCAAGTCGGCACCGTCGTACACCTCGTACCCGATGGAGAACCGGCTGCCGCCGATGGCATCGACCCACAGATTGGTCGTCAAGGGTCGATCACTAAAAATGACGGGCTTGACGTACTCCAACTGGTGATTTACCACCAGCACACCGGAGTCGAGCAAATGATGTAGCACCGGAGAGCCAGATAGCAAGAATGCGACCCGCGCTTCTTGCAGGTAATCCAGATACGCCGCATTGTTGACATGGCCTTGGGCATCCATGTCGCCCCAGCGCATTGGACAGCTGTGGGTGTACGGGCTCACGGTCGTCGATCCTGTCAGAAGACAGCTGTGTGCGGCCGAGCATCACGTAGGGTCTCATCCATGAGAGTCGCAATTGTCACCGGTGGGGCGCGCGGCATTGGTGCTGCGATCGCCCTCCGGCTCGCCGCCGACGGCATGTCGGTTGGTGTTGTTGATCTTGATGAGCAAGGCAGTGCACGCACTGCCAAGGAGATCAAGGAAAACGGCGGCCGTGCGATCCCGATTGGCGCGGATGTCGCCGATGAAACGGCCGCCGCTAACGCGGTGCAGCAGACTGCCGCTGAACTCGGGCCGGTAACGGTGTTGATCAACAGCGCCGGCATCATCCGGGATAACTTGATCTTCAGAATGACCACTGCTGACTGGGATGCGGTCATGGATGTCCACCTGCGCGGCGCCTTTTTGATGACCCGGGCAGCACAGACCCACATGACACAGGCGAGGTGGGGTCGCATCGTCAACATTTCCTCGACGTCGGCACTTGGTAACCGCGGCCAGGCCAACTACGCCGCAGCCAAAGCCGGTTTGATCGGCTTTACCAAGACCCTTGCGCTAGAACTCGGCAAGTTCGGCGTAACGGCAAACGCAATCGCGCCCGGCTTCGTCGAGACCGAGATGACCGCGGCGACGGCTGCGCGGCTGGGCTTGGACTTTGAGGAATGGAAGTCCTCCATCGCCAGCGATATTCCGCTAGGTCGTATCGGACAACCGGAGGATGTCGCTGCCGTCGCGAGCTTCCTGTGTCGGGAGGAAGCAGGCTATGTGTCCGGCCAAGTGATCTACGTCAACGGCGGCGGCAGAAGCTAGCGCACCTTCGCCGACTTGGCAGACTCCAGACGGTCATAGCGCTGCTAGGTTCTGACAACTCCGCGATCTAGTCGGAGTCATACATGCTGTTCAGTACGTCGGCGTACTTCTCCTGTACGGCTCTGCGCCTGATCTTCAGACTCGGCGTGACCTCACCCTCGTCGACGCTAAGCTCACTGGGCAAGATCTCGAACTTCTTGATCGTCTCCCAGCGCTCGAGCTGCTGGTTGGCCTGAGCGATGAATCCGTCAATCAAGCCACGGACCTCCGTTGAGCCGGCGAGTTCCTCCACCGAGGAGTAGCTCAGATCTTGCTCCTTGGCCCACCCCTCGATCGCCTCTGGATCGAGCGTGATCAAAGCTGTGGCGTACTTGCGCCCCTCGCCGTGCACCAGGACCTGGCTGACGTAGGGGCAGGCGGCCTTGACCACACCCTCCACCTTCTGCGGAGCGACGTACTTGCCGCCAGAGGTTTTGATCAGGTCCTTCTTGCGGTCAGTGATCCGTAGATATCCCTGTTCGTCCAGCTCGCCAATGTCTCCAGTGGCGAACCAGCCATCCTTGAGCGCCTCCGCGGTAGCCTCCGGCATGTTGTGGTAGCCCCGCATGACGCCTGGGCCCTTGATCAAGATCTCACCATCGTCAGCGATCTTGACTTGAGTTCCAGGAACCGGTGGGCCTACGGTGCCGAAGCGGGCGGCTCGCGGGTTGTTCACGCATGACGGAACGCAGGTCTCGGTTAGGCCGTAGCCCTCTAGCACCAGCAGTCCTGCCGCATGGAACCACTCCTGCACTTCCCGGCTCAACGCGGCCGAGCCTGACACGAAGAACTTGATCTCGCCACCCATCCTGGCCTTGATCTTGCTGAAGACCAGGCGGTCTGCCAGCGAGTACTGGATCGCGAGGAGCCCCGAAGGTTCGTCTCCCGCCAACCGCATCGGTGACACTTTCCGACCGACCCCAAACGCCCAATCGAAGATCTTGGCCTTGACCCCATGCGACGCAGTCGTCATGACTCTGGCCCGCACCTTTTCGAAGATCCGTGGCGCGCCGCACATGAACGTCGGTTGGACCTCCGCGAGATTCTCCACGATCTTGTCGATCCGACCGTCCACGGCAGTCGTGAAACCGATGTACAGCTGGATGGCAATCAGCGCCTTGCCGAAGACATGGCTGAGCGGCAACCACAGGTATTGCAGGTCGTCGGCACTGATGATGTCGAACGCCTCAACGGCTGCACCCTCGTAGGTCCAGCAGTCTTGCACCAGGCGTACGCCCTTGGGCCGGCCGGTTGTACCGGAGGTGTATATCACCGTCGACAAGTCCTCCGGGCCGATCGCTGCGATGACGTCATCGACCGCGGTCGGGTTGGCATCGAGATAATCTCGGCCTAGCTTCTCCAAGTCTGCCCAGCCAATCACCTTGGCATGATCGACCTTGCCGTCCAGTTGTACGATCGTGATCAACTGCGGTAGCTCATCGAGATGATCAAGGACCTTGTTGACCTGAAGATCATCCTCGGCAAAGACGAACTTGGATTCTGAGTCAGCAAGGATGAAGCAGACGTCCTCGTGTTGTGTCGACGGATAGATCGTCGTCGTTGCGCCGGCCGCGCACATGATCGCTAGGTCCGCCACGATCCATTCCATCCGGGTGTTGGACGCGATCGCTACCCGATGCTCGGGCTCGATTCCAAGCGCAAGCAGGCCAGCAGCTAGCTGAAAGGCTTTGTCCTTGGTTTGTGTCCAGCTCAGTGAAACCCAGCGATCATCCTCGATGTAGCGAAAGGCTTCCTTCGAGGAGGATGCCTCGACCTGCCTCAGCAGCATGGCGCCGACCGAAGCCGGCCGCGCCGCCAGCAATGTTGTCTCCGTCACATCCGAAGGGTAGCTGGTGTTTTGATTGCTCCGCTCGCTCTGCGCGGCAGCGCCAGAGCCCATGAAGCGCGATGTTTATGGGAGCGAGCTTGGCTAGGGAGCAGAACAAACGCCGGATCGCGCCGCCGCCGCGGCGCTTCGGAGGAGCGAGCCGACACGCCTTCGTCGGCGAGCGACGACAAAGTCGGCGGCTTCCCGGCGCGATCCGCGCGGAGCGAGCGAAGCAAGCGGAGCAATCAAATGCGCTCTAGCACGATTGCCATTCCCTGGCCACCACCTACACACATTGTCTCGAGGCCGAATTGAACGTCTCGCACGCGCATTGCGTTGAGCAACGTGGTCATGATGCGGGCACCGGTACACCCGAACGGGTGGCCGAGTGCGATGGCTCCGCCATGCACGTTCAGCCGTTCCATATCAACGCCGAGGTCCCGGGCGGAGGCGATCACCTGGACCGCAAACGCCTCGTTGATCTCCACCAGATCCATGTCATTGATCGTCATCCCCGCATTGGCCAGGGCTCGGCGGGTAGCTTCCACTGGTCCAAGGCCCATGATCTCTGGACTGAGAGCGCTGACGCCGGTCGCCACGATGCGTGCCAGCGGGGTGACATCAAGCTCGGCCGCCCGGCGGTCACTCATGATCACCACCGCGGCAGCCCCATCGTTCAGCGGACAACAGTTGCCGGCGGTGATCGTGCCATTAGGGCGAAACGCAGGTTTGAGTGCCGACACCGCCTCCATCGTGGTGCCCGGTCTGGGTCCGTCATCGGTGCGGACCACCGTGCCGTCTTTCAGCGTGACCGGTGCGATCTCGGCCTCGAAGATCTGGTTGGCGATGGCCTTCTCGGCAAGGTTTTGCGAGCGGACGCCGAACTCGTCCTGCTCGGCTCGGGAGATACCGCGAAGAGTGGCCACGTTCTCCGCCGTCTGGCCCATGGCGATGTAGATGTCAGGCAGCACGCCGTCCTCGCGCGGATCGTGCCACGTCCGGTTATCCATGACGGTTGCGAGGCTGCGCTCTTCCGCCCCGGCGAAGATCGGATTGTGGGTGTCGACCGGGTCGACGCCGGCGGAACCGAAGCCGCGGTACCGCGAGACGCATTCGACTCCCGCCGAGACGAAGGCATCGCCTTCTCCGGCTTTGATCGCATGGAAAGCGATCCGTGCGGTCTGAACACTCGACGCGCAGAAGCGATTGATCGTCGCAGCCGGGACATTGTCGAGCCCGAGCTGCACGGCAATCCGACGCGCCACATTGCCGCCCTGCTCGTCACGCGGCTCGGCACAGCCGACAAGGATGTCGTCCAGCGTGGCCGGATCCAGCGCCGCTACCTTGGCCAGCGCGGCACTGATGACGCCGGCGGCAAGATCATCAGGCCGAATGTCTTTGAGCGATCCCTTGCCGGCGCGTCCGATCGGCGTACGCGCAGCAGAGACGATGACGGCCTGAGGCCCTTCAAGATCGGCTCGCGGCATGTTGATCACAACCCCAGATCGCGGCCGATGAGCTCTTTCATGATCTCGTTTGAGCCTGCCCAGATCTTGGAAACCCGAGCGTCAGCCCACGCTCGCGTGACTCGGTACTCATTCATGTATCCATAGCCACCCCACAGCTGCAAGCAGGCGTCAAGAATGTCGTTCTGCACTTGCGCCGACCACCACTTGGCCTTTGCGGCATCCACCGCGGTCAGCGTGCCCTGCACAGCTTCCATCACACACTGATCAACGAATGCCTGAGTGACATCGGCCAAGGTCTGCAACTCGGCAAGGGTGAACTTGTTGGCCTGGAAAGACCCGATCGGCGCACCGAAGGCTTTGCGTTCCTTCACATAATCCAGGGTCTCTTCGAGGATTTGGCGAGCATGAGAGATGTTGTTCACGGCTGAACCGATCCGCTCGGCAACCAGCCGCTGCATCATGTAGCCGAAGCCCCGGTTGATCTCGCCGATCACATTCTCGGCTCGAACCCGTACGTCGTCGAAGAACAGCTCGGATGTGTCCGCCTCCGGCTGACCGACCTTGTCAAGCTTCCGGCCCCGCTCGAATCCAGACATCGAGGCCTCCACCGCGAACAGAGTGATGCCCTTAGCACCTTCCGGGCTCGTGCGCGCCGCCACCAGCGCCAAATCGGCAGAGGCGCCATTGGTTATGAAGGTCTTGGAACCATTAATGATCCAGTCTTCGCCGTCACGAACCGCCTGGGTTCTTAATGCAGCAACATCCGAACCGCCAGATGGCTCGGTCATAGCAAGTGCGGTGATCAACTCCCCACTGCAGAACTTCGGCAGCCAGCGCTGCTTCTGTTCCTGAGTGCCAAGGTCAACCAAATACGGCGCAACGCAGTTCGTGTGTATGCCAATACAGGAGGAGTATGCGAAGCCTAGCCGAGACAGTTCTTCAGCCAAGATCAAAGAGAACCGCAGGTCGTCTACGCCGGTACCGCCGTATTGCTCCGGCACATTGAGTCCCAGAAAGCCCCGCTTGCCGAGCTCGAGCCAGACCTCACGACCGAGCTCATGATTGGCGATGTGCTTCTCCTGGTGCGGCCGCAGAGTCCGATCGACGAAGGTCCGGCAGCTTTCCCGGAACGCGTCGTGGTCCTCGTTGAAGATCGTCCGCCTCATCGCGCCTCCATTGAAAGCCCCAAGTTACTCATCGGTAATTTTACTCGACGGGCTGATTTACCACCGAGCACTACGATCAAACGCGATCATGCCCAAGACCGCCACACTCTCCCCTGAGGTCGCTGAGCTGGAGTTCCAGCTCAGTCGACGCGGTATTGGAGAGATCCTCGATGTCACGGCGCTTACCCGCGCGCTCTACTCCTCTGACGCCTCGCTGTATCGGGTCGTACCCCAAGCTGTCGCGCAGCCGCGGACAGTCGAAGATGTAGCGGCTGTTTTGGATGCGGCTCGAGCCGCCGGCATGCCGGTGACGACACGGGGTGCGGGTACCTCATGCGCCGGCAATGCTGTCGGCTCAGGATTGATCTTGGACACCTCACGCTACCTCAACACCATTGTTGATATTGATCCCGAAGATCGAACGGCGCGAGTCGAGCCTGGCGTCGTGCAGTCGGCGCTGCAGGTGGCAGCGGCGCCATACGGTCTGCGTTTTGGGCCAGATCCATCGACACACAACCGCTGCACGATCGGCGGCATGATCGGCAATAACGCGTGCGGACCACGTGCCCTCGGGTACGGCCGGACCGCCGATAACGTCGCGGCACTCGAGGTGATCACCGGCTCAGGCGAGCAGATCACCCTAGACGCGGCCGGTGCAAACCATGATCGCGCAGCGAGCCTCATCACCTTGAAGTCAGTCGTACAAGGGAATCTCAGCACTATTCGCACCGAATTCGGACGCTTTGAGAGGCAGGTGTCGGGCTACAGCCTGGAGCATCTGCTGCCAGAGAACCGCTTCAATGTGACACGTTTCCTAGCCGGGAGCGAAGGCACCCTCGCAGTGATCATCGGCGCGACGGTACGACTAGTGGCCGATCCGCCAAACACCATCATGATCGCGCTCGGTTATCCCACGATGGCCGACGCCGCCGACGCCGCACCGATGATCATTGATCACCACCCGACTGCCTGCGAGGGCTTGGACCGGCGGATTGTCGATGTGGTACGTCGGACCCGAGGCGACGCCGCAGTACCGCCGCTGCCACGGGGGGATGGTTGGTTGTTCGTTGAGCTTGCTGGCGACGACACAGCTGAGCTCCATGTGCGCGCTGACGCGCTGTTGGCTGCGGCGGGAGCTTTGGACGGCTTCGTCATCACCGATCGGGCCGAGACTACGGCGTTGTGGAAAATCCGGGAGGACGGTGCAGGTCTCGCGGGCATCAGCCTGACTCGGCCCGCCTACCCCGGTTGGGAGGATGCGGCGGTGCCGGCCGAGCACCTCGGCTCTTATCTGCGGGACTTCGACCGACTCCTTAGTGATCATGGATTTGATGGGCTGCCCTACGGGCATTTCGGTGACGGGTGCGTACACGTCCGCATCGACTTCCCGCTGACCAAGAGAGACGGGGCCGAGGTTTACCAGACCTTCGTCAAAGAGGCGGCGCAGCTGGTGGCTGGTTACGGCGGGTCACTGTCAGGCGAGCATGGCGATGGCCGGGCCCGCTCGGAGTTGCTGCCCGTGATGTACTCGGCGGCTGCGATTGAGCTCTTCGGTCAGGTGAAGGCCGCGTTCGATCCCGGCAACGTGCTGAATCCGGGGGTGTTGGTCGACCCTCAACCGGTCAACGCCGATCTCCGCGCGGCGGCTCTGGTGGGTCGCTTCGACGAGTTCGCTCAGGCGGTGCATCGCTGCTCCGGTGTGGGCAAGTGCCTGGCCAACACCACGGCGGGACTGGGGGTGATGTGTCCCTCCTATCAGGCCACCCGTGAGGAGAAGGACTCCACCCGCGGTCGGGCTCGCGTCCTCCAGGAGATGATCAACGGTGGGGTGGTCCGACAGGGCTGGAGATCACCTGAAGTGCACCAAGCGCTTGACCTTTGCCTGTCCTGCAAGGGATGCGCGCGCGACTGCCCGACCGGGATCGACATGGCCAGGTACAAGTCGCAGGTTCTTGACCACACATATCGCCGCAAGATCAGGCCGCGTAGTCACTACACGCTGGGATGGTTGCCCCGCTGGGGCCGCTTGATCACCAAAGCACGGTTGCTGTCGAGTCTGGTCAACTTCAGCACGGCTACTCCTGGTCTGCGAAGTGTGGTGCGCTGGACGGCTGGTGTTGATCAGCGTCGCACGCTCCCCCGGTTCGCCCCGGTAGCGGCGCGGAGGCGGGTTGCGGCTCCGGAATCCAACGGGAATCCGGTCGTCGTCTGGGTGGACTCCTTCTCCGACTGCTTCGCTGGGGAGGCAGTCGCAGCCGCCGTGTCGGTGCTGGCCGCTGCCGGTTACGCGCCTCAGATCTTGGAAAGACCCGCCTGCTGTGGACTGACCTGGATTAGTACCGGCCAGCTCGACGGTGCCCGACGGCAGCTGCGCGCCGCGCTGGAGATCTTGCATCCCATCGTCGCCGCCGGCAGGCCGGTGGTTGGCCTGGAACCCTCCTGCCTCGCGGTGTGGCGCAGCGACGCCTCCGAGCTGTTGCCGGACGATCCGCGCGTCGCCGAGGTCGCGGCTGGCGTACTCACATTGGCCGAGCTACTAGGGCGTACCTCGGACTGGACACCACCTGATCTGACGGGCATCGAGCTGGTTGTCCAGCCGCATTGTCACCACGCCTCGGTGCTCGGCTGGCAGGCCGATGCGACCTTGCTGGCAGCCACGGGGGCGACGGTGACCACGGTAGGCGGCTGCTGCGGGCTCGCCGGCAACTTCGGTGTGGAGAAGGGCCATTACGAGGTGTCGGTCAAGGTCGCCGAGCATGACCTGCTACCAGCCGTGGCCGCACACCCCAACGCCATCGTGCTAGCGGATGGTTTCTCCTGCCGCACCCAGCTCGACCAACTTGCGGGCCACCAAGCCATGACCCTGGCCGAACTCCTCGCTGATCACCGACTTCTTAGCGAGTGAGGCGGCGGTGCGTGACGCGGTGCGGACGAGCCGCCTCTAATCCGAGCCGAGCGATCTTATTGGCCTCGTAGTCGGCGAAGTTCCCCTCAAACCAGAACCATTTGGCCTCATCGTCATCGTCGCCTTCCCAGGCCAAGATGTGGGTCGCGATCCGATCAAGGAACCAGCGGTCGTGTGAGATGACCACGGCACAGCCGGGGAATTCCAGCAGGGCATCTTCCAGCGACTGCAGCGTCTCGACGTCAAGATCATTGGTCGGTTCGTCGAGCAGCAGCAAGTTGCCGCCCATCTTCAAGGTCAGCGCGAGATTGAGGCGGTTCCGTTCGCCGCCCGAGAGCACGCCTGCGGGCTTTTGCTGATCGGGACCCTTAAAGCCGAACGAGGCCACGTACGCGCGGGAGGGCATCTCGAAGCTGCCTACCTTGATGTGATCAAGCCCGTCGGAGACCAACTCCCAGACGTTCTTCCGCGGATCAAGCCCCGAGCGCGCCTGATCAACATAGGAGATCCGCACCGTATCGCCGAGTACCAGCTCGCCGGCGTCCGGCTCCTCCTCACCGATGATCATGCGAAACAGCGTCGACTTGCCCACACCGTTCGGGCCGACGACACCAACGATGCCGGCCCGCGGCAAGGAGAAACTCAGGCCGTCGAAGAGCAGCCTGTCCCCGAAGCCTTTGACGAGCTCTCTCACGTCGAGCACGTTGCTGCCAAGCCGTGGACCAGGAGGGATGTTGATCTCCTCGAAGTCCAGCTTGCGGCTGCGCTCGGCCTCCGTCCGCAGCTCCTCATAGCGTGACAGTCGGGCTCTGTTCTTGGCCTGCCGCGCCTTCGGGTTGGATCGCGCCCACTCCAACTCGCGCTCCAGGATCTTTGCTCGCTTGGCATCCCGGCGGCCCTCGATCTGGAGCCGAGCCTTCTTGGAATCGAGGTAGGTGGAGTAGTTGCCCTCGTACGGATGCGTCCGGCCGCGGTCGAGCTCAAGAATCCACTGCGCCACGTTGTCCAGAAAGTACCGGTCGTGCGTCACGGCGAGCACTGCCCCGGGATAGGACTTCAAGTGTGTCTCCAGCCATTGCACCGACTCGGCGTCAAGGTGGTTGGTCGGCTCATCGAGCAACAGCAAGTCCGGCTGCTGCAGCAGCAACTTACACAGTGCGACACGACGGCGTTCTCCACCTGAGAGAAGATCGACCATTGCGTCTGGCGGTGGGCAGCGCAGTGCATCCATCGCCTGCTCGAGCTGGGAGTCGATGTCCCAGGCATTACGAGCGTCGAGTTCGGTTTGTACCTCACCCATCTCGGCCATGAGGGTGTCGAAGTCGGCATCTGGCTCACCCATGGCGACGCCAAGCTCATCCATCCGGGCCTGCAGCGCCTTGACGTCTGCGACACCCTCCTCGACGTTCTCCAGGACGGTCTTGCCTTCGGTGAGCGGCGGTTCCTGGAGCAGAATTCCTACCGTCGCATCCTTAGCGAGCGTGGCATCACCATTGTTGGGTTTCTCGATGCCTGCCATCACCTTGAGCAGTGTCGACTTGCCAGTGCCGTTAGGCCCGACAACACCGATCTTGGCGCCGGGATAGAACGACAGCGTGACGTTATCCAGCACGACCTTGTCACCGAGGGCCTTGCGGACGTTGTGCATCGTGTAGATGAACTCAGGCATCGAAACGGGGGAACCTTCACTTGGATGCGAAAACCTTGCAGGGGCCAACCTTAGATGGCACCTGTCCTACCAGCACACCAGAGGTGCTCTGCGGCGGCGCTCAAGTATGCCAGCCGTCCTTTTACTGCGAGCGTCGGTCGCGCGAGCAGTAACCCAAACTGCGTGAGCGGTGACGCACCACCGGCGGCCACCGCATGATCGCGGCCTCGCTCGACGAGCTCGGCCGGTTGGGGGCGGGCCAGCCTGACATGGTGCGTCACCTGTGGGGCGGATCCGCGCGGATATGCAGCGCTGCCGCGCTGCCCGGCGGATCCGGCCCACCCGCCTGAGTCCCCTCAGTTCGCCCTGACGCCGGCCCGCAGAACCGGCGCGAACTGTCTCAGGCGGCCTGCGCGGCTTGGGCGGTTTGGGCGGTGCGCTCCTCCACGCTCAGCCCAGCCGCCTCCACCTCGTCCTCCGCTGGCTCCTCAGCTTCTCGGGAATCGGTGGCCGTCAGGCGAGGTGGCCGGCTGAATGCCGACGTACCGCGATTCAGGTCGTGACCGACAATGTCGGCCTCGAGTACGAGCCGCTCGTGCGTCTGTCCGTCCTTCTCCCAGACGTTGGTTCGGAGTTTGCCCACCACCAGAACGGGGTCGCCCTTGCGCACGCTCTGCGCTACATGCTGGGCCAACGTCCGGAAGCAGGCCACCTCAATCCATGTCGTATTGCCGTCGCCCCACCCATTCTTGGTCTTGATGCGCGGCGTACACGCCAACCTGAACGCGGACACCGTTCCGTTGCCCCGGCTTTCGACCTCAGTCCCGGCGTAGCCCGTTATATTCACCTGTGCCTCCATCGGCCTGTCCTTTCGGCTCGTCCTTTCGCTGCCTGACAATGCGTCTTCGCCATCAGAATGCGGACGCGGGCAGAGATCGTGCGGTCGCCGGGAAATCTGTGGATGACGCTCGGAGACACCTTCTGCTTGTGGACAGAGGACATCTCCGGCACGGGTCAGAAACTGGTTGCCGGCTCCGCTGGCGTGCGCGTTACTCCGCACAAGGCACGCATAAAGGCCAAATCGGCCTAATCAGCCGCCACACGCGACCAGGTACGGAGAAACGCGACACCCAACGGCCAGAGAGGCCTACAGATCGACAAACACTCGGCTCGTATGCGAGGCCAGACACTTAACCGCGTGCCCGCTCCAACGCGAGGCGAGCCTTTTCATAGCGGCCCTGCTCGGCCTTCACCGGATCGATCACCAGTTCACCTGTCACCCGCGCGATCGCTGCCCGGAGCGATTGCCGGGCTTTCGCCGTACGCCGCTGGGCACCTACCTCGACGAAAATCCTGGCCAGACCGGCGAGCAGCAAGCCAGCCAGTACTCCGCCAATCGTCAACACGGTTGGTGCCGGCAGACCCCACCAGGTCACCTTCGGAAGCGGGGGCAATTGCAGGTACGCGAGCAGGAACGACAATCCAAGCCAACCAAGCCCGACGACCACCGCAGCCACCAGCAGCCATTGCAGCACTCGAACCAGCTGCCACCACCGCCGATGCTGAGCAAGATCAAGATCGGTCGCCGCAATGGCGCGATCGACCCGATCCGGCAGCGCATCCTCCGACGAGCGGGCCGCCTGCTTGATCTGATCGGCCCAGCCACGGGTCAGGCCCTGAGCTGCCTCGTCGGCAAGAGTTCGCACCCCCGTATCCACGCGGGCCTTCTGCACCCCCGAGGTAGCCGGCAGCGACGTACGTGCAACTCCCGACGGATCGACCTCTCTATGTCGACGGCCAACGCCAAGGCGATCCAGATGCAGCCGCCGCAGCGGGTCAGGCTTGAACTTGGCAATCCATGCCAAAACCGGCCAGCCAGTGGCCAGACCACCCCGCAGCCGCCACGCCTTGCCGACAGCCTCGGTGACGACCGGAACCCCTGCTGCGACGGCCACCTGCCGAGTCAGCCGGTCAATGCTCGAGCGCGCGAGTGGCGTCACCTTGGTCGTGCCCGAGGCAGCGCTGAGCTTGGCGGCGGTTACCGAAACGTCAGCGGCCAGCCGACGTGCAGCAGCCTGCTTCTCGGCGACCTGCTTGGCCAGCAACTCGCGCAGCGCCTCGATACCCTCCCCAGTCAGCGCGGAGACCGCCATGACCGGCACCTTGCCCAAGCCCTCAGAATTCAGCAGCCGCCGGAGATCAGAAAGGCACTGTTCTCGCTGACTAGCACTGAGCTTGTCGACCTGGTTCAAGATGATCATCATCACCTCGGCGTGTTGGGCCAGCGGCCTCAGATAACGATCATGAATGGCGGCGTCGGCGTACTTTTGCGGATCGACCACCCAGATCAACATGTCGACCAGCTGCACCAGCCGATCGACCTCCATCCGATGGTCCAGTTCGGTGGAGTCATGATCAGGAAGATCAAGCAGCACCAGACCGTCGAGCGCGGCGTCCATCGCGGGATCGGTCTCCAGCGCGTGCCGACGCGGGATCTGCAGCCAATCCAGCAGATCCTCAGCTGATTCGTCGCCCCAGCTGGACGCCATGGCATGTGCGGTTGTCGGTCGGCGTACGCCGACAGTCGCCAATGTGGTACCGGACAAGGCATTGAAGATCGAGGACTTCCCGGAGCCGGTCGCGCCAGCGAGGGCGACAACGGTGGCGCTTCCGGATATGGCAAGCCGCCGGTCAGCTTGATCAACGACGCGTCTGGCCTCGGCCAGAGCATCGGAATCAACCCGGCCCTCGCACAACTCGACAGCTTCGCTCAAGGCACGAAGATGATCAACCAGATGCTCGCTGACATCCTTGCGGCTAAGCACCCCAAGACTCCGGCCGGCCACTATCGGAGCTCCTCTCGCGGCTGGTCGACCAGCTCCCCGTCAACGATTTCGCTATCCTCGGCAGCTTCTCCGCTAGGAATCTGGCTCACCGTCGGCGCATCGATCGCCAGCCGCCGCTCACCAGGTGGCAACGCCGGCTCAGCCACCTCGCTGACGGGCAGGCCGCCCTCTCGGGCAGACTCCACAGCAGCAGCCGCGGCGAGTAGCCGTTCTGAGTGTTCGGAGTCGACCGCCAGTCCGTCCAAGATCTTGTGATACCGCACGAGCTCATCTGCCAGCAGCGCTTGAACCCGCGCATCAAGATCATCTTTTGCGGTCTGGGCGAGTCGTCGGATGGCTTGATCACCAAAGACCGCCTCCAAGATTCGCTGCGCGAGCACCGCGGTGCCTCCGGCAACGCCGATTTCGGCTCCGACCAAGCCACCGGTGTGGGCGAAGACGACGATCATCAAGGCCACGCCGATACCGTTGATCCCGAGGGCGTAGAACCGAGCCCTGGAGCGCTTGGTCATGCCCTCGTCCGCGACCAGGTCGAGGACCGCTCCCTGCCAGTCGCGAATCGCCCGGGTTGCCCGCCGGTCGAAGTCCGGCGAGGAGCGCGACAAATCAATGTCGGCGCTTTCGATCAAGGCCCGGCCGGCGGCATTTGCCTGCCACGAGGCTTCCGCGCGCTCGGCCGCAGCCGCGGCCTCCTCGCGCAACAAAGACTCAAGGCCGGACTCGACGGCAACCTTCAGATTCCCAGCACCTGGCGGCTCGCCCCGAAGGGCAGCCATCAGGCGGTCCCGAAGCCAGCTCACCTTCTGCTCAAGCGCCCGGAAGAACTCGCCGGTTCCGACGAATTCATGCCAGCGTGCAAGCACCTCACCGCGCAGCAGCGTCCCATCGGCAGTCTGCACGCCCACCGTCCGAACCGCTTCGGAGTAGGAGCGGTCGGCCTCGGCGCGCAGCTGCTCGATCACCTCAAGCTGCTCATCGATCGACTCAGCCAGCGCTGGGGCCTTCGCCGCCAGGGCAGCGATCGCTCCGTCAAGGGTCTGGTGGACGACCTTGGCGCGACTGGCCTGATCGGCGGCCAGAGCCGCAAGCCACCCTCGGATCGGCTGGATCGCGCTGGCTGGCAGCAGACCCTCGGCGTCGACGGTTGTTTCCGGTACAGCGAACAGCGGCGAGTCGCCGAGACCCCGTTCGCTCATCAGGTGGCCTAGATGTGGTGGGACCTCCGTCATGGCACGCGGCGGCACCCGATCAAGCACAACTGCCACGGCAGCGCTTCGCGCCGCCGCAGCGCGCAGGAAGCTCCAGGGCACCGCGTCGGCGTACCGCGCCGCGGAGGTGACGAAGAGCCAGAGGTCTGCCGCTGCCAGCAACTGTGTCGCCAGCTGGCGGTTCTCTACGACTACCGAGTCGATGTCCGGTGCATCCAGAAGTGCCAGGCCGGGGGGAATCGAGTCCTCGGTCACGAGTTGCAGAGACCGGGAATCCTTGGACGCTCCCGTTGAGCGAGCGAGTCCGGGAAGAATCCGATCATCGGTGAACCAGCGGGCGTCCTCGCTGTGATGCACAAGGACGGGCGCTCGGGTCGTGGGCCGAATCACGCCGGGAGCGCTCACCTGCCGGCCGACCAGCGAGTTCACCAGCGTCGACTTGCCGGCACCGGTCGAGCCGCCCACAACCGCGAGCAGCGGGGCATCGATCGTCGCCAGCCGGGGCATGACGTAGTCGTCGAGCTGGCGGATGATCTCCTGAGTGACCTTGCGCTGCTCATCGGCTCCAGGTAGTGGTAACGGCAGGCTCACCGGGACGACCGCAGCCCGCAGCTCCGCTAGCGCAGATTCCAGCGGCGTCAACAGCCTGCCGGTCATCTGCGGCTCCCTATTCTCCAGGCGGTTTCCAGCTGGGGTCGACCTCCGAATACTGGGTAGCAGTCTGCCCCAACGGCACGTAGGCCGCAGCGGACGCGCCCTCAGGCAGGCCGGTCGGGGCCGGGAACGCGATGGGCGCTGGATAATTGCCGCCCAGCCCGGCAGGGCCTGGATAGCTGGGCGGTGCGTACGCCTCGATCACACCGGTGCGGCGACGCTGGAAGGATGGGTAGGCAGCTCGGCCCTCGGGCAGGACTACTGCTTCCCCACGGATTGCTCGGATCCTTGCCAACAGTTCCTTCTCTCGCACCCGCCCGGTCTGATCGATGAGGCCCCGAGTCAAGGCATCCCGGAGATACGCCAGCTCGGTGACCGCTCGCTGCATCCGAATCGTCGCAAGAAATGTGTAGGGACCTTCGAAAAGGGCATGCCACAGCGCTCGCAACCGGGTCCCCAGCCGAGACATCGCCATCGGGTCGGTTTCGGGAAGCCAGCCCAGTCGGACGTAGTCGGTGAGACGTTCCCGGATCAGCCGGCCCTCTCTAAACAGCTGCCGGACTATGAAGATGATCATGCCAATGACGAGCGGCAGCGCCACGGCAAGGTAGATGAAGAGCACGTTGCTGCCCTGCATCAGACTCGCGGTGGTGTTGAACGCCATGTGCAGGAACACCGCTACGCCATATCCAGCCAGCGGCGCGATCACCCGCACGATCTTGCTCTTGGAGCGCAGTGCAATCGCAAGCCCGATGCCGGTCATGGCAGTGAACAGCGGATGCCCGAAGAAGGTCACCAGGCCGCGCAGCACGAAGAGGTTCTGCAGCGCCTCCAGTGGCGGGACCTGGCCGAAGGTGCGCGCGGCGTACCGGTAAACGCGGCCGTAGTACAAGATGTTTTCGGTGAAGGCAAATGCTGCGCCGGACAGACCGGCCAGCACGATTCCGCTGAGTCGGCTGACCCACTGGTAGCGCATCAAGATCGCCAGCCAAAACAGCACTGTGGCTTTGGACGCTTCCTCAACGAATGGGGCGACATAGATGGCCGCTCGGGCAGCGGTCGCCGGGTCGCCATCACCAATGATGCTGAGATGCTGGGCCGCCAAAGTGTTGATCTGGGCAGAAGCGTAGGTCGCGACGCAGGCTCCCCATCCAAAGGTCATGAGCCAGACCCAGAACCGTTGCGGTCGGTATCGGTCGGCCCACAAGAAGAGCAAGGAAAGCGGGATGGCGGTGACCGCGGCGTACTTCACCGCGACAGGAATCGCCTCAGTCCCCAATCCGGGTAGCGTGCCGCCCGGCACCTCCCGATCAGGGACGACCTGGTTGTAGAGCAGGAGTAGCGCGGTCAGGTAGACCAAGATCATCACGACCGTGAGCCAGGCGAGCTTGTTCTTCAGCAGCCTCTTCGGCAGCGGCTCCTGGGGATCAGGGTCACGAGGAATGCCGTTTCGCCGTAACGTGCGGGCTAGACCGTCTCGCTTCTTGTGAGGCGGCGCTGCAGCGCTGACCGACATGGCACCAAGGATAGGTGGGATCGAACCGGCATCCTTGCGCCAAGAGAGTTACTTGGCGAACCAGGCGATGAAGGGTTCGACGTGCATCAGGAATTCGCTCGGTCGCGCCTCGTGCCCGTCATGATTGGAGTTCATTGTGGCGAACGTCCCGTGGGGAATACGCTCGCTCAGCTCTTTGAGCCGGTCTTGGGGAAGTGTGCTGTGCGCGGCACCGAGCACCAGCGTGTTGGCTTGGATCTGGGACGCGTAGTCCCACCAGATGGGTGGCGGCGCATTACGCCAGCGGTGCACTGCAATCAGGGCGCGCCAGTCGTAGTCGGCGCCGGGCTCTGGCTCCCGCGGAATCGGTTTCGGTGGATTGGCCGGATCGGGTGGCGGCATCTCCTCCAACACCAGTAGTCGGATGAACTCGGGCCGAGTAGCGGCTAACTCGTACGCCGTAACTGCACCCATGGAATGGCCGATGACGATCGCGGCGAGAATGCCAACGTTCTCCATGAACCTCACGAGGTCATCACGCATGACCTCGAAGGAGTAGTCGCGGGTCCATTCGCTGTCGCCGTGGCCGCGGGCGTCCAGCGCGATCACGCGAAAGCGGTCGCTCAGTGCGGTCGCCACGTTCCGCCAGCCCAGGCTGGACGAGGTTAAACCGTGCAACAGCAGCACCACTGCAGCATCTGGCCGGCCCCACTCCCGATAGTTAAGGGTCGGTCCCCCGTGCAGACGTACGGTCGGCATGCCCGAAGGCTATCGGTTATTGGGCCTGTCAGGCGTCCAGATGGGCTAGGCGCGGCCACTGTTGGAGCCAGTCGCCTTGCGGGGCGGCGCAGACCCAAATCGGCCGACCACGCTCTTCGTTGTCGGCGCCCACCTCGTTGTTGATCACTGCAGCGGCCTGGCAATCGGTGAAACTCGCGAACGGGTCCTCCAAGCCGATAACGATCACCGGAGCGGCGCCCGGCGGCGGTGGTCCCCAAGCTGCGAAGGCGTTGTGACCGCTGAACACCGGACGCTCAAAGCCATACCACTCCAGCGCGCCCGCCTCCCCGTAGTTCCGGGTGAAGACCACAGCGCTTGCCCGCTGATCGGCAGGCAGCGAATCGAGCGTGGCGCGTACCGAGGCGACGTACTCGGGCCAACCGATCGTCTCCAACTGATCGGAGTCGAGGGCGGGGTAGAAAGAGGCCGCATATGTGTGTGCCGGCAGCACTGGCACGAAGGCTGGCCAGGCGATTGCGGCCGAGAGTGCGAGCACGACACCGGCCACGACGAGTCGGCGAGCAGTCCAGCGGGCCGCAAGGGCCGTACAGCCGGCTGCTACCAGCGGGACGGTTGCTCCCGCCAAGTAGTAACCCTTCCCCGCCGCGACAAGAAAGACCGCAGTCGACACTAGGAAGGCCAGGGCGATCGGGCGCAGTTTTGTCCACGCCGGGACGCGAAACAGCTCCGCCAGTCCGTACAGCCAGACGATGGCGATCAACGGGGAGAACATGGCGAGCGCCTGAGCCAACAACCCCAACCGACCGGTGAGGCCGCCGTACTCCTCCGCGATGTCGGCGCCAAGAGCCAGCACCGGCCAGCCGTTCTGGAATTGCCAGATCAGGTTCGGAAGCCATAACAGCAGCGCGATCAGTCCGCCAAGCCAGGGGTATGCGGTGCGCAGCTGCCAGCGAGTCGCCGGCACGAGCAAGACGCCGAGGAATATCGCAAAGAGCAGGACCGCGATGGCGGTCTTGTTGTTCAGGCCGACCCCAGCCAGCAGACCCGCAAGCAGCCAGAGCCGCGGCCGGTCGTCGTGCAGCGCATAGCCGACCACCAAAAGCACGGCAGTCCACGCAAGAGTGTCGAAGGTGGCGGTGCTCAGGCGATGACCCAGTGTCACGGTGATCACCGACGCCGCCACCGTGCTTGCGGCCAGCAGTTGAGCTGCGCGGCCGCCGTCAAGCAAGCGGGCGAATGCGGCGGCACAGACAACGAGCAGAGCCATCGCAATCAGACTGGGCAGGCGGAGCAGCAAGAGGTTGTGCGGCGATAGCTCCGTAGCGAGGCGGGCGAGCAGCGGGGTGAATGTCGGCTGATCCGGATAGCCCCAGGCCAGCCGCTGGCCAGCGGAAACGAAGTAGAGTTCGTCGCGGTGCGGGCCATACCGGTTGATCATGATCAGCAACAGCACGGCAAGTCCGGCCACCACCGCTCCGACCTCCCAGAGCGCAAACTTTGGTCGCGCCTGCTCCATTCGACCATCTTGGCCCCGACCGCTCCATTCGGCGGCCCGCCCTTGGCCGTGCGTTGGGATCAGTCGTGTACGACGTCACCCAAAATTCGTCGCAGTGACGCAGCTCGGCCGCCCTTGACCACGAAACACGGCGTGGCGTACGCGTTCATGATCGCGTCCACGTCGTCGAGGTTCCACGCTTCTCCGTATTGGGTCATGAACACCCGCAGAACGTCTGTTGAGTCACCGTGATCCATCAACGCTCCTAGCTGCTGGATTACTTATCAGCCACAACTTGCGTCCCCCAGGTTGTCGTTGGCGTAAATGTGCTCTCTGTGGGATCGGACGTTGGCCGGAGGGTCTTGAGCGATCGAGGGCGTGAGACAGTTTGATCACTTCGAACATCGAATACCAAGCACCGCAAGCCGGCTAAGAAAGGAGGGCCATGAATCTCGAGAAGGTCATCTTTGGTTTCTTCGTGCTGCTCGCGGCAACGCTCAACTTCGGGTTCTTCATCGGCGATATCGCCAATCCGGCGGTGCACAACATCTACGAGTTGTTTGCGGCGCTCGCCGTCAGCCTGATCGCGACCGTGCTGAAGTTCGGTGATCGGACCCAGATCGGTGCCGTGCACCTGGCCACCAGCCTGGTAGCCGACCTGCAGCTCGTCGCGGCCAGCGTCGTCTGGATCTGGGCCGAAGAAATTTCTGCGGAAGGCATCGACGCAGGTTCCACGGCCAGCGTGGTGTCCCTGTCCGGCGGCGCGCTGCTTGCCAACTTGGTCTCGGTCGTGCTGCTGGTGACCGAGACCGTCACGTTCCACCGCGGATGAAGCTGGTGCAATGAGCAACCCGCTGCTGGTCTTCTGGGCTTTGTTCGGCCGTCGCGATCCTGTGAGCCGCGTCCCGTCCCGGGTGCACATTGAGTCCTCGAGCCAGGCATCCTCCACCATCTTCCTGGTCATGCGGCGCATGCGTACGCCCCTGATCACCCTCATCGTCATCTTCTCCATCAGCGCCGTCGGCCTCACGTTGATCCCCGGTGTCGGCCCTGACGGTCAGGCGGCCCGCATCAGTCTCTTCGAATCGTTTTACTTCATGAGCTATACGGCGACCACGATCGGGTTCGGCGAGCTGCCGTGGCCGTTCACACCCGCGCAGCGGCTCTGGGTCACCTTCTCGATCTACCTTTCGGTGATTGGCTGGGCGTATGCGATTGGCTCCCTGCTGACGCTGCTCCAGGACCGGTCGTTCCGGCAGGCGCTCGCGCTGCGGCGTTTCACTCGGAAGGTGGCGCGGCTGCGTGAGCCGTTTCTGTTGCTGGCCGGCTACGGACGCGCGGGCGAGCTGCTCGCCAAGGACTTCGACGCGCTCGGGCAGCAGCTCGTGGTGATCGACGAGTCGTCCGATCGGGTCGATGCCCTCGATCTGGGCTCTTATCACTCGGATATCCCTGGTCTGGTGGCGGACGCCGCCGATCCGCACCACTTGAGCGCAGCCGGTCTCGACCATCCTTTCTGCGCGGGCGTACTGGCACTCACCAACCACGACGAGACCAACCTCGCCGTCACGATGACGGCGGCGCTGCTCCGTCCCGACCTGCCCGTTGTCTCGCGGACCGTCTCTGCCCCGATTGCGGAACGGATGCATGCCTTCGGGACCCCTACGGTGGTCAACCCGTTTGACCGGTTCGGTGAGCATCTGCGGCTCGCGCTAAACGCGCCGGCGTCCTACCAGCTGCTCACCTGGCTAGAGGCCGGTCCGGGTGCGGAACTGCCTGGCCGCGGCCGTCCACCTACCGAGGGCCGATGGGTGATCTGCGGATACGGTCGCTTCGGTCGGGAAGTCACCGCGGACCTGCGGGCGGGGGGCCTCGATGTCACCATCATCGAACCGGCCGAGCGGGGCGAGTCTGAGTCAGGAGTGATCGTCGGGGACGCCTCCGAACCGAGGGTGCTGGCCCGGGCCGACCTAGCGAGCGCCGTCGGGCTTGTTGCGGGCACCGACAACGACACAACCAACCTCTCCATGCTTGCCGCCGCTCGCCGTTTGAACCCCCAACTGTTTCTCGCCGCGCGACAGAACCGGCCAACCAGCGCAGCCCTGTTCGAGGCAATGCGGTTGGACGCCCTCCTAGTGCCGACCGAGGTGGTTGCGCATGAGGTGTACGCCCAGATAAGCACGCCGATGCTGTGGCGCTTCATCCAGGAGATGCCGGCGCGCGGCGACCAGTGGGCGGCCGATCTCATCCAGCGGCTGCGAGACAACTGTGGTCGCCAGCTCCCCGCCCTCTGGAAGGTCAAGCTGGACGGGGAGCAGGCGCCAGCCATCGGCGGCTGGCTCGCGGAAGGCAGGGTCGTCCTGGGCGACCTGGTGCGGAGCCCCGAGGATCGGGAGCGGCGACTCCGGGTGGTGCCGTTGCTGCTGCTCCGCGATGGCCAGGCCGTCCTCACACCTGACGGCGAGACGGTGCTGGCCCGCGACGATGAGCTGTTGTTCGCAGGGCAGGGCTCCGAGAGACGAGAACTGGAGAGCACCCTGGTGGTCGACTCGACCGCAGCGTACGTCCTGTTCGATCAACACATCCCATCGAGCTGGATCTGGCGAAAGTTGTCCCGGAAGAACCCGACAACGAGCGCGGTTGCCGACCGAGGAGGCACGACCACCCACCATCGCTAGGATGCGGCCGGTCGCAGCGGTCCGTTCGCCGCGCGAGGCTACCGAAGAGTGATCGCGCCGCCCAAGATGCAGAACACCGGCGACAACCTGACCGATGTTGGTTTCCGGCCTGAAGGCGGCGGAATGGTCCTCAATCTAGCGTCAGGACGCCGCGCTGGGCGGGTGCAGTCGGGCAGACCGCCCGGCGTACTAACCTTTGTCGTTGCTTAGCCGGACGGCTCGACCAGGTAAACACGGCGCCCTTCCGAAAGTCCCTTCAGCTCGCGCACGCCGCGATCAGTGAAGCCGATCGGGGATCCCGCCAGAAGCTCTCGGGTCGCCCATGAGGCGTAGACCTGGCCGGACTCAGTCAGGTCTGCGATCCGCGCCGCAATGTGCATCGCCGCGCCGCGGACATTGCCGCCCTCCAGTTCGATCTCGCCGGTGTGGACCGCGGCCCGAACCTCCAGACCGATGCCGGACGCCGCCCGACAAATCGCCTGAGCGGCATGGATGGCTCGTTCAGCGCCGTCGAACATGGCAACGAACCCGTCGCCGGTCGTCGTGACTTCGCGGCCCCGAAATCGATCGAGCACGGCTCTCACAGCCTGGTCGTGCCGGCCCAGCAAGTCGCGCCACCGGCCGTCACCGAGCTCGACCGCACGAGCGGTGGAGTCCACGATGTCGGTTACCAGAAGCGTCGCCACCACGCGGTCGAAGCCGCCGCCCTCCGTACGCGCGAACGCGGTACTCGGCTGCCAGTCGATCGTGATGTACGGCTCATCGCCCACGACCCAGGAGTCGTGGCCGGGAGGAACCTCATAGAACTGGCCGGCCTCGATCAGGAGCTCGGCACCCTCACGCATCCGAATCCGTGCGCTGCCAGAAACGCATAGGCCGATGTGGTGGTACTCGCACAGCTCGGTTTCCGCGATCGGCTTGACCGACTCGCTCCAACGCCAGCCGGGCTGGAGGACCGAGCGGCCGATGCGGATCTCACCCATGTCGTACGTCTCGAGGCGCCCGTGCGGGATCTCGCGGACATCGTCCGGCTCGCCGAAAGGCCGCCGCTGTAGCTTCACCATCGGCACCGCACAATAGCGCCTTCACCTCGGCTTACGACGTCCGGACCCCGGCCAGATGGTCCGCTGCCCAAACTTCCTGTTCGGCGATCACTGGCTTACAAGGAGGTTGTGGGCTCGGCAGCTGAGCGTTGTTAACCAGGACCGTGCGTATGGGGAAGTGGATTAAGGTGGCGCGAGTCGATGCGGACTTCTGGGTACTGTGCTGCTGGTCCATCGAGCAGCGTTGCCGGCATGCCCTTGAGATGACGGTCGAAGAACGCCAGGGTGTAGGCGTTGACGATGCGATGTACTCGATGCGCATCGATCGGCCCGAACAAACCCAATCTCCTGCCGAACGGTGCATAGATCAGAAGCGGAACATCGGTCAGGTTGAGGTGGAACATCCTCGGCACCTGCACGAAGTAGCCATCTCCCGGCAAAGTCTCGAACACGGCCCGCATAGTGGTTTGGTGTTGCATGACATCCCGGTCCGACCAGCGCTGGAGCCGCCAGGTGTCGGCATCGCTGAGAATCCACATGCTCGGCTGCTGCAAGCCAGACTTCACCACATCAGCCGGCATCGGGGCCTCCATTACAAGGCAGGCGCGCAAGCGCGGCTCCAGGTGACAGGCTTCGGGACTGACCATGCCACCCAGCGACACGCCGAAGATGCCGGCGCGCTGCATATCCAGATGCCCGGTCAGGATTCCGTTGGGATCGGCCTGGTTCAGGCTGTCAAGTTGGTCCAGCGTGAAGACAGCATCTTGTGCGAGGTAAGGGATGATGCCGTCCTTTAATGTCTGGCCGTTCAAGGTTGGCGCGTTCGTGACGGGGCTGATGCTTTGTTGGAGCAGAAGATTCAACT